>JADLEU010000265.1 GCA_020845955.1 Anaerolineales bacterium
CGCGGATGTCTGTTCCCGATGGGTGCGTGTTGTGGTCCAGGAGCGCCTTTGAGGCGATGATCAATCCGGGCGTGCAATACCCGCACTGGATAGCGCCCTCACGTGCAAAGGCAGCCTGCAAGGGATGGGGATTCTCCGTGGTCCCCAACCCGGCTGCGGTCATGATCTGCATGCCGTCCGCCTGCCAGGCAAGCACCACGCAGCTGTTAACCGCCACGCCGTCGAGGAAAACGGCGCACGCGCCGCAGTCGCCTTTTTCGCAGCCGCTTTTGACATCAGTAGAGCCCAGATCACGTAAAGCGGTCAATAAGGTCACGTTTGGGGCAAGGGCGACGCAATGAGTGCGTCCATTGATGTGCAGGGTGATGACTTCTGGTTTCATTTAAGGGTGCTCCAATGCTTCTGAGGCTTGGACAAGCAGGCGGCGCACGATGACCTCCGTCACCCGTTTGCGGTACTCGGCTGTGCCGCGAATATCGCTGATTGGGCGGGCGGCCTCAGCTGCCAGCCGGGCGGCTTCGGCAATCCCTTCCGCCTGCAGAGGCTGGCCTTGCAGCACATCTTCCGCCTCATAAGCGCGCAAGGGGCGCGGCGCGAGCGCGCCCAGGGCGATGCGCGCCAGCTTGCAGCGCCCTGAGGTATCACATGCCACCATCACTGCCGCGCTCAAGACCGAGATGGCATCCGCCTTGCGCAGCCCGACCTTATAGAATGCTCCGGCGCTGCGTTTCGGCGGCTTGCTCCAGCGGATTGAGCGCATCAGCTCGTCGGGCTGAATCAGGGTCTTGCGCACGCCCACCATGAATTCGTCCAGGGATACCCAACGGGTATGCTCCCGGCTGACCAACTCCACCTCGGCGCCCAACGCCAGCAGGGGCGGAGCCAGGTCCGCCGCCGGAGATGCGTCCACCAGGTTCCCGGCGACTGTAGCGCGGTTGCGGATCAAGGGGTTGGCAAACACAGCCGCCGATTGGCACAGCGGCACGGCGTGGTCCGCGATCAGCGGGTGTTTGAGAAGCTCGGAGACTGTCGTGCCTCCTCCGATGACGATGTGCCCGTTTTGGGCTTGGATGCCGCGCAGCTCCTTGAGCCGGCCCAGGTCCACCATCGACTTGCCCTGGTGGCGACCAACGCGCATCTCGACCACCAGGTTGGTGCCGCCAGCCAGCGGATTGCCCTGCGGAGCATGCTCAGACAACTGGGCTAACGCTTCTCCCAAAGTCCTCGGCCTGAACAAGTCAATTTCAGCTTGCATGAATACCACGCTTTCACTATTCCTGCGGGGTTGCACTGCCCATCACGGCTCGCATGACGCTCGCGTATCCGGTGCAACGACATAGGTTGCCGCGCAGATAATGCCGGATTTGCTCCTCACTTGGGTCGACGATCTCATTGAACAGCCCCTTGGTGGCCATAATCAGTCCAGGTGTGCAGTAGCCGCATTGGAAGGCCGTGTTGTCGATAAAGTTTCGCTGGACCCAGTCCAGCTCGCCACTCTGCGGGTCTTGTAGCCCTTCAACGGTGACGATGTCTTTTCCAACCGCGGATGCAGCCAGGACCAAGCAGGCGAGCATGGGTTTGCCATCCACCTGGACGGTGCAGGCGCTACACTCGCCGATGCCACAGGCGTATTTGGCCCCGGTCAGCTCGAGCTTGCCCCGTAGCACATTCAAAAGCAGCTCATTCGGGGCCACCCAGACCTTGGCTATGCGCCCGTTCACCTTGAGCTCAATCTCCTGGCGCTCGCCGGACTTCATCACAGGGGCGATGGACAGGGCGTGGTGTCCGTTGACGGGGATGCTCGCCCGCCTCGGCATGCTCGGCGGCTTCGACGCCGCCAGGTGATCCCACGCCAGTTGCAGCGCGTCCTGCAACATGACATTGGCGATCTGCCTGCGGTACCAGCCGCTGGCGCGCACATCGTCGATTGGCGCGATCGCCTCCGCTGCCAGCGCACCGGCCTCAGCCGCCAACTCTGGGCTGTAGACACATCCGATGAGCGCGTCAGCCACACGCGGTAGCAGCATGGGGGTCGGGGCAACCGAACCCATCGCTACCCGGCATTCGCTGATACGCCCGGCCCGGCGGCTCAACGAGATCGCCAGGCTGGCTATTGCCAGGTCGGCTGCCACCCGCGAGGCCTTGAGGAAGACGCTGGTCGAGCCAGGTGAGGAGGCAGGCAAGGTGATCTCCACCAGCATTTCATCGGGCTGCAAGGCGGTCTTCCCCGGACCAAGGAAGAACTTCTCTAACGGCAGGCTGCGCCTGCCCGATGAACCGGCCAAGGTTACTTCGGCGCACAGGGTTAGCAGCACTGGAGCCGTATCTGCGGCAGGGGAGCCGTTGCACAGGTTGCCTCCGATTGTGCCCATGACCTCGATCTGGGTGCTGCCGAACGAGCCGCACGCCTCTGCCAGGGCCGGATAGCGCTGGTGTATCATTGCGTCAGTAGCCAGGGTGTGGATGCTCACCAGCGCCCCGATGCTCACCGACCCGTCGGGGTTGGCCTTGATCTCATTCAGTCCTGGGATGTGGCCGATATTGATAATCGCTCGTGGGTTGGCGCGCTCCATTTTCATCATTACGATCAGGTCGGTGCCGCCTGCCAGCAGGCGGGCGCCGCCGTTGTACTGCGCCAGCCAGGTGACCGCATCCTCCACCGAGGCGGCATCCAGATAGTCGAAACCCTGCATCAGCAGGTGCGAGTTCGTCATCCCCTTGACTTGCATTGGATTGTCCATTAGCGCAGCCTCTCCTTCAGCATCGTTTCTCTTTCCACCAAGGCAGCCAGTAATTTCTCCGAGGTAATGGGTAGCTGGTAGAAACGGATGCCAATGGCATTGTATATGGCGTTAGCGTAGGCCGCCGGCACGGGATTGAGCGCGGCCTCGCCCATCCCCTTGGCGCCATGTGGGCCGGTGGGTTCGTTAGTGTCAGCAAAGTGGATGCTTAGGCCCTCCAGGTGGGGGCTTTCCATGATGCCAGGTGTTTTGGCGTCCACCAGGTACCCCTTAGAGCGCAGCTGGCCGCGCTCATCCCAATCGATATCCTCATAGAGCGCCATGCCCATTCCGCGCGACAACCCGCCTTCGAGCTGTCCTACCGCGCCGTCGGGGTTGACCACGGTTCCGCAGTCAGCCCCCAGGGCGGCGTGCAGAGTGCGCACGGCGCCGGTCCAAGTGTCCACCTCGACTTCCAGAAAGACGGTCACATAAGCCGGCGGGCAGGCGACTGGGCGGTAGCTATCCATCGAGGCGATCGTCTTCCAACTCTCAGACCAGCAGCGCGAAGCTAGCTGCTTTAGGGTCATTTGCTTGTCTGGGATGGAGGGCACGTAGATGACAGCCTGTCCCAGCTCCTGGTCCACCTTCATCTCGATGGCTTCTGGCTGTACGTTCAAATAGCGCGCCGCCGTCTCACAAATTTCCTGTCTGACCTGTTTTGCTACACGCACGGCTGCTCCGCCGCCAGCATACGTCCCGCGCGAGGCGTGGGTGCACACGTCGTAAAGGGCATTGCCAGTGTCAGTAGGCACCACGCTGACCATGTCCAGGGGCACGCACAGGGTCTCGGCGACCAGTTTCGCCATGCCTTCGAGTGTCCCGCCGCCATGGTCCACCAGCGCCGAGACGACATCCACCGAGCCGTCCTGGTTGATTTTCACAAGCGCCCCAGAGTAATCGATGACGTCGCCGGGTTGGGGAGCCCCGGCCGACGAGGTGTGGAAGCCGCGCCCCAGCCCTATACCCCGGCGAAACCGCCCGCTCTTTAGCCCGGGAGGCTGACGCCGGTCCCACCCGATCAGCTCTTTGCCCTTTTCCAGTAGGTCAGGCACGCCATCGCTCCGGATTAGCGAGCGCACCATGGGTCCCTGGCCCCAAAAGGTCATCCCCAGACGCACGTAATTCTTCAAGCGCAGTTCAACCGGGTCCATGCCCAGTTTTTCCGCCAGCTCGTCCATCAGCGATTCCATGGCGAAGGTGGCTTGCGGGTTGCCGAAGCCCTGCATGGCGCAGCCGGGCGCTTTGTTGGTGTACACGCAGGTGCCTTTGTAGCGCACGTTCGGGAGGCGATAAAGCGAAACAATCCAGCCGATCGATACGCCCAGGAAGGAATAGCCTTGCAGGATATGGGCACCAATGTCAGCGACCAGCTCCAGCTCGATCCCGGTCAACGTCCCATCTTTCTTCGCGCCCAGCTTGAGGTGCGCGTGCGTGCCGAAGCGACCGTGGTCGTGCATGTCTTCCTCGCGCGTCAGGGTGAGCTTCACCGGCCGGCGCGCCTTGAGAGCCAGGGCGACGCCGATCGGCACCACCGAGTTCATCTGGATGCTCGACCCAAAGGTCCCGCCCACCGACATGCGTTTGACGTTGACTTTGCTCAGCGGGATGTCAAAGATCTGCCCTAGCACGATGCGTGTGTTATGGATTGACTGCGTCGTCGCCCACACGGTGATGCCGCCATCAGGCTCCGGCCGGCAGACCACCGACTTAGGCTCCATCTGGGCATGGTAGATCTTGTGGACGTCAAAGGTGCCCTCGACGAAGACATCAGTCTCGGCAAAAGCCTTGTCGACATCGCCCTCATTGACCTCTCGTGCGCAGGCGATATTCTTTTCGATCTGGATCTCTTGGTCCCCGTACACTACGGTGTCATACAGGGGTTCAGCCCCAGGTTGCATCGCCTCGATTGGGTCCAGCACGACCGGCAGCGGCTCGTACTCGACTACGACCGCCCGAGCGGCCTTTTCCGCCAGCTCTTCCGTCTCTGCTGCCACCGCGGCGACAGCCTCGCCCATCCGGCGCACCTTGTCCGCCAGCACGTAGTGGTCTTTGTGCAAGGCCCATTCCACGGTAATGATCCGCTCGTTGTAGCGCCGGCGCGGGATATCCTGAAAGGTGAGCACCACCGCGCCCATGGCTTCGGCCAGGCGGGTATCGATCGATTTGATCCGGGCATGCGCGAAGGGCGAACACACCGTTCGCCCGTGCAGCATGCGCGGCAGGATTGTATCTACGGTATAGGTTTCCTGACCCGTAACCCGTGCCACCCCATCTTTGCGCGGGGTTACCTTGCCCAGGGTGTTGAATTGAGATTTGTCCATTTTTTCCACCTATTGGTCCTTTTCCTCTCCTTGGCTCCCACGTGACTGATACTTCAACGCTGAGCGTTTCAGATTGATTGCACTCCATTCAGCTTTGGTCCTGCCGCGCGCACCTCAGGCGCTGCGGCGTCCTCGAACTTCTTGAAGTTGTCTATGAAACGAGAAGCCAGGGCGCGGTAGCGTTTCATATAGGCCTCCCGGCTGGGCCAGGCCAGCGACGGGTCCAGGACGTTCTCCGGGACGTCCGGGCAGGTCTTCGGCACCCGAAACCCAAAGACCGGGTCTGTGAAGTGCTCGACGCACTCTAGCTTGCCAGACAGGGCGGCGTTTAGAATTGCGCGCGTGTACCGGATGCTGATGCGCTTGCCGACGCCATAAGCCCCTCCTACCCAGCCGGTGTTGATCAACCAGCAGCTCACCCCATAACGGTTGATCTTGCGCATCAACAGGTCGGCGTAATAAGCCGGATGGTGCACCATGAATGGCCCGCCGAAACAGGCGCTGAAGGTAATCTCGGGCTCATCGCCCAGACCGATTTCAGTCCCGCCTACCTTGGCGGTATAGCCTGAGATGAAGTGGTAGAGGGTCTGCTCAGGGGTCAAGCGGGCGATCGGCGGCAAGACACCCGATGCATCGCAGGTGAGCAAGACGATGTTCTTGGGATGCCCGCCGCGCTTTTGGCTGACCGCGTTTTCGATGAATTCCAACGGGTAGGAGGCGCGCGTGTTTTCGGTCAGGCTGTCATCATCCAGGTCTATCAGTCGCGTCACCGGATCGAATACCACGTTCTCAAGAATGGCGCCAAAACGGCGCGTGCAGGCGTAGATCTGCGGCTCGGCAGACGGTGATAGGCCGATCACCTTGGCATAGCATCCACCCTCAATATTGAAAATGCCGCTATCGCTCCAGCCGTGCTCGTCATCGCCAATCAGCCCGCGAGATGGGTCAGCGGAGAGGGTGGTTTTACCGGTGCCCGACAGGCCAAAGAAGAGGGCTACATCCCCTTCTGGGCCGGTGTTCGCCGAGCAATGCATCGACATCACGCCCTGCAACGGCAGGTGATAATTCATCATAGTGAAGATCGATTTCTTGATCTCGCCTGCATAGCCCGAATTACCGATGATGCACAGTTTCTGATCGAAATTGAGGGCGATCACAGTCGGGCTGGCAGTGCCGTCTATTTGTGGAAAGGCTTTGAACGACGGAACAGCGATGACGGTGAACTCGGGGATGTGCCGCCGGTAATCCTCATTCGTCTGCGGCAAGAGGAACATATTCCGCGCAAACATGCTGTGCCAAGCATACTCGGTGATAATCCGCACCGGTATGCGATAATCGGGGTCGGCACCAGCGTAGCAATCTTGCACAAAGACGTCACGCCCTTGCAGGAAACCCTGGACACGGCTGAAAAGCTCATTGAATTTTTCGGCGCTGTAGGGACGATTGTATTGCCCCCACCAGATTTGGTCTTGCGTGGTGCTTTCGCTCGTAATCACCTTATCGCTAGCGGCACGCGCGGTGTGCACCCCAGTGTTGACGACCAGCGGCCCGGCGCGGGTGATCTTGCCTTCGTTGCGGAAGATTGCCTCTTCGTAGAGGGCCTCCATCGGCAGGTTCCAATAAGCGTGATTCAGGTTGGAGAGACCGTGATTAGCCAAGCCGAAATCGCATTTCAGAGCGTCAGCCTGCTTCTGGGCAGGTGTTTTGATGTCAAGAAGGTTTTCCATGGGCTTAGAGCCAGTCCCGGATGAGTTTGCGGTCTCCAATGTAGATCTCGTTGGGAGCGTTTGGGTCGAGAGCCCATTTAATCCGCTCAATGGCAGTCGTGATGTCTTTGGCCGAGCCGGCGTAGCTCAAGCGCAGATGCCCCTCCATGCCAAACTCTTTGCCGGGCACGGTGACCACCAGGGCTTTGCGCAATAGATAGTTGGCCAGCTCGACCGAATCCTTCGCATGAGCAGAAGGCAGGTAGGCGCGAAAATCTGGCAGCGCATAGAACGTGCCGCCGGGCTTGTTGATGCGAATGCCGCTGAACGCCCGCAGCTCCTGCATGAGCACGTCCCGATTGTTTTGGAACGTCAGGCGCAGGCTCTCGACAATGCTTTGCATGCCGGTCAGGGCGCCCTCTGCCGCGGCTTGCAACACGACCGAGGCGCATGAAGTGGTTTGAGCCTGGACGTTGGTCATCACCGCCACCATGTTGCGAGGAGCTACCACCCAACCTATGCGAAAGCCGGTCATGCCATACAGCTTCGAGACGCCGTTTACCACGAGGATCATGGAACTTTCCAGGTCTTGCTTTGTATGGCGATAAGCAGGCGCAGGCCGCCTCCCGTCGAAAACCAGCTTGTGGTAAATATCATCCATGATCAGATGAATCTTCTTGCGCTCACAGAAGTCAACGATCTGAGCGATAAAATCGTCGCAGAAGACCTCCCCAGATGGATTGTTGGGGCTGTTGACGATGATTGCTTTGGTGTAGGACGAAACGGCCCGTTCGATCTCATCCATGCGCGGGTGGAAGCTTCCATCGTCGGGGGTAACGATGACCGGGACGCAGTGGCACATCTTGACCATCTCCGGATAGCTGACCCAGTACGGAGCTAAGATAATAACTTCATCTTGCGGGTTCAGGATGGCGAAGAGCGCATTGAAGAGAGACTGTTTAGCGCCCGAAGAGACAATTACATTTTCGGGAGCCACGTTCTGGTCATAGTTCTCCCCCATGTAGCCGATGATGGCCTTCTTCATAGAAGGCGTGCCGTCTGGAGGCGAATACTTGACGTCGCCAGATACGATCTTGGAGACGGAGCTGAGAATCGCGGCGATCGGCGCTTTATTCTTCGGTTCGCCGATGCTCATGTTGATCACCGCCTCGCCACGCTCGCGCAGCAAACGGGCTTCTTCATTCAAAGCAAACGTGGGCGACTCAGCGATGTTTCTTGCGAGTTGCGATAAATATGTCATACTTTACCCATTATGAGCGCAATCAGCGCCATGCGGATGAAGACCCCGTTCCGGACCTGGCGGAAATAAGCCGCCGTGGACAAGCTATCCACATCGGACGTAATCTCATTGACGCGCGGCAGAGGGTGCAGGATCGTCAGGTCGGGGCGAATGCGCTCGACCATCTCCCGGGTGAGGATGTAGCTGCCTTTTAGTCGCTCGTATTCGTCTGGATCGGCGAAGCGCTCTTTCTGGATGCGGGTCATATAGAGCACGTCGCCTTCAGCCAGAGCATCTTCCAGGCTGGTGGTCTCCCGGATATGAACGCCGTAGCCGCGCAGCCTGCTGGTGATGTCGGCGGGCATCTTGAGCTGTTCTGGTGAAACCATGATCAGGTTGTATTGAAAGTGCTTGTACACCTCGACGCCCGCGTGCACAGTGCGCCCGTTCTTCAGGTCCCCACACAACACGATCGTAGTTCCGTTGACATCGCCCCGTTCGCGCCGGATGGTGTACAGGTCGAGGAGCGCTTGAGTGGGGTGCTGACCAGCGCCATCGCCTCCATTGAGCACAGGCGCATTCGCCACCGAGGCGGCTTCGTTAGCCGAACCAATCTGTGGGTGGCGCATGGCTATGATGTCGGCATATTGGTCCACGGTGCGGATCGTGTCGATAAGCGTCTCCCCTTTGGCGGTCGAGGATGACTCGGCTGAAGAGAACCCGATCACATTGCCACTCAAACGGTGCATGGCTGTCTCAAACGAGAGCCGGGTGCGAGTGCTCGGCTCAAAGAAGAGCGCTGCCAATACATAGCCGTTCATCAAATTGAGCGCTGGCTTATCGCGTAATTGATCACGAAAGTCGTCGGCTACGGTAAAGATCAGGTCAATTTCCTCTCGTGTGAACTGCTCCCCATTGAGAATATCTTTGCCTGTCAGGCTCACCATAGACCCTCCCTGCAAACTTTTATGTAACGTTTTTGTGGTTGGTTGGACGGATGCCTAGCCTTAAAGCGTGCGCTTGCGGTGTGAGCGGTAGGCGGCCTGATGGCGCCGCTGGCGATAGTGGATCAGGTCGCCAAGATCGCATAGATGGTCGCTGCGCTGCTCGATGGCGCGGGCCACAAGCTAGCGCGCCTGGGCCGTTGTGAGGGCCGGACTTGTTGTTGAACAACCGGCGTAAACGCCAGCCGGTCCCGCGCACCACCTCCGCCTGCGAGCAGATGGTAGATCGGGTGTCCTTGGAGACTTCCACCTGGTACCACTGGCCAGCGGCCGCGATTCCATCGAAAGGGGCCGGGTTTTCGCCGAAATGTTCGTCGGCGGTGACCCAGCGGAAGGTCAAGTGACCGGCGGCCAGGATCTCGGCCAGCATCAACAGGGCGATCTCCGGTTCCGTCTGAAAACGTAGGTCGGCGGGAAGGTCACCAACGCATCGGCGCTCGCATGAGTGTCTTGCTGGCTCACTGGCTGACCAGGCGCTAGCCCAATGGGCGCTGCCGCCGCCTCGAACCGTTTCGCTTGTTCGTCATGGCGACTTCCGTCGGTTGGATGCCGCCAGGGGGTGTAATCTCAGGATCTGGGAGTCATTATCCGAAATCTCGGAGTATTGCGACGTCCCGTTGTCAAATTACCTGTTCCGAGATTTGCCTGGCTTGTTTACGACACAATTCCACAAATTGATCCAGTTTATCTTTGCTATAACGCTGTGTCGGGCCGGCCAATCCAATCGCTCCGACGACGCAGCCTCTCCAATCATAAATCGGAGTGGCTACGCCCCAGGCGCCCAGGTCGGTTTCCTCGAGGCTGTCTGCATACCCGCGCAGCCGGATGCGCTTCAGCTCTTCCTTGAGGCTAGGCAGGTCAGTGATCGTATTGGTGCACAACTTGGGCAAGCCCTTTTCCTCAACGATTGCCACGACTTCCTCTTCAGGAAGGTAAGCCAGCAGCACCTTGGAAGAAGCTCCGGCGTGGGGGGCGCGCTGCGTGCCAATCGCCATCTTCAAGCGAACAGAGTGGCTGGTCTCGCACATATCAATAACGATGACCTCATGATCGTGATAGACGGTCAAAATGGCGGTCTCGTCGGTTTCAGCTACAAGATCGCACATAAAGGGCCTGGCGATTTCTCGCAGAGTGGTGCTTTCCGTCGCCAGGTTGCCCCAGGCGATCAAATGGTATCCCAGTTGCCACCTCTTGCTATTCCTGTCCCGGCGTAAGATCCCATGTGTTTCGAGACTTTTCAAGAAGCGGTGAAGGGTACTCTTGGGTAGGTTTAGGTGGGTGCTTACCTCTGCCAACGAGAGTGAATGTTGCTCAAGTGTGAAATAGTCCAATATTTCCACCAAACGATCGACTGTCTTGACTGCAGTATTATCCATTTCAGGCACAAAACCAGATTGAAATATGAAAAGCCAACCAATGTTCCATGTAGTGGAATTATATACTGATATTTGGAATTAGCGCAAGTGATTACTGTTCTGTCAAGTCAGAACATCACCTTTCGCTGCACCCTGGCCCGGTTTACCGTTTGGCCCTTTGATGGCGCAGACGTCGTGATCTCCAGCTCACTCGTCAGCAGTATGAACAGTCCAGCACACCCGAAAGGAGCGTGGCCGGCCCGGTGTTATTGTCTTTTGACTTGATAGGGAGAGGGGAGCAGCCCCGAACGCTGAAACCTTCAGCCAAACAGTGCCTATGACTGCACCGGCGGTCGAATGTCGAAGAACAGAGCCCACCACAATGTCCACGGCGCTGGAAGGGGCGGCGGCGCGGGTGGCGCTAGCGCCGCGGTCGGCGCCGGCGTCGGCACGAGCGGCACCACCAAGACCTCGTCCGTCAGCACAAGTTTGCCCTGTTCATGCGCCCACTCGATGACGGCCGCGTCGGTCGTCGCGTAGGCCACTTGAGTCTCGAGCGCGTCGTGCTCAAACTGCAGCGCCGCAACCTCGGTCGCCACGCGGTCACGGTCTGCCTCCAGCCGTTGCGCTTCCGCCTGCCGCCGGTTGAAGTCCACCATAATCAACAGGCCGACTGCCAGCCCAACCACGAACAACACCTGCAGCAGTGAAAGCGGCGGTCGATTGAGGCCCTTATTCCCTGCGCGTGGGCGCTGCGTCACGGCTGCCTCCCATGCCCGGCATGATACCTCACTCTCGCCCAGGTGCAACTCGCGCAAGGTCGGCCAACGAAAAATCCCGGATATTACATCCGGGATTGTCGTGTGCCGAAGCTGGGAGTTGAACCCAGACGACCTTGCGGCCACTACGCCCTGAACGTAGCGCGTCTGCCAATTCCGCCACTTCGGCTTGCAGGCCAAGATTTTACCCCGAAAACGTGTTTTGTCAAAGCACAAGTTGTGTGCCAGGCTTGTTCGCGATGCCCGCGGCGCCTCCATGCACCAGCCGCCGTCAACCGTGCCGGCCCCGCCACTGCGCCAGGAGCTCAAGGACGACCCGCCCCTGCCCTGCTAAGCCCATACCCCAAAATGGCACTATGCTATAATCCCGGCCACATTTCGGGCAGAATCATAGGCATTTGCCCCGAGGCCCATGGACATCTTCTTGCAGGCCGCCGCCCAGGTCAGCGAATTCCCTGGTGGTTTGGTCTTTCACCTGGTGTTGGTCTTCGCGTTGGGCGCAGCGGCTGCCATGGCGGTTGGCCGCTCCCCGCAGCGCCGGCCATCAGCCGCGCCGTCGACTGGCAGCCGCCTGGCCCTCGCCGCCAGCCTCATGTTCGGGTTGCGCCTGGCCAGTCTGGCGTTGGCCCTGGCCGCCGCCAGTGGCCTCATCGATCCCCTCGTTCTCATCCCACCTTATGAGCGTGCGGCCTCCGCGCTCACCATCCTGCTCGGCCTTTGGATCATTGCCGCGCCACGGCCGCAGCGCCTCCTAGACTCCATGACTGGCCTGGCTGGGCTGCTGGTGCTGGTGGCCTTAGGCATCAGCTGGGCCTTGTGGGCACAGGAGGCGCGCGTTACGGCCTTCTATAACGGCACGATCCAGGAAACCGTCTGGGAAGCCGCCCAGATCGCGCTGCTTGTGGCCGGCTTGGCCGCGATGGCGGTCCTGGCCATCCGGCGCCGTCCTAACTGGCTGCTCGGCACGCTGTTCCTGGCCCTGCTGCTGGCCGGGCACATCATTCATTACCTGTATCCAATCGCGGCCAACGTGGCGGGCGTCGAACGCCTGTTTGAGATTGTCGCCGTGCCGCTGCTGGCCGCGCTGGTCTTCCTGCGCTCCGACGAGGCGCTGGCTGTGGCTGCGGCGCCAGGCTTACTGAAGCTGCCGGCCGAGCCCACCCCAGCCGGCAAGGAGGTCCTTCCGTCGCCGGCCATCACCGAACCCAGCCCTGACTTGACGCTGGCCCGGGCGCTCGCCGCGCTCGCCACGGCGGCTGACCGATCAGCCCTGGCCCACGCGACGACGCAGGCCATCGCTCACGCTCTGCACGCTCCGCTCGGGCTGCTTCTCACCCCCGACAGCCTCGGCGGGTTCACCATCGCCAGTGCCTACGATCGCAAGCTGCGCCGTCACGTCATCACTGGATCATTGGATCCGGTAGGCGCTGCTCGCGGCGACGAGACGCTTGCCGCGCCCAAGCAGAGTGCACTCGCCAGCGGCGAGGCAGTTGCGGCCCTCCGCCGCGGTGAAACGGCTACCTGGTCGCCTGGTCCTGACGAGGGTGGCCTGACTGGATTGGCCTCACCAGTTGGCGCCGAGATGGGCGGTCCACTGCTCCTGGCGCCGCTGCGTGCCCCAGACGGATCTCTGTTGGCCGTGCTGGGCATGGCGCCACCAGCCGGACAGGCTGCCTGGTCCGCCGCCCAGGCAGCCTGGCTGAGCGCTCTGGCCGAGCCATTGGCTGAGGCGTGGCAGCAGGTTGACCGGCCGCGCCACGCCGCGCACGAAGCTCTGACCGCGGCCCTGGCCGAGCGTGACGCCGCCCGTCAGGAAGCGGCCGTGTTACGGCGCGAGGCAGATCTGCACGCCGACCAGCTGCAGGAGGTGGAGGATCTGCGCCGCAGCCTGCACGCCCTTCAGCCACAGACCTCGGGACAGAGCGAGCGCGAAGCGCGGCTGGCGGCTGAGCTGGAGGCAGCGCAGGCCGCGCTTCAACAGGCACAGGCGCCGCCCCTGCCAACAGGCCTGGCTGGTCAGGGCGAGGCGGAGGCCCAGCTGTCAGTGCTGCGCGCGAACATGGCCATGTTGCATGCCGAACTTGAGCAATACCGCGCGAGCGAGGCCGCGCTGCAGGCGCAGGCCGAGCAGGCCCAGGCTGAAGCCACGCGCTTGGCCGCTCAGCTCACCGAACAAGCCGCGCGAGTTGCGCTGCCCCCGGGCGGCGTCGCGACTGCCGCGCTCGACACGCTGCAGTCGCAGTTGGTCGATTATCAGCAGCAGGTCGCCCGCCTGCGCACCGAGCTTGACTTCGCGCACGCCGAACTCAGGCAGCGCCAGGCCGGCAACACGGCCGGTGCTGCCAACGCCTTCAGCCTGCCGTTTGCCGATCCCGAGCAGGGGCTTGCCGAACTGCTCGAGGCGCTTGCCAACGCCGAAGCGCGCCTGACCCAGCAGACAGCCGAGCTGGCCGAGTTGCGCCAGGCGCTGGCCGAGAGCGAGGCGCAGCGGCTGGCCCCGCCACCCGCCGCGCCCGAGCGTCCGGTGCAGGCCGCCGACATGGAGGTCATCACCTCCCTGACCCAGGAGCTACGCCAGCCCATGTCGTCCATCATCGGCTACGCCGACCTGCTGCTGAGCGAGTCAGTAGGGCTGATCGGCGCGCTGCAGCGCAAGTTCCTCGAGCGTATCAAGACGTCATCGGAGCGCATGGGGGTGCTGCTCGACGACCTGATGCGCGTTATGGACATCGACTCGGGCAATCTCAGGCTGGCGCGCGAGAGCGTGGATGTGGGGCGCGTGATCGATGATGCGCTCCGCGCTACCGAGGCGCAATATCGCGAGAAGAACCTGAACCTGGTCTGCCAGGTGCCCCCCAACCTGCCGCCGATCCAAGCTGACCGCGACGCTCTGCTGCAGATCTTCAGCCACCTGCTCGACAACTCCGGCGCGGCTTCCGCCAACGACAGTGAGGTGCGCCTGACCGTGCAGCACGAGACCCAGCAGCGCCCCGGCCAGGACCCGCTGCATTTTCTGATCATCTCCGTCAGCGACACCGGGGGCGGCATTGCCCCAGCCGACCAGCCCCGCGTCTTCTCGCGCCTCTACCGGGCCGACGCGCCCCTGATTGCCGGGCTCGGCGACAATGGCATGGGGTTGTCGATCGCCAAAGCCCTGGTGGAAGGCCACGGCGGGCGTGTGTGGGTGATCAGTGATCCCGGCACGGGCAGTACCTTCTATGTGCTGCTGCCCCTGGAAGGCAAGACCGCTAGAACCAACGGCGCCCGCGCCGACCATTAGCGCATCTGCCAAGCGCTGTTGGCGGACCGCATGTATAATGCCGGCGCTCCATTATGCGCACGCTTCCACTTGCCACCCGTTGGCGCCGGCTGGCCCACCGCGTAGGGCGCGCGAGTGTTGTCCAATGGGTAGTCGCGGCCGCTGCTGCCGGTGTGCTGGCGGCCTGTGCTACCGTGGTGGCCGCCCCGCTTTACTCGCCGGCGCCGGCCCGCACTACCCTGCCGCTCGACACGGCCACCCCGCAACTGGTTGCCTCCAGCACCCGCGCGCCAGATGTTTCCTCGCCCGTCCCCAGCAGTGCGACAGGTCGATCGGCCACGCCGCCAGCTGCGGCCACGCCAGCGCCATCCCAGGGCGGCAACGCCAGCGCTACCGCTGACGCGGCCGGCATTCGGTCAGCCGCTCCTGGGCCCACCGCTACACCTACTGCCCAAGACAAGGCCGAGCCTACATTGGGCGCCTTTAGCATCACGCCGTTGGCCGGGGCTACGCTGGTGACCCCGAACCCTACCGCCGTGAGCGCGGTGTCCGTCGACACCACTGTCATTAACGTGTTGCTCATCGGCACCGACTACCGCCCGAGCGACGCCACGGTCCGCACCGATACGCTGATCGTCGCTTCGATCAACAAGGCTGCCGGGATGGTCAGCCTGCTGTCTATCCCGCGCGATTTGTTTGTCTATATCCCCATGTGGGGCATGGCGCGCATCAATCGTGCCTACGACGCTGCCCACGTCAACGCCTACCCTGGCGGCGGTCCAGCGCTACTCGAACAGACCATCCTCTACAACCTCGGTATCCCCATCCACTACTACGCCTTGGCAAACTTCGACGGATTCCGGCAGATCGTGGACACGCTGGGCGGCATCGATGTGCCCGTTACCTGTCAGGTGACCGAATACAAGCTGATCGACCCAACTTTCGACGAAAGCGTGCCAGCGAACTACGAGTTGCATACCCAGCCGGCGGGCGTAGCTCATATGGACGGCGCGCTGGCCTTGTGGTACGCGCGCGCCCGGCCGGTGGGCGGCGACTTCTTCCGCAGCTATCGCCAGCGCCAGGTGCTGCGCGCTATCTACCACCGGGCCCAGGACGCGCAGATTATCCCCCAGATCCCCGCGCTGTACGGTGACTTCCGCGATGTGGTCGAGACCGACATGTCGGTTTGGGACATCATGCAGTTCGTGCCTTTGTCCACACGGCTGGACGAGGCGCAGATCCGCAGCCTGCACATCGGCCCTAATCAGACAACGGGCTGGATCACGCCAGCCGGCGAAGCTGTGCTGCTTCCCAGGCCCGAACCGCTGCGCGCCCTGGTCACTGATTTCCTGGCCGACCCGGCTGCCAACCGGCTGGCGCGGGACTTGACCTGGGTGGAGATCGTGAACGGCGCGCCGCCGGTGGCGAACGAATACCTGGCGGCCGAGACACTCCGCGGCGAAGGCTTTGGCATTACGCTCGGCGCGCCTGCCGCCAGCCCTCAGGCCCAAACCGTGCTCATCGACTACACCACCAGCAGCAAGGGCTCGCCCATCTCCCGGCTTCAGGCCGCGCTGCACCTGGACGATGCGCACGTCATCGCGCAGCCCAACGCGTCTAGCCCGGTGCAGTTCCGCGTGATCCTTGGAGCCGACTACAACTCCTGCCCGCGGCTGGATTGGATGGACACCAGCGGCGCCGCGCCGGCGCCCTAAGTTTCAGACAAAGATTGCCCCCCAGCCAGCGCGGCAATCGGTGCGGCTTCGGCCGGGTGCGGTGTCAGTAGTGGATCCGACCGAAATCTGCTAATACAGGCCTACGGCCGCCGCGCCGGCTTGACACCCTACCGTATTGCGCATAGCATAACGGTCATCTGTTCTAGGTCGGACGGGCTGGCGCCGTGGAGGCCCACTGCGGGGCGTCCATGGCAGCCGGTGGCGATTGTGCCAGAGGTGCAGCAGGTCCATGAGCGAGCAATTGCCTTTGTTTAGCGCGCCGCCGCCCGGCGGGTCGCTGGAGGGAACCGAAACAGCAATTCCGGGAGCAGTTGGGACCACGGTGGGTCCCGGTACCCGCCCCTCGCCGAAGCCGGCTCCTGCGCTTGGCCCGAATGCCTCGCTCACCGCCGCCATCCTGGCCTGGCGCGAGCACCTCGAACGCGGGCACAGTCCTGTCAACACCGTGAAGGCCTTCATCGGCGATCTAAACCTGGCCGCTCAATTCGTAGGCGCGTTCAAGAGCTTGAACCAGATTACGACGCGCGATCTGGATAACTGGCTGCAGTGGCAGCGCGGCAGCAAGAAGTGCAGCCCGAAGACCTACGCTCGCCGGGTGACATCCGTCAAGTCTTTTTTTCGCTGGCTGGCGCAAACGGGCGTGCTGGTGACCGACCCTGCCGCGCCGTTGATCCAGCAGACGGTGTTAAGCCCCTTGCCCGAAGTCTTGACCGAGGCCGAGCTCGAGACGGTCCTCGCCGCCGGCGAGGCGCTCCAGCAAGCCGAAAAGCCCGACCCGCGGCCCTTGGTGCTGTTCACCCTCCTGATCGATACCGGCATCAAGAAAGGTGAGGTGCTCAACTTGGTGCCAAATCATGTAGACCGCTCGAACGCGGCCGAGCCGGTGTTGTGGGTGCGCTATCCCAATCCCCGGCACCGCTACAAGGAGCGCAAACTGCGGCTGGGCCCCAGTTGGATACCGCTGTATGAGCGGTACCTGGCTCAGTACGCGCCGCAGGCTAGGCTCTTTCCCTGGTCACCGCGGCGGCTCGAGTATTTGCTGGAGGATCTTACCCGTGCAGCCGGGCTCAAGAAACGCATCACGTTTGACCTGTGCCGCTGGACCTGCGCGGTCCGCGACCTGCGCGCCGGCATGGACGATACACACCTGCGCCAAAAGCTAGGGTTATCCAAGATTCAGTGGCGCGAGGTCGGCATGAAACTGAGGAAGCTGACACAGCCGGCGTTGTAGTGCACTGATGTCGGTTGAGGTCGTCGCGCAGCAGCTTGCCCTCATCGAGACGCTCAAGGCCAGCGGCGCGCTGACCCAGCCGGCAGTGGCCGCCGCTTTCCGCGCCGTGCCGCGGCATCGATTCCTCCCCGAAGTTCCCCTGGCCGAGGTCTACAGCGACGAGGCCATCCCTACCAAGTTTTCCGCGGGGCACGCGATCTCATCTTCCTCACAGCCGGCCATCATGGCCATCATGCTTGAACAGCTCGCCGTGGCGCCGGGCCAACGCATTTTGGAGATTGGCGCTGGCACTGGCTTCAATGCTGCGCTGCTGGCCTACCTGGTCGGCCCCCACGGGCGGGTGCTGTCCGTCGATCTCGACGCCGATATCGTGGCCGGAGCTCGGGCCAACCTGGCCGCGGCGGGCATCGCCAACGTCGAGGTGATCTGCGCCGATGGCGGCCATGGCTACGCGCCGGCCAGCCCCTACGATCGAGTGATCCTGACCGTGAGCGCCTGGGACATCGCGCCCGCCTGGTATGAACAGTTGGTGCCAGGCGGCCGGCTGGTCTTGCCCTTGGAGTTTGGCCTGGGACCGCAGGCCTCAGTGGCTCTGGACAAGCCCGCCCGCGCCAGCCCGGACCGGCTGAGGCTGGTGAGCCGTTCGGTTCGCTGTTGCGGCTTTATGCGGCTGCGCGGCGCCTTTGCCGGACCGCATGTCGAGCTCTCCCTGGGTCTGGAACCTGGGCTGACCTTGAGCTTGGCTGGGGATCCGCCGGTGTCGACCGAGACCATCCTCACGTGGCTGGAGGGTGGCAGGCAGTTGGTCGAGAGCTCGCTGGCCGTGAGCACGCGCGACGCGTGGGGCGGGCTAGGATGGTGGTTGGGGTTGAGGGCGCCCGACCAATGCGCTCTGACCGCCGGCGAAACGTGGGCAGGGCGTGGGATTGTGCCCTGCTTGCTGCCGATAGCGGGGCGGCGGCCGGCTTGCTTGACAATCGGGCTGGCGGGCGCCGGCGGGCTGGCCCTGCTCAGTCGCCAGCCGGGGCTACCAGCTGATGAGGCTGCGCCTTTTGCCGTGCGGGTAGAGGTGTGTGGACCTAATCCTATGCCGCTCGCCGAGGCCTTGCTGGCTCACCTGGCCGGTTGGCAGGCCGCTGGCCGGCCAGGCACGCACGGCCTGCGCCTGCGCGTTTACGCTCCAGATGGGCCGGTTAGCCCACTCGAGCCAGGAGCGATCAGGGTTCAGAAACGCTGGACCTGCCAGGTGGTGGATTGGCCTGGCCCCCCGGCGTGAAGGCCGCCGCGTAACGAGCGGCTACCTCTTCATCAAAACCGGTCACAAAGGCGCGGAAACGCTCCATCGCCGTGCGCCCGGCGGGCGTCAGGTGCGCCCCACCTCCGCCCGCGCCGCCGACGGCGGTGTCCACCAATTTACTGCCCAGGCCGCGCTCCATCTCCTGCAGCTTTTCCCAAGCCCGCCGGTAGGGCACCTTCA
>JADLEU010000266.1 GCA_020845955.1 Anaerolineales bacterium
AATACGGCAGCGCCGTCCATTGGCGCTTCATCGCGGAGACGAACGGGATCGACAACCCGTTCCAGGTCAAACCCGGCACGGTGATCAGCCTGCCGCCGCTGCCATGAGGCCCGTGCGCTGGCCGGCCAGGCCGCGACCATGAACCAACTGGTAACCGCTGATGTCTGACACGACGCTCCTGGCGCACTTCTACCTGAAGCTCGGGGGGGCGGATGCCCCGGACGAGCTGATGCAGGCTTTGGGCAACGTCGAGGTCGACGACAGCCTGCACATCCCCGATATGTTCACGCTCCAGGTGCGCGATCCGCGGCTGACGTGGGCCGATTCGGACTTGCTGCAGATCGGCCAGGAGGTGGAAATCCTGGCCAAGGCGGCGGGCGACGACCAGCAGCCCAGGCGCCTGCTGATCGGAGAAATCACGTCGGTCGAGCCGGACTACCCGTATGGCAGCGTCCCGGTCGTCGTGGTCCGCGGTTACGACCGCGCCCACCGGCTGCACCGGGGCAAGAAGACCCGGTCGTTCGTGCAGATGACCGACAGCGACATCGTCACGAAGATTGCGCGCGAGTATGGCCTCAAGCCCGACGTCGACAACACCGCAGAGGTATACCCATACATCCTGCAGAACAACCAGTCGGATTTTGAGTTCATCATGGAGCGCGCGCGCCGGCTGGGCTATACCTTCCTCGTGGACGACCGCTCACTGCTCTTCAAGAAGCCCGGCAGCCTGCCTGGCGAAACGGTGGAACTGGAGTACGGCACCACCCTGCGCCAGTTCCAACCGCGGATGACCACGGCTTCGCAGTTCAAAGAGGTCGTCGTCAAGGGCTGGGATCCGGTCAACAAGCGCGACATCATCGGCCGGGCCGGCAGCAACGGCGCTGGACTGGGCGGCGGCGGTGGCGGCCTGCTGGGAGGCCTGGCGGGCGCCGCGGCCGGCGCGGCCGGCAGCGCGGCCAGCGAGGCCGCCGGGGCCGCCTCCACCAAGCTGAACAGCCTGGCGCAGGAAGCGATGGGATTTGCCGCTGAGAAGGCCGGCGGCGCGGTTCAGAAGGCCAAGAGCGAGGCGCTGGGCGCATTGCCGGAAGAGGCACGCGGCCCCGCCGCGGCGCTGGCCGAGGCCGGGCTGCAGAAAGGCCTGGGCCTGGCCGAGGAGTACCTGGGCAGCGGCGCCGCGGGCGCCCTGGCAGCCGTGGCCAGCGGCGACTCGGCCGCCGTCGCGCAGGTCGGTATGGAGCTGGGCGCCAGGGTGGTCGAGAAGGCCTTTGGCGAGGCCGGCGTTCTGGTCGTCACGCAGCACCCCGTGCGCAGCCAGGCCGAGGCCGACCAGTTGGCCAAGTCGATCTTCGACGAGCTGACCAGCGGCAACCTGCAGGCCGAGGGCGTGGCGACCGGCCATCCCAAGCTGACGGCGGGCTGCAAGGTCAAGCTCAACGCTTTGGGCGACAAGTTCAATGGCGAGTACTTCATCACGCACACGCGGCATCTGTACGACGCCGACGACGGCTACCTGACGGAATTTTCCATCAGCGGCCGCAGCCCGGATACCTTCACCGACCTGTTGACGGGCGGCGCCGGCACCAACCCCGGCGCGAACGGCAACAATGGGCCGGCCGGCGTGGTAGTCGGGATTGTCACCAACAACCAGGACCCCGAAGGCCTGGGGCGGGTGAAGATCAAGTTCCCCTGGCTGTCGAGCGACGAGGAGAGCCACTGGGCGCGGGTCGCGGCGCCGATGGCCGGCAAAGAGCGCGGGCTCTTCCTGCTGCCGGAGATCGACGACGAAGTGCTGGTGATGTTCGAGCAGGGCGACGTCAACCACCCCTACGTCATCGGCAGCTTATGGAATGGAAGCGATTTGCCGCCGCTGACGGCCGGCCAGGCCGTCAACCGCTCCGGCGAGGTGGTGCAGCGCGTCTTCAAGACCCGCGCCGGGCACACGCTGTTGTTCGACGACTCCGACGACGCGCCCGGCATTCAGATCATCGATAAGACCGGCAAGAACAAGATCGTCATCGACTCCAAAGACAACAAGCTCTCCATCGAGATCGAAGGCGACGTGACCCTGACCACCCGCGGCAAGCTGCAGATCGAGGCCCAGCAGGACATTAGCCTGGAGGCCAAGGGCAGCATGTCGCTCAAGGCCAACGCCGGCATGGAGATCGAGGCGAGCGGCTCGGTCAAGGTCAAGGGCGCCACGATCGAGCTGAACTAGACATGGGACAACCCGCGGCCAAACAAGGCGACCAGATCACGGGCGTCGACACCCACATCGTCATGATCCCCTCTCCCGGCGGGCCGGTTCCCACGCCGCTGCCGCACCCGTTCAGCGGAGTTCTCGACGGCAGCCTGAGCAGCGATGTCAAGATCATGGGGATGGCGGCCGCCACGGTGGGCAGCACCGCGACCAACACGCCGCCCCACGTCCCCCAGGGCGGGCCGTTCCAGGCGCCGCCTTCCAACCGGGGCCAGATCATCATGGGCAGCGCCAGCGTGCTGATCAATGGCAAGCAAGCCGCGCGCAACGGCGATACCGCGAACACGTGCAACGATCCGGCCGATATGCCGGTGGGCACGGTGATCGCCGCCGGCACGGTCATGATTGGCGGGTAAACACCGATGACAAACCCTTTGGTCGGCCGAGGCTGGGCTTTTCCGCCGCGGCCGGATGGGCGGGGCGGCATTGCCCTGGCCGGCGACGCGGCTGAGATCGAGCAGGCCATCAACGTCATCCTGGGCACTGGCCCAGGCCAGCGCGTGATGCGGCCGGACTTCGGCTGCAAGATCCACGACCTGGCGTTCGCGCCCATCAACGCCCACACCCTGGGCCTGGTCCAGCGCTACGTCGAGGAGGCGATCGGCTGGTGGGAGCCACGCGTCGAGCTCACGGAGGTAGAGGTGGAAACCGACGCCTCGATGCGGGCAGTCGGCCAGCTGCTGATCCACATTCGCTACCGCGTCAAGGGAACCGAGGACGAGCGGTCCCTGGTCTATCCCTTCTACACGATCGGAGAGGGGTGAGGCGCGCCCTGCCCGCCTCGTGCCATCCATGAACGCCCCGCAGCCTACCGCCGCCGAGCAATTTCAGGAGCTGATCACCCAGGAATGGGAATTCCGGCTGGGTGATGACCCGCTCTTCGCCACCGCGGTGGGCGATAACCGCTACAACCATCGCCTGCCTGGCGCCACCGAGCGCGACTTCGCACGGCGAGAGGCGGCGCTGCGCGGCTTCCGCGCGGCGCTGGCCGCTATCGACCGCGCCGCCTTGCCGCCCGACGGCCAACTCAACCACGACATCTTTGGACGCTGGCTGGATAACGAGCTTGGCGAGTACGCGCACAACGCCTACTTCCTGCCGATCTCCAAGGCCTACAGCTTCCACACCTTCTTTCCCGAGCTGGCCGCGCACATGCCGATGGAGACGGCGGCTGACTACGCCGCCTACACGGCGCGGCTGGCCGCCTTCCAGGCCTGGGTGGGCGACCACATCAGCCTGCTGCGCGCCGGGCTGGCGCAGGGCTTCCGGCCCGCGCGGGTGACACTGGAGGGCGTCGTCGCGTCCGCCCAGGCGCAGGTTGTGGCCGCGCCGGAGGCCAGCGCCCTGTACAAGCCGTTTTCGCGCTTTCCGCCCGGTGTGCCGGAGGCCGATCGGCCGCGGCTGAGCGAGGCCGGGGCCCGCGCCATCGCCGCTTCGGTGACGCCGGGCTACACGGCGCTGGCCGCGTTTCTGCGCGACGAGTATCTGCCCGCCGCGCGCGACGACGTCGCGGCCGCCAACCTGCCCAACGGAGAGGCGTTCTACGCCCACCGCATCCGCTACTACACCTCTCAGGCGATGACACCCGCGGAGGTGCACGCCACCGGTCTGGCAGAAGTTGCCCGCATCCGGGCCGAAATGGAAGCCTTGATTCGCCAGACCGGCTTCGACGGCGGTCTGGCAGCCTTCATCGAATACTTGCGCCGCGAGCCGCGCTTCTATCCGGCCACTCCCGAAGCCCTGCTGCAGGCCACGGCCTACGTCCTCAAACGCATGGACGGCGAGCTGCCCAAGCTGTTTGGGACGCTGCCGCGCCTGCCGTATGGCATCCGCGCCGTCCCAGACTACGCGGCGCCTGGCGCCACCACCGCCTACTACCAACCCGGCTCCGGCGACGGCGCCCGCGCCGGGATGTACTACGTCAATCTGCACGACTTGCCCAGCCGGCCGTTGTACGAAATCGAAGCGCTCTCCCTGCACGAGGCGGTGCCAGGCCACCACCTGCAGATCGCGCTCCAGCAAGAGTTGACCTCCCTGCCCAACTTCCGGCGCTTCGGCGGCTTCGCGGCCTTCGTGGAGGGCTGGGCGCTCTACGCCGAGCGGCTGGGGCTGGAGGTCGGGTTCTACGCCGATCCCTACAGCAACTTCGGGCGCCTGAGCTACGAGATGTGGCGCGCCTGCCGGCTGGTCGTCGATACCGGCATGCACGCGCTAGGCTGGACACGGCAGCAGGCCATCGACTACATGGCCGACAACACCGCCTCAACGCTGCTCAACATCGCCAACGAGATCGACCGATACATTGCCTGGCCGGGACAGGCACTGGCGTACAAGATCGGCGAGCTGAAGATCCGAGCGCTGCGCGCCCAGGCCGAAAGCGCCCTGGGCGCGATCTTCGACCTGCGCGCGTTCCACGACGCCGTGCTGACCAATGGCGCCGTGCCGCTGGACGTGCTGGCGGCGCAAGTCGCGCACTGGATTGAGGCGTGCCGCGCCGCCGCCGGCCAGTCGCCCAACTCCCCTAACGAGTAAGGGTCACTCATGCCTCTCCCTGAACCACGCCTAGACGACCGCCGCTTTCAGGACATCGTCAACGAAGCCAAGAGCCTGATCCCGCGCTACTGCCCGGAATGGACCGACCACAATGTGTCCGACCCGGGCGTGACGATGATTGAGTTGTTCGCCTGGATGACCGATCTGCTGCTCTACCGGCTTAACCGGGTGCCCGAAAAGAATTACATCCGCTTCATGGATTTGATCGGGCTGCGGCTGCAGGGCGCCACGCCGGCCCGCGCCCCAATCACCTTCTGGCTGTCCGCCGCGCAGCCAGGGCCGGTGACCATCCCACGCGGAACCGAGGTGGCCACGGTGCGCACGGGTGAGCAGGCGGCCATCACCTTTTCCACCAACGAAGACCTCACCATCGTGCCGCCCAGCGTGCGTCTCGCCTGGACCTCGCCCGACGAGCAGAATTTCACTGACCAGACGCCGAAGCTGGACCTGGCCAGCGAGCTGTTCGACGCGTTCCAGCGCCGGCCGCAGCCGGGCGACGCGCTGTACCTGGGCTTTGCCGAAAACCTGAGCCAGCACACGCTGGCCCTGAACATCGATTGCCGCGTGGAAGGCATCGGCGTCGATCCAAGGGATCCGCCGCTGGTCTGGGAGGCGTGGTGCGGCGAGGTCAAGACCTGGGTGCGAGCCGAACTCGAGCGCGACGAAACGGGCGGCCTGAACCAGGCCGGCACCGTCGTGCTCCACCTGCCGCGCGAGATGGCCGTCCGCACGCTGTCCAAACAACGCGCCTACTGGCTGCGGGTGCGCCTGGTGGCGGTGCGGCCCAAGCAGCCGCCCTACTCGGCCTCCCCGCGCATCAACACAATCAAGGCCACCGCCATCGGCGGCACGGCTTGGGCCACCCACTCGACCCTGGTGCGCAACGAGTTCCTCGGCCGCAGCGCGGGCACGCCCGGCCAGGTCTTCCGCGCCAGCAACACGCCCATCCTGGCCCGGCAGGATGGCGAGGCGGTAGAGGTACAGAACGAGAACGGCGATTGGATCTCGTGGCAGGAGGTTGAGTCGGCTGCCGCCTCCGGCCCCAACGAT
Source organism: Anaerolineales bacterium (assembly GCA_020845955.1). GTDB lineage: Bacteria > Chloroflexota > Anaerolineae > Anaerolineales > UBA6663 > JADLEU01. Next base: position 5,861 of record JADLEU010000266.1, read on the forward strand.
CGGCACTACGTCCTCGACAGCGTCAGCGGTGAAGTGCAGTTCGGTCCGGCCATTCGCCAACCCAACGGCAGCGAGCGGGCCTACGGAGCGACGCCGCCCAAAGGCCAGCAGATCCGCTTTGGGCGTTATCGCTTTGGCGGCGGCCTCAGCGGCAATGTCGGCGCCAACACGCTCACGGTGCTCAAGTCGTCCATCCCATACGTCGCGCGCGTCAACAACCGCGCCCAGGCGGCCGGCGGGCTGGATCAGGAGTCGCTCGAGGCAGCCAAGCTGCGCGCGCCTCAGATGCTGCGCACCCGCAGCCGCGCCGTCACAGCCGAAGACTTCGAGTACCTGGCGCGCGAAGCCAGCCAGTCGGTGGCGCGCGCGCGCTGCATCCAGGCCCGGACCGACGGCAGCGATGCCCCCCCGCCGGGCACGGTAGAAGTCCTGATCGTGCCCGCCGTCACTGGGCGCGTGACGCCGCAGACCCTGCAGCCGCCGCCCGAGCTAATCGAGGAGGTGCGGCGATACCTGGATGAGCGCCGGCTGCTGGGCACCAACCTGGTGGTCGACAGCCCGGCTTACGTGGGCATGGCGGTGGAGGCCGTGGTGGTGGTGCACCGCCACGCCAGCGCAGACCGCGTGCGCGCGCAGGTAGCCGAACGCCTCGGGTCCTACGTCGATCCGCTGGGGGGTGGGCCGGAAGGCTTGGGCTGGCCCTTTGGCCGCGACCTGTACCTGTCGGAGGTGCTCACCATCATCCAATCGGTGGCCGGCGTGGAATACGTGCAGGATGCCACGCTGTACCAGGTCGACCTGCGCACCGGGCAGGCGCGCGCCGCCGGCCAGAGAATCTCGCTGGCCCAGGACGCCTTGCTGCTCTCGTATGACCATCGCATCACGGTGAAGGTCGGGCCATGAGCGCCGAGGCCGCGCCGAGCGATATGCGTTTCGGCACTGTGGAAGTCAAGTACCCCGACGGCCGAACGGCGGTGTTCGAGCTGACCAAGCGGCAGGTGGCGCTGGGCCGCGCCTCGGACGTAGACGTGCCCATCAACGACAGCCAGGTCTCGCGCCGCCACGCGCTGCTGCTGTGCGGACCAGAGGGCGTGCGGTTGATGGATGCTGGATCGGCCAACGGCACGTTTCTGGGCGGCCGCCGGCTGCCGGCGCGGCAGCCGGTCCCCCTGCCCGACGGCGCCGTCTTGCGGATCGGCACAACCCAGGTCCGTTTCACGGCTGCGCCAGAAGAGGCCGCGCCTGCCGAGGGCCCGGCGACCAGCGCCCCCACCGCGCCGGAGCGACCCGACCTCGACACCGCGATTAAGTCCGCGGCCGCAGCGCCAGACGACACTCGCCCGCCCGTTCCGCCGCAGCCTCCGGCCTTCGAGCCGCCGCGAGGGCCGGGCACGCCCGAGGCCGGTCCCGCCGGCCCGCACGATGGGGCCACGCCGCCCGGCGTGCCCGACGACCGGAGCACTTACCTCAAGTACTTGCCGGCACTGTACAGCGCCGACGACTTCCTGGGGCGCTTCCTGCTGATCTTCGAGAGCATCCTCAGCCCGGTCGAGCGCACCATCGACAACCTGCACCACTACCTTGACGCGCGGCTAACCCCGCCCGAGATGCTACCCTGGCTGGCCTCCTGGCTGGGCCTGGTGCTCGACGAGCGCTGGCCGGAGGAGCGACGGCGCGAGCTGATCCGCGCGGCCGTCGAACTGTATCAGTGGCGCGGCACGCGGCGCGGGCTGACCGAGTTCTTGCGCCTGTACACCGGGCTGGCACCCGAAATCGTCGAGCCTGGCTTGGCCGGCCGGCGGGCGGCCAGCGGCGACGACGCCTTCCGCTTCGTGGTCAGGCTGCGCGCGCCCAACGCCAGCAGGATCGATCGGGCCGTGGTCGAGGCCATCATCGACGCCGAAAAGCCCGCGCACGCCGGCTACACGCTGGAGATCGTCGAGTCCTAGCCGGCGAGGCCCCAGGCGGATGATCGACGCGTTTCTCGCCCGGCTTCAGCGTAGGGCTGAGCGCCGTCTCGTGCTGTTTTTCCTGACGCTGTTCCTGCTGTTCAACACCGTGCTGATCACCAGCGTTGCGACCCGCCTCGAAGCGCATCCCGGGGGCCTCGGGCCGCTCGGTCAACTGCTGGGCAGTTATTCGGCGGCGGAGGCTGACAAGCCGGAGGGCCGCCTGTTCTATCTGTTGGCCGAGTGGACGAAGGGGATCGCCGCCTCGCTCGCCGCCCTGGCGTTCTTCGGCGCTCGGTGACGGATTGAATCGCCTGTGCCCTCGGCGGCGGCAGGCCGGCGCCGGTCTGCCGTCGCAGGGAGTCTGATATGCATCGTCGTTGGCTTTTCGTCGTCGTTAGCCTGGTCGGAGCCGTGCTGGCTTGCAGCAGCTCGGGAGGCGCCGGCCCATCGAGCGCCGAGCGCGCTACCAGCCTGGCGCAGACGGCGGCCGCGCTGCTGACCTCCACGGCGCAGGCCAGCGTCACTCCCGCCACCCCCACGCCGCTCGCGTCCAACACGCCGATGCTGCCCACGCCGACCGTCACCCCACCGGCGACCCCCACGCTACCGCCCGCCACGGCGACGGTTGCGCCGACGCCTTGCCAAGGAACCAATGATTCGGCTTTCGTCGCCGACGTGAGCGTACCGGATGGCACGCACTTCGCCCCAGGCACGAGCTTCACCAAGACCTGGCGGCTGCGCAACGATGGCGAATGCCCGTGGACCACCGGCTATCAACTCCGCCCCATCGGAGGCGACGTGATGGGGGGCGTCCCGTCCAACCTGACCGCCGTGGTGCCGCCCGGCGGCACGGTTGACGTGAGCGTTGCGCTGACCGCGCCCGCGAGCAACGGTACGCACACCGGCCGGTGGCAACTGCACGGCCCCGACGGCACGCCCTTTGGCACCCGGCCGTTCGTCGAGGTCATCGTTCCCTAGCCCTCGGCCAATCGGCGGCCAAGGCCCCCTATCCGCCAACCCCGCTCTGCCGCGGGCGCGCCTGAGCGTCGCGCGCTGCTGGCCGGGGCCGGCGCCAGCGCTGTCTCTCTGCGGCTCGCCGCCGCCCAACACCACGCCGCACGGCGGCAGGGCCGCGGCGTTTGTCCCGCCTTGGGGCCGATGGTACACTCCCGCGCGGGGTGCTGGGCCCGCCAGGCCGCCACCGCCGGCAGAAGAGGGCAGAGGACCGGGATGAAACTGGGCACACTTCGCATCACGCTTCCAGACGGGCAGTCGCGCGACTTTGTGGTCGAGCAGGCCTCCCTCGGCGTCGGCCGCGCGGCGGACAACGAGGTAGTGCTGGACGAGATCTCGGTCTCGCGCCGGCACGCGCGCCTGACTGTCGAGGCCGGCCGCCTGATGGTCGAGGACCTCGGCTCGGCCAGCGGCACCTACCTGGGCAGCCAGCGGCTGGCGCCCAACACGCCCAGCCTGGCGCCCGACGACGGCGTGGTGCGCGTGGGCGACGTGGAACTGCGCTTCGCCCCGGCGCAGGCGCCCGCGCCCCAGCCGCCCGGCGGGCCGCCGCGCGAGCAGCAAACCATGGTCATGGGCGGCCCGGCCGGCGAGCCGCCGCGTTACGGTGGGCTGCGCATTCGCTACCCAGGCGGCGAGGTGCGCGAGTTCGCCCTCCAGCAGCCCACGGTGACGGTAGGGCGCGCCGGAGACAACCAACTCGTCATCGAAGAAGCCTCGGTCTCGCGCCGGCACGCGCGGCTGACGGTGGAGTCCGGCCGGCTGATGATCGAAGACCTGGGTTCGGCCAACGGCACTTTCATCGGCAGCCAGCGGCTGGCCGCAAACACGCCGGCGCTGGTCTCGGACGACCAGCCGGTGCGCCTGGGGGACGTCGAGATTCGCTTCGTGCCCCCGCGGCCGGTGGAAGCGGCGCGGACCTTTACACCCGCGGCCGAGGGCCCAATGGCGCCGCTGAGCCAGGCCGCGCCAAGCGGTCCGCCGGTGAACGTCTCACTGGTGGGGCCGTCGGCGCCGGTGGCGCCCGGCAGCGTGGTCACGGCCAGCCTCACCATTCAAAACCGCGGCACAGTCGTGGACGAGTTCATCGTCCGCGTGGCCGGCATCCCGGGCAACTGGGTGCGGGTGAGCAAGGAGCGCGTGCCGCTGCTGCCCAGCGCGCAAGAGCAGCTGACGCTGACCTTCTCGCCCCCGCGCCGGGCCGAAGCGGTGGCCACCGATCACCGTTTCACCATCTCGGTCATCTCGCGCGAGCATCACACCGGCGTTAACGCACAGGGCACGCTCAAGGTGCTGCCCTACCAGGGGTTTGGCCTAAGCTTGCAGCCGGTGCGCAGCCGGCGGGACTTCACGCTCGTGGCCCAGAACCAGGGCAACGCCCCCGTGATCTATCACCTGAGCGCCGTCGACGACGAGCAAGCGCTGCTCTACCAATTCGGCCAGCCGACGGTGACGCTGCAGCCAGGCGAATCGGCCCGCATCGGGCTGACGGTCAGCCCCAAGGCCAAACCGAGCATTGGCGCGCGCGAAACGCGCCCCTTCGCCGTGGTGGGCACGTCGGTCGACCAGTCGGGCGCCGCCGAAGTGCGCGCGGCTGGGCAGCTCATCATCCGGCCCCCGATCCCCATCTGGCTCATCCCGCTGGTGATCCTGCTGATGCTGTGCCTGTGCATCGGATCGGCTTATCTCTACTTCACGGTGATCTGCTCAACCAACCCAGGCTTGCCGCTGTGCCCGGCGGGAGCCCGGCCGGTCATCAACGTCTTCACGGTAACGCCGGAGGAAGTCGACCGCGGGAGCTCCGTGGTCCTAGCCTGGGACGTGAGCAACGCCGAAGACGTGCAGCTCGTTTCGCCGGTGCAGAACACGCTGCCGCCTAGCGGACTGCAGACCTTCAACGTCGAGAGCGCCACGACGTTCACCCTGCGGGCCACCAATTTTGCCGGGCCGGTCGAGCAATCGGTGGTTGTGACCGTGCGCCGCAGCCCGCCGGTGATCCAGAGCTTCACCGTGACGCCAGGTGTCGTCACCGCCGGGCAGACGGATCGGATCGTACTAAGCTGGTCGGTCCTCGACGCCGCCTCGGTGAGCATCGAGGGCGTGCCCGGCCAGAACCTGTCCGCCACCGGCAGCACCGAGGTTGCCGCGCCGGCGCAGAACACGACCTACACCCTGGTGGCGACCAACGAGTCTGGCACGGTGCGCCAATCAGCCACGGTGGTGATCGCCTCGGCTGAGTGCGCGGTAGCCAACGTGCCGGCCGGCGACGTGCTCTCCCTGCGCGAAGGCCCGGCCGTGGGCTACCCGGCCGTGATCGAGCTGGCCAACGGCGCCCGGGTCGATCCGTTCGGCCGCAATCCCACGGGCGATTGGCTCAAGGTGATCGCGCGCGACGTAGCCCGCGAAGGCTGGGTAGCGGCCAACTTCGTCACCTGCACCAACGTGCCCGACATGAGCATCTACCCAACCGTGGCGCCTAACCTGGTGCCCACGCTGGCGCCGACTGCTACGCCGACGCCGACGCCCACCACGCCGCCGACGCCGACCAACCCCCCGCCCACGGCCACCTTCACCCCAACGCCCACGCCGACGCCGATCTTTGTCAGCGGCGGGCGGGTGACCTTCCGCGTGCAGCAGGGCGGGCGGACGAGCATCGTGCTGCAGAACCCCAACGGCCAGCCGATCCCGCTGGTGTTTGACAAGGACGACGCCGAGGTGCTGGACTATACGCCGCACAACGGCGGGCGCTACGCCATCTGGGTGCTGGAGGGCGGCCAGCAAAAAGTGTTCATCATCGACGTCAACGGCAACCTGGCGGGCGGGCCGATCACGGGCGGCTGGACGTCGATCACCGACGGCGACTGGTCGAATGACGGGCAGCGCCTGGTGGTGGAAGCGCTGAACGGCACGGTCGTGGCTTATTACTACTACGACGCCGGCGGCAACTTCATCGGCCAGCCGGCGTTCCCCTAGGCCGGTGGGAGGTCAGCATGCGACGGTTTGCGCATAACTGGATCTGGCTGCTGGCGTTGTTCCTGGCCGGGTGCAACCTGGAGGGCGTAGCGTCGTTTTCGCCCAACAACGACCGGGTGGCGATCGTCACCAAAGCCGGCGACGCCTACCGGCTATACACCACCGACAGCAACGGCGGCAACTCGGTCAAGTTGGAGGACAACATCCTGCCGGGTTTTGACGTGAGCTTTGACCCGCTGGGAACCAAGCTGGTATACGTGAACAACAGCCGGCAGGTGTGCGTCGTCAACGCGGGCGGCGGCGGGACAAGCTGCCCGATCTCACTGCCGAACGGGCTGGTGGGCGGGTTCCTGTCGTTCCTGCCCAACGGCGACTACGTGGTGGCCTACCAATCGAGCGGCAAGTGGCTCATGAACGTCTACCAGCCGGGCGCCGGGGCGCCGTACAAGAGCGAGGACAACGTCGACCATTTCTTCCTGACCAGCGACGCCTACGAGGTCAAGCGCGGCAGCAACGGCACTGAATGGTATCTGACGCCTTACGACAAGCCGGGCGGCCAGCAGAACCTGCGCTGGGTGATCGTACGCGGGTCGCAGGCCATCATGTACAACGCCGCCGGCAGCCTGGAAGGCCCGACGACGCACCCACGCGAGCTGAACAGCGCGGTGCTCAACGCGCTCAAGGACCGCGACCAGAGCGACATCACCAGCGGCGTCATCTCGCCGGACGGCACCAAGATGGCCTTCCGGACCCGGACCGGCGCCGACCCCAACTACACCTACGGGCTATACGCGCTCGACCTGTCGACCAACACCGGCAGCTTCGTCAACCTGGTGAGCAACGCCAACTTCCGGGTGCAGTTCGCATTCTCGCCGTCGGGGCAGGAGTTGGTATACGAGTCCAACGACAGCGGCCGGTCGGTCTGGCTGGCCTCGGCCGACGGCAGCAGCCCCCGGAAGCTCGCGGACAACGCCTCGCTGCCGGATTGGCAGTGAGCCCAGGCGCGCAGACAGCGGGCAGCGGTCAGCAGACTGCCGCCCGTTTTTTGTTTTGGGCAGCCGGCCGGCCTGAGCGAGCGCCGAGCGCAGGCTGACGGCTGGCGTGGGCAGTATTACTGGCGGTTCGGTTTGACGGCCATCGCCCTGAGCGCACCGATTGGCGGGATCGAGCACAGCAGGCGGGATTGTGGGCCGAGGCGGGCCACGGCCTGGCTGGGGCACGCCGCCACGAGTGCGGCGGCTGTGCTCATCCCAATGTGGTTGCCTGACTTGATGGCGACAGAGTGATCAGGCACGAGCCCAAAGGACGTAAAGCTGGGTCGCTTCGGCGGTGGTGTGCACGAGCTGTAGGTGGAGCGCCTGGCAATCGGCGTCGTAGTGCCAGTCGAGCGGGCGCGCGCCGCCCGGGCCCGCCGAGCGCACCTCGGCGGGCGCGGCCACAATGCGCTGCAGAACGATCGCGAGGCGGCGCTCGGCGGGCTGCTCGGGGAAGCCGCCTTGGGCGGCGCCAATGTTGACGGCCAGACCGGCTGAGCCTTCTTCGACCTCCACGGTGGTGGTGGTATAGGCCCCGCGCTGATAAGCGCGCGTGTGCCCGTCATCATCGTAGAACACCAGCCGAGCGGGATACGGAGGCCAACAGAGGAGGCTGAGCGTATCGAAGCGGTGGCCGGTTGGGACGCAGCTCAGGATCGGGCCCATGGGCAGCACCGTGCCACCCCGCACCAGGAGCGGCAGGCAATCGGCCGGCGCGGGATAGTCGATCTCGCCGCCGCCGGCGAACGTGCGGCTGGACCAGAAGTCATGCCAGACCACGCCGGCGGGCAGGACAATGCGCCGCCGCGCCAGGCCAGTGGCGGGGTCCCCAGGCGCGAGCACTGGAGCCAGCAGCAGCGCTTCGCCCAGCAACACCTGATCGGCCACATCGGCCAGACGTGGGTCGCCGGGGAAATGGAGCAGCAGCGGGCGCACCACAGGCAGGCCAGTGAGATGCGCCTCCCAGGCCAGCTGAGCATAGTAAGGCAGAAGCTGGTAGCGCAACTGGGCGTAGCGCCGGAAATTGGCCTCGTTGGCCGGGCCATGACTCCAGGGCAGACGCGTGTCGTCAACGGCGGTTGGCCGCCAGAAGTAGCGCGCGATGGGAGCCAGGAGGGCGTACTGGGCATAGCGCCGGTGCAGCTCGGGCGTCGTCGGGCCGTCGAGGCCGAAGACATCAGGGGTCCAGTGGGCGAAGCCAAGCAGGCTCAGGTTGAGACCGGCGCGCAGGGTGGCGCGAATGTGATCGAAAGTGGGCTTCTGGTCACCCAGGAAGAGCGCGGGGTAGCGCTGCGAGCCCACCCACACCGAACGCGCATAAATGAACGGGCGGCGGTCGTCGAGCGCCAGCATGCCGCCGTATATGGCGCGGCCATAGTAGAAGCCGTAGAGGTTGTGATACTCGCGGCCGCTGAGGCCGGTTGCGCTGCGCGCGTCGCGCGGCAGATACTCGCCGTCATCGTTCTTGAAGAAGGCTACCCCCTGGGCGTAGAGCGGCGCCAACAGACTGTTCCACCACGCGGCAGCAGCCGGGTTAGTAAAGTCGAGCATGCCGCCGGCCCCAAACCACCAGCGGGCATTCGGATGGGCCAGGTAGCCGTGGCTGCGGGCGTGGGCGTACTCGGGCAGCGCCCGTTCGTCGTCGTGCTCGAGCCCAACCGGCAGGTTGCGGGCCAGAGCATGCAGGAAGCGGCGCTGGCCGGGCCGGCTGCGATGATTGACAAAGGGGGTGAAGATCAGCCCCAGGCGCACGCCCTGGGCGCGCAGGGCGGCGACGAACGCGCCAGGGTCGGGAAAGAGTGACCGGCGCCAGCGGAAGTTGTGGAAGCGCTCTTCCCAGTGGTAGTCGAGGATCAGGCCGTCGAGGGGGATCTGGCGCCGGCGATGCTCAGTCACTCGCTCGAGCATGACGGCCTGCGGCTCCTGAGGATAGCCGGTGACCATCAGGCCCAGCGCCCAGCGCGGGACGAGCGGGGGACGGCCGGTGAGGGCCGTGTAAGTCTTCAGAATTTCGCGCCAGTCAGGCCCGTAGATCACCACATAGTCCGCGCCCGGCCCTGCCGCGCTGATGTCCATTTCACCGCGCTCAGGCGCCAGCGTCCAATCGCTCTCGTGGCTGTTGAGCAGCCAGAAGGCATAGCCCCGGCTGCTGAGGAAGACCGGCAGGCCAGAGTACGTCTCGCGCGGCTGGAGCATTGCGATGGCGTCGCGGATGCGCAGGCTGAGGCGGCCGCGCTCGCGCCGAAAAGCGTTGAACCACTCGCCCCAGCCGTAGAACCCCTCGCCTGGCTCGATGGCCAGCGCCAGCGCCACGGCGTCATCGGCACGATCATGCTCCGGCTGGATCGCAACGCCGGGGATGTCCACGATCACGCGTGATCGGCGCCAGGGCACGTTCAAGCGGGCGGGCCGGGCCTCGGCCACGACGACGCCACCCTCAGCATTCAGGACGCGCACGCGGCCGTCGACAACTCGGACACACAGATCTCCCGGCGCGGCTTCCGCAGCCGAGACGGGCAGCAGCACGTCGCGCAGCCAGGGACGATCGGGCGGGAAGTCCGGAGTGCCGGCCGGGGCGTGGGTGACGCGCACGGCGCGCCGGGCGAGGCGCTGAACGCGGACGCGCGTGGCGGGCGTATCGAGGAATTGCTCGGCCGGGGGCATGGCGTGATTGTAGCGCGAGAGCGGGAGCGCGGGAAGCCGCTGACGGTGGTCGCTGCCTGGTTGTGAAAGCGCGGGGCGGTGTCAGATAAAAGATGAGGCGACGCCGCCGGCGCGTCCTACAGCAGAATCAGCCAAGTACTGATAGCGGACTGGGCTGAGGCCGCATAGGGTATTGAGGTGGCTGGAGGCTGCCTCGCGGGCCGTTGGGCAGTTGCGCCCGCTCATGACTAAAGGAGATTGTCTATGCGCAGCGGCGTTCGGATCGCACGACTCTTCGGGATTAGCATCTTCATTGATTGGAGCTGGTTGCTGATCTTCTTGCTCGTCACCTGGAACCTGGCCAGCTCGGTTTTTCCCAGCCTGCATCCTGCTTGGAGCACCGCGCTCAACTGGGGCATGGGCATCCTGGCCTCCGGGCTGTTTTTCGCCTCGGTGCTGGCGCACGAGCTGGCTCACTCGCTGATGGCCGGGGCGCGCGGCCTGCCGGTGCGGCGCATCACGCTCTTCATCTTTGGAGGCATTTCGAACATCGAGCGCGAGCCACCTTCGCCGGCCACCGAATTCCTAGTGACAATTGTCGGCCCTGCCACCAGCATCGTGCTGGGAGTGGTCTTCAGCGTGCTGGGCAGCGCGCTGGCCGGCGGCCCGCTTACGCCCGGCACGGTGGGCGCCGTGCTGGCGCAGCTTAGCCCGCTGCCAACGCTGCTGCTGTGGCTAGGCCCGATCAACATCGTCCTCGGCCTGTTCAATTTGATCCCCGGGTTTCCGCTAGATGGCGGGCGCGTGCTGCGCTCGGTGCTGTGGGCCATGTCGGGCAACCTGCGCCGAGCCACGCGCTGGGCGACCGGCGTGGGCCAGGCGGTCGCCTGGCTGTTCATCTTCGGCGGCGTCGCCATGATCTTTGGTTTCGAGCTGCCCTACTTCGGCAGCGGCTTGATCGGCGGCTTGTGGCTGGCCGTGATCGGCTGGTTCCTCAACAACGCGGCGGTGCAAAGCTACGAGCACGTGGTGGTCGAGGACATGCTGGAGGGCATCCCGGTGGCGCGGCTGATGCAGGCCAACGCGCCGGTCGTCAGGCCCGACATCCCCATCAGCACGCTGGTCGATGACTTCCTGATGAAGACCGACGAGCGCGGCTTCGCGGTAGTAGAAGGCGACCGGCTGGTGGGGATGGTCTGCCTGGAAGACGTGCGAGCGGTGCCGCGCGCCCAATGGGAGACAAC
>JADLEU010000267.1 GCA_020845955.1 Anaerolineales bacterium
CCTAGAGCCGTGTGACGCGAAAGTGTCACGCACGGTTCGGCAGTGGCGGAAAAGGGAATCCACCCTGGTCGCAAGGCCAGGAGATGCGCCCTGACCGACCATAACAAGACCACCATCGGCATCGCGGTCGCCGAATATCTGCGAACCGCACTTGCGCGCCGCAGCAGCCGGCGCGGCCCTTACCCGGCATTGGTGGTCGGCCCCGGCATCGTCACCGGCAAGGAGAACTGGCCCAAGGAAATCCCGGAAGTCATCCCCAACGCTGCGTCGCGTGTGATCACGCTCGGCGCCCGTCCGCTGCCGAAGCCTGCACGCATCTCAGACTGGCTACAAACACAAGGCATCGTGCTGGATGAAGCGCAGTTCGCCGGCCTGAACGCAGCGCAGTGCCTGATTGCCATCCGCGACGCGGCGGCGCACCAGGATCACCCGCTCGACGACCAGCAGGCCACCGCGCTGCGGCAGGCGCTGGAGCGCGCCGAACGCCATGCGCCAGTTCAAAGCAGGCGTACGCCTGCACCCAACCTGCTCAACGGCCGCATCGGCGGCTTTGCCTGGTTGGGGTTGGACGTGCCCCGCGACGAGGGCAGCAGTCGCGCCTTGTCCGGCGCCTACAGCCTGGCTCAGTTCATCGCCGAGTACCGGGCCGGCACCCTGCCCGAACAGACCTTCGCGGTGCTGTCCTTCGAGACCGCCAAGCTCGGCCCCGGCCGCGTGCCGGCGATAGCGGCGCGCTGGGCGCGGCTGCTGCGCCAGGATGAGGCGGGCGAGAACGAGTGGGAAGAGCTCGTGCGGGTCTGCGCCTGCCCCGCCTGCGGCGCAGTCGTCGCCGAGCGCTATGACCCGAATGATGGCCACCCGCTCCAGCCCATCACGCCCGACCAGTCCGAAGCATGGATCGGTCAGCGCCGCCGCTTCTGCCAGGCGCCGCTGATGTACTTCAACCCGCGCACCGGCCAGCATGAGCCGGGCAAGTGGACCTGGGATCCGGAGCGCGGCAAGCATGTTGTGCGGCAGCGTGATGAAACAGGTGCGCCCTACGTCTGCGGCTCGCCCCTCTTCGAGAACAGCGCCCTGCGGCGCGAGGCAGCCGCACGCTACGCCTTGAAGAAGGCCCGCCGCTTCTTCGGCCTGACGCTGTATGACGAGCTGCATAAGGCCAAGTCGAAAGGAACCAGCGTGGGTTGGGCGCTGACTGCTCTGAGCCAGGCCTCGCGCTTCACGCTTGGGCTAACCGGTACGCTCTACGGCGGTCCTAGCACCTCCATCTTCTGGCTGCTCTACCGGCTGGCGGGCGAAGTGCGGCAGGAGTTCGGCTTCAATGACGAGCGCCGCTGGTCGGAGCGCTTCGGCCTGCTCAAGACCACCTTCTACGTCAATCCGGACGCGGAGCTCACCAACGACGGCGCCTACACCGGCACCCGCTTCTTCGAGACGGTCAGCGAGAAGCCCGGCATCTCGCCCGCCATCGTGGGTCTGGGCCTCAAGTACTGCACCTTCAGCAGCCTCAAGGACATCGGCCTGCCCTTGCCGCCGTATAGCGAGGAGATCGTCCGCCTGCCGCTGACGGACGCGATGCAGGACCACTTGGCCCACGCCGATGGCAGCGGCAGCCCGCCGCAAGGGTTACTGCTCTGGGCGCTGGAGGAGCAGAAGACTGAGACCGGCAAGGGTGCGATCAGCGTCTGGCTCAACACCGCCTTCAACCGGCCCGATGCCATGTTCCGCCCGGAGACCGTGACTTTCAACCGCCGGCTGGAGGGGCGAGGGCGCTTCGCCGTGCGCCGGCGCGAGACGGTGCTCGAGCTCGACCCCGTGGTCGGGGACGGTGAGCTGCTGCCCAAGGAAAACTGGTTGGTGAAGACCTGCCAGCGCGAGCGATCACTCGGTCGCAAGGTGCTGGTCTACGTCCGCCAGACCGGGGAGCGCGACATCCAGCCGCGCCTGGCCGCAGTGCTGAGCGACCACCGCCTCCGGACCGGCATTCTGCGCCCCTCGCTGGCCCCGGCCAAACGCGCGTCGTGGATGAAGGCCCACGCCGACCGATTCGATGTGCTCCTGTGCAATGCGCGCCTGGTGGAGACCGGGCTGAACCTGACCATGTTCGCCACCGCCATCTTCGCCGAGATGGAGTTTAGCCTCTATGTGACGTGGCAGGCCATGCGCAGGCTTTACCGTCCCGGTGCGCCGCTGCCCGTGAAGATCTACTTCCCCGTCTACGAAGACACCCTGGAAGAGGACGCCCTCGACCTCATCGGCGCCAAGATGCTGGCCGCGATGACGCTATACGGAGATGAGATCTCCGGCGCGCTGGTCGAAGAAGGAGACGACGGCGACCTGATGAGCGACCTGGTTCGCAAGGCGCTGGGCACGCTGTCCGTCGGCCGGGCCGAAGGCATCTTCTCGCTCGGCAGCGATCAGCTCGTCACCGACTCTCCGATGGGCTCGCCCACGGCGATTAGCCCGCACCTCGTCACCCTGGCCGACTTGATGGCCCGCCGGCGCGAGATCATCCGCGCCAGCCGCGCGCGGAATCGGACCACGCCATCGGACCCGAAGGGCCAGATGAGCCTGTTCTAGCCGCTCCCCTTGTCACTTCACAAACCGCAACGCGGGCAAGCCCTTGACCGGGCTTGCCCGCGTTTTCCGTATTGGAGACTCCCATGACCCAACTCCCCCTTCTCCTCCAAGCGCACTACGCGCCGCCACCAGCCGTCAGACGCTCTCTCCGTGACCAGCCGGCCTACCGCGTCATGCACGACAGCGGCGCCTGCAGCTCAGCTGAACTGCTGGCAGTAATGATCGGTGGCAGCCAGCCTCTGGACGCTGCCCAGGCCCTGATGGCCCGCTTCGGCTCGCTGCACGACATTGCCCGCGCCACAATCCCAGAACTGACCTGGGTTGCCGGCGTCGGCACCAGCGCCGCCGCCCGGTTCAAGGCCGCAATGGAGATCAGCCGGCGACTGCTCGCGCCGGAAGCCGAGCGTCGCCAGATTCGCTCGCCCGATGATGCGGCCGCGATCTTCCAGCCGCTACTGATGCACCGCGATCAGGAGTACCTGTATGTGTTGCTGCTGGACACTCGCAACCGTGTCCTCGGCGATCCAGTCGAGGTCTACCACGGCTCACTTAACACGTCACTCATCCGCGTGTGCGAGGTCTACAGGCCCGCCATCCGGGCTAACGCGGCTGGGGTGGTCGTCTGCCACAACCACCCCAGCGGCGACCCGGCCCCGAGTCCCGAGGATGTGGCCGTAACTAGGGCCATCGTCGAGGCCGGCAAGTTACTGGACATCGAGTGCCTGGACCACATTGTGTGCGGCGTGGCAGCCCGTTTTGTCTCACTCAAGGAAAGGGGATTAGGTTTCTAGGTCGGCGGCCGCCGGCAGGTGAGGATCAGGAAGTCGAAGATCCTCACCTGCCGGCCTGCTTGGCCTGTCTATGAGACCCGGCGTGGAGAAGGCCAGGTCTTTTTCGTTTAACTTGAGGACGAGCTGAGGAAGGTTCCTTTGCGCTATCGGGTAATGTGTGAGACACCTGAGGTGCCGATGTGGCTTGAGGAACCGTTTTATGATCGAGTTGACAGTCCGCCGCTGTGTTTTCGTTCCGGGTCAATAACGACCGGCTAGAAGCTGGCCATTCATGTCACCGAACACTGAACCGCGCTTTTGGCCACACCTGACCCAAGCGCTTATTGCCAAAGTGCCGCGGTTTTTGCCTATGTGGTATTCGCTGGCCGACCTTGAGGCCGAAACTGGGGTTCCTATCCGCACTCTGCGCGACTGGCTCCAATATGATCTACCGGCTCGCCGCGACCAGTCCGGCCATGTGTGGATTGACGGGACTCAATTCGCCTCCTGGGTATCCCAAAAGCGCAAGCAATCGCGTCGGCCCATGGGATCAAGCGAGGCTTACTGCTTGCCGTGCCGAAAGGCGGTACACCTCGTAGATGCGAGTAGGACGGTATACGGAAAGCGAACTGTACTGCGCGGGACGTGCCCGGATTGTGGTAGAGCCATCAATAGGGGCGTGCGCGGTGGTTAACAGGCAAAACTACCTGTGGGTAAAGGCTCACCTCGCGTACTTACAGGAGGTAGCCCAGCTCCATACGTCATCGGTCGGTCGCCACCGTGCTTACTTGCGGCAATTGCTCTTGTGGGCGGACGACACCCTGGTCACGCAGGCCGAGGAGATCCGCCCCACCTTTCCGGCTTATGTGGTCGCCAGCGCCCAACAGGCAAATGAGCTCACTCTCGCCCCCACCACCATTCGCAAGATTATGCAGTCCAGCCAGCGGTTCTTGCGATGGCTCAAACAAACCTGCCCGACAGAGTGTCGGACCCTGTCGTTGGCCTGGATAGAGACTCTTCGGCCACCACGCCTCGCTAACAAGCCGACCGAACACGAGTATGTGACTCTTGATGATGTTCGAATGCTTGCCCAGGTGCGCGCCGAATCAGACGACCTCAGCCTGCGACGCGATCAAGCGGGTGCAGCTCTACTGTTCCTGTCCGGCATGCGAGTCAGCGCCCTGGGCTCACTGCCGATTGCAGCGGTGGACATACCTGGCCAGGCAATCAAGCAGTGGCCGGCGTTGGGCATCCGCACCAAGAACGGCCGAACGGCAACAACTTACTTGCTGCCCATTCCAGAGCTGCTGGAGATTATCGAGACTTGGGACAACTTCATCCGGCATCAGCTTCCGCCAACCGCAATGTGGTTCACTCCGATTTTGAATGATTGGGGCAAGCTCACGCTTTCGGCGGGTGCAGCTGGCAGCAATCGCAACGTCGCCATCGGACGACGGCTTCGCATTCTGTTTGAGTTGGCCGGCCTCCCCTACAAATCGGCGCACAAGTTCAGGCACGGTCACGCGGTCTGGGCGCTCCAGCACGCTCAAAACATGGCCGACTACAAGGCAATCAGCCAGAACCTCATGCACGGGGATATTCGGATTACGGATGGTATCTACGCGCCATTGCTTGGGGATGAGGTGCAGCAACGCATCGCAAGTCTGGCGGGAGAGCCCGGCCCTGCTTTGGGCAACGACCAGAGCATGACCGCGTATCTCAGTCAGCTCTCTCGGCGGGAGATGTCTCAGGCGCTACGGATGCTCGCCGATGCCATTACCCGGTAGACAGCGCCAGTCAAGACGCCCGGTGACCGGCACACTGGTGTGCCTCCGGTCACCGGGCGTCGGGCATATCTGCGAAACTAGCCCTTATAGCCGCCAGTTGTCGGCCGGGCTGGCCCGGCGGTGGGCCTGCTCAATGTCAACCTGAGCTACCCGAGCATAGTGCTGAACCATGTCGAGTGAACTATGACCGAGCAGTCGTTGAAGGGTAAACAAGTCGCCGCCCGCCCGCAGGTACGCGATGGCAAAGGTGTGGCGGAAGCGATGTGGATGGCACTTCTTTACCTGGGCGGCCTCGCCCAGATGGGCTATGAGCTGGCGCAGCGAATCTCGTGTGAGGTGACGATTGCCCGCCGTAAAGAGTGGCGCGCTTTCGTCGCCTTTGTCCTCGCGCGTTACCGTATAGCGCCACACCGAGCGGTGGGCCGACTTACCCAGATACACGATACGGCCCTTGCCGCCCTTCGCGCCACCGGTCGGGCCGTGCCGCACTACGACCTTGCCGCTCTTCAGGTCCACGTCGCCCATGTTCAGGGCGCACAGCTCCGACGAGCGCAGGCCCGTATCCAGCAGCATCAGAATGATGGCCTGATCACGCTGCGCCGTTGCGCGGCGCATGGTGAAGCGCCGACGGAAGTCGGTCTGTGCCTCCCGTTTGAATTCGCAGGCCTTCAGGAGTGCCCGGATCTCTTCCTGTTGGAAGGGTTCCACCTCGGGCTTGGCAAACCGCGGCGCCGGCACGTTCTCCATCGGGCTAGGGTGATCGAACTCCTCCTTCAGCCAGGTGAAAAACGCCGACAGCGTAACCCAGAAATTTCGGATGGTTTTGGGTGAGAGCGAAGGAAGCTCGGCGGAGAAGCGGCGCGGCTTGTAGTCGGTGCGCAGGTAGTTGAGAAAGGCCCTCAGCTCCTGCGCATCGACTGTTTCCACTTTCTTATCCCCCGCGTAAGCCAGCCACTCGCGCAAGTCGTGGCGGTAGCCCACGATGGTCCGGGGACTGCGACCCTCTGCCATCTTGAACTGCAAGAAGCCCTCGACGGCATCGGATAGCTTAAGGCCCGACGATCTGTGGTTCATTCTGGTTCCTCCTGTTATGGAAGGCTCCAGCCACCAGAGACCGTCGGGCCAAAGAAAAACCGTAGCCTGACGAGCTACGGTTCATTCATAGTAGCGGGGCTAGGATTCGAACCTAGGACCTCCGGGTTATGAGTTGCTATCCTGCAACCCACACTTTTGACCTCCGGGCCACTCGAAAATCGGTGGCCCGGTGTGATTCAGTTGTGGCGAACCTGGTACGGTACGTTGTGACTATTCTACACCCAGCGAATCACCAAATCAAGACCCTATTGCCTATGATTGCCCTAAGAACCGGCTGGATGTGTGCGACGGCTACGGGTACGCGCTGGTGTTGTCGCGCCAGTGGCAGTGCTTCTAGCAACTGCGCTTTCCGGATGATCTTGGGGCCAGCGGCTACCATCGGCCCTTGCCCTGGCCGACTGGTAGCGGGAAGCAGCGCGCTTCTTATAGAATTGCTCTTTAACAACTTCGCCAAGCACGAAGATTATGCAGCCGGCTGCAGCACGAAGCCGGGAAACTCTTTGTTGCGGCACCAAAGTGCGGCTGCCATCAGACGCAAGCCGCGCTCGGTC
>JADLEU010000268.1 GCA_020845955.1 Anaerolineales bacterium
AGCCGCACGTTGTCCACGTCCACGCGTTGGGTCGGGCGCAGGTCCATCTCGCCGAGAGTCTCCTGCGCGATGGTCTTTAGGGTGGTCGCCAGAGTGTCCACGTCATCGCTCCGCACCGTAAACCCGGCCGCCGCTGCATGACCCCCGTGGCGAATCAGCAGCGCCGCACACCGGTCGAGGGCGTTCGTGATGTGAAACTCGGGGATCGAGCGACAGGAGCCCCGGGTCTCCTCCGGCCCTCGGGTGGCCACCACCGTAGGCCGGTAGAACTCCTCGGTCAGGCGGGCGGCGGCCAGGCCGACCACCCCGGGCTTGAACTCCGGGTCGGCTGCAAAGAGCAGCGCGCCGTCGCCATAAGTGGTCAGCGCCAATTCCCGCGCGCGGGCCTGGGTCCAGCGGGTCAGTTCCTGGCGTTCTCGATTTTGGGCGTCCAACCGCTGGGCCAGTTCCCAGGCCTCTTCGTCCACGCTGGTCGTCAGCAGTTGGTACGCGGCCCGGGCCGAGTCCAGTCGGCCGGCGGCGTTCAGCCGCGGCCCCAGGCTGTAGCCAATCGCCGAGGCATCCACCTGCCCCAGCCGCAGCCGCGAAACTTCCAGCAGCGCCTTCAACCCCGTGCGCCGCGCGCGGTTGATCATCGCCAAGCCCTGCCGCACCAGGACCCGGTTCTCTCCCGTGAGCGGCGCCAGATCGGCCACTGTGCCCAACGCCACCAGGTCCAGCACGTCCGAGCCCGCGATTGGACGCTCGGCCATCGGCCGTATCAGCCCCTGGGCCAGCTTGTACGCCAGGCCCACGCCGGCCAGGCCCTTCTCAGGATAGCCGTCACCAGCTTGCTTGGGATTGATGATGGCAAAGGCTGGCGGGAGTTCGTCGCCTGGCTGGTGATGGTCGGTGATGATCAGGTCGAGGCCCAGCTTCCTGGCCGCTTCGGCCTCCGCGATCGAGCGCACGCCGCAGTCCACGCTGACCACGACATCCGTCGACTGCGCTTTGAGCTTATACATGGCCTCGACGTTCAGGCCATAGCCTTCTTCCTCGCGCAGCGGGATGTAGTCGTGCGCCACGCCCCCCATCGCCCGCAGCACCTGCACCAGCAGCGCGGTGGCCGTGACCCCGTCGGTGTCGTAATCGCCGTAGACGACAATCCGTTCGCCGGCGCGCACCGCGCGATGGAGCCGGTCCACGGCCGGCAGCAGCCCGGTCAGGTCAGCAGGGTCGCCCAAATGAGCCAGTTGGCCCGCAAAGAACTGCTCGGCCGCTGGCCCAGTCACAAGATGGCGGTTATAGAGGATCTGGGCGACGATGGGCGGGTAAGCGGCCAGATCGGCCCGCGCCGTTTCCGGCAGGGGCAGGGCCAACAACCAGCGCTTAGCGCTCATCCAGCAGCAGCGCGCAGCCGGCCTAGTGCTGTGCCAGACAACCTGGCCGGAATCCTGTCGACGGGCCCCTGGTGAGCCGATGCCGGCCGCGATTTGGCAGGGGCAGGCCGCCACAAGTGTGCCTGCGGAAATCCCGAACAGGGCGTCGGTTGATGCACTATGCCAGGCCGCGTACCCAATCGCCGACAAGCCAATAGCGAAAATCCTGTCCCTGGTTAGTCTCGATCGCGGCATAGACGCCGTAGACCAGGGCAACCAGCGGCATCAGCGCGAGCACCACCGTTCCCACCAGCGCAAACGGGATACACAGGATACCGATGAGGATGGCGGACAGGATGCCCGTGACCGCCCAAATAGCGCCGATCAGCAGCCCGCCGCCGCCCCACCAGATCAGTTGGAACACAAAGGCCTGCATGGACTGGTATGCCACGTAGCGCGAGCGGTCCTTGTAGATCAGGTAAATCACGAGCGGAACGATGACGCCCAGGAATCCCGTGATCAGGTTGAGCAACACGCTCAGGTGCGCAAGCATGGCCCAGGTGCGCGCTTCGGAATCCGAAAGTGGCATGGCAGGCGCGGAGGGGAGCGGCGCGGAGCTTGGGCCCTGGCTGCCAGGCGGCGTGATTGGGGACGTATCGGCCGGGATCGCCCCCCCAGGCTCTGGCTCAGATGGTGGCGGTGTGCCGCCGGGGATGTCTTCGTTCATCGGCTGGCCTCTCTAAATCAACAACGAAGGGGCGTTCGCCGGAACGCCCCTTCGGCGGCCTTCTGGCGAACGCCTGGCTTGCGGCCTTCAGGCGCTGTTCCGGACGTGCGCAGCGCGGCGGATGGGCTGGGGCTGGCTCTAAGCCCAACCCTGGTTCTTAACGAAGTCGGTAACAACTGGGATTGTTATGAGCTTGCCCTGATAGGCCTGGTAGGCCCAGTAGAGCATGATGAACCAGATGATGGCCCCGCAGCCCAGCGTAACGCCGGCGATTATGGGGACCAGCACCGCCATGACGACGCCCATGACCAGCGCTTGGGCGTTGTGCGCTCGGATGAACGGCCGGTTCTTCTTATCTTCCATCAGGAACAAGATGATGGGCACGATCGGAGAAAAGACGTACGCCAGCGCGGCCCACAGCCGGTCGTCGCTGGTGACATCACTCATCTGCTCACTCATTTGAGATCTCCATTTTGAGTCTGCGGCCCCCGCCGTGCCCCGCTTACTGGTTCGCCTGCCAGAAGAACTCCATGTCGCCTACGGGCTGGCCGTTCTTGAGCTTGGTGCCGATGACGTAGGCATCATAGGCTCCCACGAGCTGGATGATCCAGCCCAGCGTGCCCACCGAAATGCACCACGCCAGGATGCTCGCGACGATGATGATAATGCCCTTCTTCTGCTGACCCAGGTAAAGTTGTCCCACGCCACCGAGCAGCAGCAGGCTCAGGACGGCTGCAATAATTGGGTCTTTCGGCGGACTAGACGGCTGGATCTGACTGGTGGACTGCATAACGGCCTCCTAAGGGGATGATAGGTTGTTGGCTGCCAAGTCAGAAACATTGTATGCTATTTGCCGGGCGATGCAAGTAGGACGGTCGGCAGTAGCAGGGCCTTCTCAAAGTCGGGCGGGGGCCTGAAACAGGAGTTGCAGTCCCTTGTCGGGATGGGCGTCGAAGTGGTGGCGTGCCTGCGGCAGGCTAACGAAGCCGGCGCGCACTAGCAAGGCCAAGACCAGATTGTTGAGGCTGGCCCAGGCGCGTGCGGCCGGCCAATGCTTGATGCGTGTGGCGACTTCTTGAAGGGTGACATCGCGGCGGTAATGCAGACCATTCTCCTGCTGCCAATGGGTGCGAACAATCTCCAGCAGCCGCTTGGGACCAGCCTGCGCCGGCGACAGGCTGGTGAGGCCATAAGCGATTTCACGGCGCAGTTGGCCGCTGGCGGTAAGCGTGGTGGTGCG
>JADLEU010000269.1 GCA_020845955.1 Anaerolineales bacterium
GCTTGTGGGCATCGTTGCTGGCGCGCACCCCCGCCAGCAGCGGCGTGGGCACGGCGCGCTCGGCGCCGATGGCCGTGAGGAAGGCGACGTCGCGCGCCAGCGTGCCCCCGGCAAAGGCCGCGCCGGGCGACAGGTAGGCGCGCGGGCCGATGCGGGCTTCGCTCTTCAGGCCGCGCTCGACCTCCTTGGCGTCGGCGCCCACCTGCTCGCTGAGCGCGGCCACCTCGTTGATAAAGGCGACGGAGGTCGCCAGGAAGGCGTTCAGCGCGTGCTTGGTCATCTCGGCCGACTCGACCGACATCCACTCCACCCGGCCGGTGAACGGCGCCAGCAGCCGGGCCACGCGCTCGCGGTCGGCCGGCCGGCGCACGCCGGCCACCACCCGGTCGGGTTCGCGGAAAGCCTTGATGGCCCCGCCCAACCGCAGGTTCTCGGGCGAATAGGCAAAGCTGGCGCTGCCGCCGGGGAACGCCGCCGCATAGGCCTGTTCGAGCCGGCGGGTGGTGCCCACGGGCACCTGCGACGAGATCAGCACCAGCGCGCCGGCCGCCAGGTGAGGGAAGAGCCCGGTGACACGCTCGACGACGAAGTCCACGTCGGCGCGGTCGTCGTCGTCCACCGGCGTGTCGTCCGTCACCCAGGCCACCTCGGCCCCGGCCAGCGCCTCGGCCGCCTCGCTCGTGAAGCGCAGCCGCCCGCCGGCCAGGCCCGCGCGCACCAGCGCCTCCAGGCCCGGCTCGAACAGCGGCGGGCAGCCGTCTGCCAGGCCGGCGACCACCGCCGGATCCGGATCGAGCCCAGTCACGTTGTGCCCCGCGGCGGCCAAGCAGGCGGCCGTGACCGAGCCCAGATGCCACAGCCCGAAGACGCAGACGTTCATGCGCGTTGCTCCAGCACCCACGGTTCAGCCTGCAGGTAGGCCAGCGTGCGCAGCACGGCCTCGCGGATGGTCAGCTTGGGCGCCCAGCCTAGGGCGCGGATCTTGGTCGTGTCGAGGAAGATGAAGGGGCTGTCGCCGATCCAGCCGCGCTCGCCGCCGGTGTAGCTCAGGCGCGGCCGCAGGCCCAGCGCGCCCGTGATCCAGCCGATCGAGTCGTTCACCTGGCAGTACTCGCCGGTGCCCAGGTTGAAGATGTTGACGGGTTCGGCAGCGCGCTCGATGGCCAGCAGCATGGCGTCCAGGCAGTCCTGCACGTACAGGTAGCTTTTGCGCTGCTGGCCGTCGCCCAGCACCCGCAGCTCGGCTGGGTTCTGGCGCAGCTGCCTGTAAAAGTCAAACACGTGGCCGTGAGTGTAGCGCTCGCCCAGGATGGAAACAAAGCGGAAGATGTACCCCTGGAAGCCGAAGCCGGCGCAGTACGCCTGGATTAGCCCCTCGCCGGCCAGCTTCGAGGCGCCGTACAGCGAGGTCTGCACCGGGAACGGGGCGGCCTCGGGTGTGGGGAAGACCCACGGCTCGCCGTAGATCGAGCCGGTGGAGGCGAACGCCAGCCGCCCGACGCCGTTAGCGCGCATGGCCTCCAGCACGTTGAAGGTGGCCAGCGTGTTCTGCTCCAGGTCCTTGCGCGGGTGCTGGGTGCCGAAGCGCACGTCGGCGTTGGCGGCCAGGTGGAAGACGAAACCGGCCCCCTGCATGGCCGCCGTCAGGGCCGGCAGGTCGAGCGTGTCGCCACGCACCAGCCGGAAGTTGGGGCAGGCGGCCGCCGGCTCCAGGAAGCGCGCCTGGCCGGTGGAGAAGTCATCGTAGCCCGTCACCGGGTGCCCAAGCGCCAGCAGCCGGTCGACCAGGTTGCTGCCGATAAAGCCGGCCGCGCCCGTCACGAAGAAGTGCATGGTTATCGCTGGAAGCGTGTCAGCCGCTTGAAGGCACCGTGCCGGCCACCACCGCCCCGCACTGTTGTCATTCCGAGTAAGGTTGGGGCGTGGCCCCATTGAGACCGGCAGAAACAGCCCGGTGTGAAGGTGCTGGCTCCCTCTCCCGGCGGGACCATGGCCCCCGGAGCGCAGCGGAGTGGGGAAGGGCGGGGGTGAGGGCGAGCGGCCGCTACCACCGCCCGCCAGTTTCTGAGCAAGCTGGTTTCTGCGAAGCGCCCCGAAGCGCAGCGAAGCGTGTTGCCGAGGAATCTCCGCCCTGGCAGGCCCCCACCAGAAGCGCTCATGATCCTGTGCCGGCCGCCACCGCCCAGGCCGTCCAGATCAGGATCTTGACGTCCAGCCACAACGACCAGTTGTCGATGTACTCCAGGTCCATCTTGACCCATTCGTCGAAATCGGCGATCTGATTGCGGCCGCGCACCTGCCACAGGCAGGTGATGCCGGGGCGCACGGTCAGCTTGCGCTTGTGCCACAGCTCGTAGCGGTCGAGCTCGTGCCGGAAGGCCGGGCGCGGGCCGACCAGGCTCATATCCCCCTTGAGCACGCTCCACAACTGCGGCAGCTCGTTCAGGCTGTATTTGCGCAGGAAACGCCCCAGCCGCGTGACGCGCGGATCGTCCTTGATCTTGAAGACCGGCCCACTCATCTCGTTGCGGTCCATCAGCTCGGCCTTGAGCGCCTCGGCGCCCGACTGCATGGTGGTGAACTTGTAGCCGGTGAACTCGACGCCGTTCTGCCCGACGACGCGCCACGGATAGAGTACCGGCAGGTCGGGGGTGGTGAGCTTAATGGCCGCGGCCACCAGCAGGAAGACCGGCGACAGCAGCGCCAGCAGCAGCCCCGCGACGACGAAGTCGAACAGGCGCTTGAAGAAGAGCGCGTCGCTGTCCAGGTGGGGCGGGCGCAGCGTCACCGCCGGCAGGTGCAGCGGCTCGGCCCGGTAGAGCGTCTTGAGATCGCGCTCCTCGCCCAGCAGCAGCGCCTCAGGCACGATGCGCAGCAGCACCTGGAAATACTGGCAGTCGCGGATCACCTGCTCCAGCCACACACCGCCCGCGGCCGGGTGCATGACGATGACTTCTTTGATGGGGTAATGGACCAGCAGTTCGCCCAGGTCGTACACCGGCCCGAGCGAAGGCAGGTCGCCGGCCGGCCGGGCCCCGTTGGGTGTCGTGTCGAGGTAGCCCAACAGCCGGTATTCGCGCAGCGCGGCGTCCCGCAAGTGGCAGATCAGCCAATCGATACCGGCGGGCGAGCCAGCCACGACGACGTTCTTGGTGTAGTAGCCGGCCGCCTGCCGGCGCCAGTAGTAGCCTCGCAGCAGCAGCCGATAGGCGGCCAACCCCAGGCTAGTCAGCCCCGCGAAGGTGAAGATGAACAGCCGGCCGGAACTGGGCTCGCTCAGCGCCAGCAAAATCAATGCCAGCACGCTCAGCCCGCCAAAGGGAGCCAGCAGGCCGCCCGCCACCAGGCGCGTGAGCGACTGCTGCAGCAAGGGCCGGT
This sequence comes from Anaerolineales bacterium, assembly GCA_020845955.1. Taxonomy (GTDB): domain Bacteria; phylum Chloroflexota; class Anaerolineae; order Anaerolineales; family UBA6663; genus JADLEU01. The sequence continues at coordinate 3,379 of JADLEU010000269.1, forward strand.
AGTTGCCGAAGGCCTCCAGGAACAGGATCGTGGTGGGCGTCATGGCGCCCAGCACCCACAGCAGGCGCACCAGCGGCAGCCGGCTGCCGACCGTGGGCGACAGCGCCTGGACCCACGGATGCTGCAGCACCCCCGTGCTGACGATGA
>JADLEU010000270.1 GCA_020845955.1 Anaerolineales bacterium
ACACGCTCCGCCGATTTGAGCGAGTGGCCGATCTAGTACAAGGCTTTGAGACGCCCTTTGGATTGGAGTTGCTTTCTACAGTCCATTGGGTCGTAACTCGTGAAGGGGCACAAAACCTAAACGAGGCCTGTGAGCGCGCTTATGCTTGGAGTGAACGAAAACAGCGGTTTTCGCCTGACCAACTCCGGCTCGCATGGGAAGTGCTTCACTCCAAAGGTTGGCTAACTGACACGGTGTAGCCTGGGGGAAGACTGAACACTGACACCAGCGAAAAAGGCATCGAAGCCCTCATCGCCGCCGAGATTACCGGCCAGCGCGCTAGCGCGACTGTGCCAGACCATGCCGCGCGCGAGCGACCGGCGGCCTATGGTCCCGGCTGGCGGTTGGGCCGGGCCGAAGACTACGACCGCGACTACGCCGTTGACCTGGCGCAGATGCGGGCCTTCCTCACCGCGACCCAGCCCCGCGCCGTGGAGGCGCTTGACCTGGACAACGACAGCCCCACCCGGCGCAAGTTCCTGGCTCGGCTGCAAGGCGAGATCGCCAAGCGCGGGGTGATTGACGTGCTGCGCAAGGGCCTCAAGCACGGGGCGCTGGCGCTGGAGCTGTTCTACGGCACGCCGTCGCCCGACAACGCCCGGGCGGCGGAGTTGTATACCCTCAACCGATTCACGCTTACACGGCAGCTTCGCTACAGCCGTGACGAGACTCAACTGGCGCTGGATCTGTGCCTGTTCGTCAACGGCCTGCCCATCGCCACCTTTGAGCTTAAGAATAGCCTGACCAAACAGACGGTGGAGGACGCCGTCGAGCAATACAAGCGCGACCGGGACGCGCGCGAGTTGCTATTCCAGTTCGGGCGCTGCGTCGTCCACTTCGCCGTGGACGACGCCGAAGTGCGCATGTGTACCCACCTGCGCGACAAGGCCTCCTGGTTCCTGCCCTTCAACAAGGGCTGGAACGACGGGGCCGGCAATCCGCCCAACCCCAACGGCCTGAAGACTGACTACCTGTGGAAGGAAATCCTGACGCCTGCCAGCCTGACGGACATCCTGGAAAACTATGCCCAGGTGGTGGAGCGCAAGGATGAGAAGAGCGGCAAGAAGAAGAAAGAGCAGATATTCCCGCGCTATCACCAACTGGACGTGGTGCGGAAGCTCCTGGCCGACGCCGCCCAGCACGGCGCGGGTAAACGCTACCTGGTCCAGCACTCGGCGGGAAGTGGCAAGAGCAACTCGATCGCCTGGCTGGCGCACCAACTCGTCGGGCTGCGCCGCGACGACGCCGAGGTGTTCGATTCGGTGATCGTCGTCACCGACCGGCGCATCCTGGATCAGCAAATTCGGGATACGGTCAAGCAGTTCGCGCAGGTAAGCGCCATCGTGGGTCACGCCGTCCATTCGGGCGACCTGCGCCGCTTCATCGAGGGCGGCAAGAAGATCATCATCAGCACGGTGCAGAAGTTCCCCTTCATCCTGGACGAAATTGGCGACGAGCAGCGGCACCGGCGCTTTGCCATCATCATTGACGAGGCGCATTCCAGCCAGGGCGGGCGCACCTCGGCGGCCATGAGCATGGCGCTATCGGAGGCGGGGGCCGAGGACGAAGAGGAGACGGTCGAGGACCGCATCAACCAGATCATGGAGGCGCGGAAGTTGCTGCCAAACGCCAGCTACTTCGCCTTCACGGCCACGCCCAAGAACAAGACCCTCGAACTGTTCGGGGAGGCGTTTGTCGAAGGCGACAAGGTGCGGCACCGGCCTTTCCACAGCTATACGATGAAACAAGCCATCCAGGAAGGCTTCATCCTGGATGTGCTCAAGAGCTATACCCCGGTCCAGAGTTACTACCGGCTGATCAAGACCATCCCCGGCGACCCGGAGTTCGACACGCGCCGGGCGCAGAAGAAGCTGCGCTACTATGTGGAATCGAACGACCACGCCATCCGGCTCAAGGCCGAGATCATGGTCGAGCACTTTCACGAAAACGTCATCGCGCTAAACAAGATCGGGGGCCAGGCGCGGGCAATGGTGGTCACGAGCGGCATCCAGCGCGCCATACAGTATTACCATGCCATGCGCGACTACCTGCGCGAGCGCCGCAGCCCGTACCAGGCCATCGTCGCATTTTCAGGGGAGCACGAGTATGGCGGGGTGAAGGTCACCGAGGCGTCGCTCAACGGTTTCCCCAGCAGCGTCATCGCCGACCGCATCCAGGAGGACCCCTACCGCTTCCTGGTCTGCGCCGACAAATTCCAGACGGGCTACGATGAGCCGCTGCTGCATACCATGTACGTGGACAAGGTGCTGAGCGGCATCAAGGCGGTGCAGACACTGTCGCGGCTGAACCGCGCACACCCGCAGAAGCACGACACCTTCGTGCTCGACTTCATGAACGACGCCGACACCATCCAGGCGGCGTTCGCCGACTACTACCGCACGACCATCCTGAGCGAGGAGACCGACCCCAACAAGCTGCACGACCTGAAGGCCGAATTGGATGGCTATCAGGTATACACGCCGGAGCAGGTAGAGCAGTTTGTGGCGCTCTACCTGGGCCGCGCCGACCGCGACCAACTCGACCCCACGCTCGACGCCTGCGTGGCACTCTACCGTGCGCAATTGGATGAGGACGGACAGGTGGGGTTCAAGGGCAAGGCCAAGGCGTTCCTGAGAACGTACAGCTTCCTCGCCACGATCCTGCCCTACGCAAATGCCGAATGGGAAAGGCTCTCGATCTTCCTCACCTTTCTGGTACCCAAGCTGCCGGCGCCGGAAGAGCAAGACCTGTCGCGCGGCATTCTCGAGACGATTGACATGGATAGCTACCGGGTGGAGAAGCAGGCGGCGATGGCGATTGCCCTGCCCGACGAAGACGCCGCCATTGGGCCGGTGCCCACCAGCGCTGGCGGCCACAAGGCCGAGCCGGAGCTTGACCGGCTGAGCAACATCCTGCGCCAGTTCAATGACCAGTTCGGCCATACCGAGTTTACCGACGCCGACCGGGTACGGCGCATGGTGGTGGACTACATTCCTACGCAGGTCGCGGCGGACCCCGCCTACCAGAACGCCAAGAAGAACTCCGACAAGCAAAACGCCCGCATCGAGCATGACCGGGCGCTCCAGCGCGTGATGACGGCGGTGTTGAAAGACGACACCGACCTGTACAAGCTGTTCAGCGATAACGAGTCGTTCCGGCGCTGGCTAACCGAGGCCGTCTTCGCGCTCACGTATGAGTGATGATCTGCCAGACAATTTGAAATCAGATTGTGAAGCCAGTCATGGTCTACCCCAGAGCGTCCTGGATTCGGCGGTCGTGGCGGAGTTGGAGCGCCGCGAGGGCGAGTGGGGCCCGTGCCAGTTGGGCGATGCGCTGCATTGCCGCTCGCTGCCCGGCCAACGCGCAGAAAATCGGCCTGGCAACCAACGCCACCCAACTGGGGCGGACCGGCTGAGATTCGATCAGGACCGAGCGCTTACGAGTCAGGGCGAATAGCGCCGGTTGCCGCCGCGCGGCTTATGGCGGCGCGGCCGGCCGCCGCCCGAAGCGCCGGGCCGGGCCGGCTGGCCCCCCCGGCCGTCTCGAGCGCCGGCCAGGCTCACCATCAGCTCGCGATTGTGAATCGAGAAGGCATTCAACATGCCGATGGCCTTCTCGGCCTCGGCCGGCGTGCTCATGGTTACAAATGCAAATCCCTTCGATTGGCCGCTGTCGCGATCCATGATGACGTCAACGGCGCTCACCGTTCCAGCCTGGTTGAACAGCGTGCGCAGATCTGCCTCGGTCACGGAGGACTCAAGATTACCGACGTAGAGCTTAGCTTGCATTCGCACCTCGCTTCCTCCGGCAGAGCCGGCAAACAGAAAAGCCGCCGTCCTCAACAGGTTCGGCGGCCAGACGGCCCGCAAAGCCAAGCAGGTTGACGTGAACTCATTGTACCATGTGTGGCTGGCGACTCAGGGACTTGCCGCCAGACGCGCCGCCGCGAGGATGGTATGCGATTCCCATTGGAGCTGGCGCTCCCCGAGACCCCGAGCCAAGGCACGCGCCCGGCGTGGAGCCTGAGGCCCTGTCGCCACTGGCGCCCAGCGCGCCCATCCAGCCCAAGGTCCGGTGGGGAGGCCGCCCGCCCAAGCGCCTCGCCGCCGTGCCGTGCCCGCTATCCACGCGCCGCCCGATTTCACTCAGCGCGATCATGGCGTTGAGCGCCTCCACGCCGGTGCGCTCGCGTCGAGCGTGGTGTTGCGGGGTTCAGGCGGATGCGCGGCGCTGCTAGGCGTTCAGCGTCAGCCGTCGCAGCAGCTGCGCGTTGAGAGCCACGACGATGGTGCTGGCGGACATCAGCACCGCGCCGATGGCGGGAGACAGCACGATGCCCCACGGCGCCAGCACCCCCGCCGCCAGGGGCAGGGCCACCACATTATAGCCGGTAGCCCACAGCAGGTTCTGGATCATCTTGCGGTAGCTGGCGCGGCTCAGGGTGAAGATGTTGACCACGTCGAGCGGGTCGCTGCGCACCAGGATGATGCCGGCCGATTCGACCGCCACGTCCGTCCCGCTGCCGATGGCGATCCCCACGTCGGCGCGGGTGAGGGCTGGCGCGTCGTTGACTCCATCGCCCACCATGGCCACGCGCTTGCCCTGGCGCTGGAGCTCCATCACTTTCTGATCTTTGTGCTCGGGCAGCACTTCGGCGAAGTAAGTGTCAATGCCCAACTCATCGGCGACAGTCTTCGCCACCGCCTGGCTGTCGCCGGTCAGCATGGCCACCTCCACCCCCATGGCGTGTAGCCGCCTGACGGCCTCGCGACTCTCGGGGCGGATGACGTCCGCCAGAGCGAAGCTGGCGACGACGCGGTCGTCCACCACCAGGTGGACCACGCTTTGTCCCTTGCCGCTGGCGGCGCGCTCGAAGGCGGCCAGCGTCTTGGGCAGGCCCAACCGCCGACTCTCCAGCAGGCGCGGCCCGCCGGCGTGGACCGTTTGCCCATTCGCCTCGCCCCGCACCCCCCGGCCCTTTAGCGCCTCGAACCCGTTCACCGCCGGCAGCGGCAGCCCGCGCTCGGCGGCGCTGGCGCGGATGCCGCGGGCGATGGTGTGCTCGGAGTCGCCTTCGACGGCAGCGGTGAGCGCCAGGGCGCGGTTCTCGTCCCAGCCCTCGACGGTGGCCAGGCTAACCACCCCGAATTCACCCCGCGTCAAGGTTCCGGTCTTGTCGAAGATAATGGTGCCGATGTCCCGCGCGGCCTCCAGCGCCAGCCGGTCACGCACCAGGATGCCGTTCCTGGCGCCCAGGGCGGTGGTGATGGCTACCACGAGCGGGATGGCCAACCCAAGCGCGTGCGGGCACGCGATCACTAGCACCGTCGCCACGCGCTCGATCACCTGCACGTCGAAGCCGATGGCCAGCGTCCACGCCACGGCCGTGATAGCTGCTATGGCCAGCGCGACCCAGAACAGCCAGCCGGCGGCCTGGTCGGCCAGCACCTGCGTCTTCGACTTGCTCTGCTGGGCCTGCTCCACCAGCCGCATGATGCCGGCCAGGGCCGTCTCATTGCCGGTGGCCGTTACCCGCACCCGCAAGCTGCCGTCGCCATTGAGCGTGCCGGCGATGACCTTGGCGCCGGCCTTCTTGCTCACCGGCTTGGACTCGCCCGTGATCATGGCTTCGCTCACGTCCGACGAACCCTCGACCACCTCGCCGTCGGCCGGCACGCTGGCGCCAGGACGCACCAGCACCAGGTCACCAGTTCGCAGCCGGCTGACCGGCACGTGCTCAGTGGCACCGTCCAGCCCAATGCGTTCAGCCGTATCCGGCATCAGCTTGGTCAGCTCGTTCAGCGCGCCCGACGCCTGGCGCACGGACCGCATCTCGATCCAGTGGCCTAACAGCATAATGTCGATCAGAGTCACCAGCTCCCAGAAGAAGCCCATCTGGTTGGGCACGCCTAACGGCGAGAACAGCACCACCAGGCTGTAGACGAAGGCGACCGAAATCGCCAGCGAGATGAGAGTCATCATCCCCGGCCGGCGGTTCTGGATTTCGGGCGCCGCCAGTTGCAGGAACGGCACCCCGCCGTACAGGAAGATGACCACCGACAGCACTGGCTCGATCCATTGGCTGCCGGGAAAAGCCGGCATCCGGAAGCCCAACAACTGCTGCACCATCGGGCTGTACAGCAGCACGGGTATGGAGAGCAACAGCGACACCCAGAAGCGCTGGCGGAACATCTGCTCGTGGCCGGTGTGGTCGGCATGCGCCGCGCCATGACCGGCGTGCTCCCTGCCCGCTGCCGCGCCGGCCGGCACATGCCCCATCGCGGCGTGATCCACGGCGCCCGGGCTCGTGCCGGCGTGGTGGTCGTGCTCCCTGTGCGCACGCTCACCGCCCCTGGCCGTACGCTCTTGAGATGCATGCGCTCCGTGGGAGTCCGCCGCCGCCCCGGGCGCCGCGCTGCCGCCGTGCACGGCGTGTCCTAGCGCATCGTGTCGCTGGGGCCTGCCGGCCTCAGCCCCCCGTTCCTGCGGCTCCGCGGCGTCCCTTTGACCCTCGGAGCGTTGGGGACCGCTGTCGGCCGGCGGATGATCATGGCGGTCACTACTTGACATAGTCTACCGTCCTCCCCCGAGCTGCCCGAGGCCTGGGCCGGCGCAACTCGACGAACACGCCGGCGGATCTCCAGCAATTCGGTCTGTCAGAGTAGCGTATCACAACTGCCCCCGCGTGACACCGCCAACGGAGCGCTCAGATCCCCAAGCGCTGCGCCAGCCGCTGGATGACTCAAGCCAGCTTGGGCAGGGGCCAACTGGCGCTCGCCTTCGAACAGATCGGGGAAATGGACGGGCCCATGACGAGAGGCCGCTGCGGCGATGTCCTTCCTTGTCTTGCGCCGGTGGGCGCAATACTTGACAATTTACACCCAATTGAGATAATATTGACTTTAGCTTTGCCTAAAAAACGGTTTCTGAGAGTCAAACTCACCTGCAAGGACGACTATGAAAACCACAGCATTCACCCGGCGAGACTTTCTGCGAGCCGGCATAGCCGGCGGCGCGGGCCTGGCCGGCCTGACACTTCTCTCCCACGCAGGGCTCACCCAGGCCCAGGCCCCCCACCCCGATCATGCCGCCCAGGCCGGCCTGCCCCCGATCGGGCACGGCGCCCATGCCGCCACCGACGGCGCCGTCGGCGATGTCGACACTTCCGCCTTTGACCCGATGCAGTACCTCTATCACTTCGACTTTGGCCGCGTCAGCACCCTGCCCAACGGCCAGACCTTGCGCGAATGGGACATCAACGCCATCAACCGCGAGATCGAAGTCGCGCCCGGCGTCTTTTTCCCCGCCTGGACCTATGACGGGCAGGTGCCCGGCCGCACCTTCCGCTGCACCCAGGGCGACCGGCTGCGCTTCAATTTCGGCAACGGCGCCGACCACCCGCACACCATCCACTTCCACGGGATTCACCCCCCGGCGATGGACGGCATCACGCCCGCCGTCAACCCGGGCGAGCGCTTCGTTTACGAGTTCGACGCCAAGCCCTTCGGCCTGCACCTGTATCACTGCCACGCCGTTCCGCTCAAGCGCCATATTCACAAGGGGCTCTACGGCGTCTTCATCGTTGACCCGCCCGGCGGCCGGCCGCCGGCGCGCGAGATGGTGATGATGATGAACGGCTTCGACACCAACTTCGATGGCGAGAATGAAATCTATGCCGTCAATACGGTGGCCTTCCATTACGCCAAGCACCCCATCCAGGTCAAGGTTGGCGAGTTGGTCCGCGTATACCTGGTCAACATCACGGAGTTCGATCCGATCAACTCGTTCCACCTGCACGCCGGCATGGTTAAGCTCTTCAAGACCGGCACGCGCCTGGATTACTACGAGTACACCGACATCGCCATGCTCTGCCAGGGCGAGCGCGCCGTGCTGGAATTCACCCTCGACTACCCTGGCCAATATATGTTCCACGCGCACCAGAGCGAACTGGCCGAGCTGGGCTGGATGGGCCTGTTCGAGGCCGTGGCGTAATCCCCATGGCTGAGAAGACCATCACCCCTGCCCGCGCCGCTGGCCTGCCCGGCTGGCTGTGGGTCCTCCTCCCGGCGCTGGCCCTGCTGGCGTTGGTCGCCGTCATTTTCTTCGCCAATCCCGCGGCCGTCTTCACTTCCGACGCGCCGCCGCCCGAAGCGTTGGCGCTTGAGCGCATCGTCGTCGTCCCGGAGGGCTTCCGCATCACCGTCCTCAATAGCGGCGCCAGGGCGAACGCCATCGCTCAGGTGATGGTGGACGATGCCTTCTGGGGCTTTAGCGCCGAGCCCAGCGCCCGGCTGCCACGTCTCGGCCGAGCCACACTCACCATTGACTATCCCTGGGTGCGCGGCGAGCCGCACACCATCCGCATCGTCACCCCAACCGGCGCCACCTTCGAAGGCCAGGTGCTGGCCGCTACCCTCACGCCTCAGCCTGGCCTGCGCGCGATCGGGGCCTACGCGCTGCTGGGCCTCTACGTCGGCGTCATTCCCGTCGTTTTAGGCGTTCTCTGGTTTCCGGCCATGCGGCGGCTGGGCCGGCGCGGGCTGGGCGCGGTGCTGGCGTTGACGCTTGGCCTGCTCATCTTTCTGCTGGTGGATACTCTGCTGGAGGCCTTCGAGCTCGCGGCCGAGCTGCCGGGCGTCTTCCAGGGCGTGCCGCTGGCGTTGTTCGCCGCTCTCCTCACCTGGCTGGCCCTGCTGGCCGTTGGCAACCGCCGCGGCCTGGGCCAGGCCGACCCCGTGCGTCAGCGCCTTTACCTGGCCGGCCTCATTGCGCTGGGCATCGGGCTGCACAACTTCGGCGAGGGCCTGGCCATTGGCGCCGCCTTTGCCCTGGGCGAGGCCGCCCTGGGCAGCTTCTTGGTCTTTGGCTTCACCCTGCACAACGTCACCGAAGGTATCGGCATCGCGGCCCCCTTGACACGCGATCAGCCCGGTTGGCGCCAATTGGGCGCGCTGGCCCTGCTGGCCGGCGCCCCGGCCATCCTCGGCGCCTGGATCGGCGGCTTTGCCTTCTCGACGCTGCTGGCCACGCTCTTCCTGGGCATTGGCGCCGGCGCCATCTGGCAGGTCATCGTAGAGGTTGGCCGCCTGCTGAAGCGCGACGCCGAGAAAGACGGCCTGCCGCTCATCTCGTGGCTCAACCTCGGCGCCTTGCTGGCCGGCATCGCCGTCATGTACTTGACCGCCTTTCTCGTCAAGTAGCCAGTGAGAGTTGACCAGTGAGAGTTGACATGGACGGCGCCCTCAGAGGGTGCGCGGCCAGGCGCCTGGCTGAGCTGAACTGGACGATGCGTCGCGCTGGCGGATCCCAGCGCAACGCGGATCGCTGAAAACGGGCCAATTGGGCTTATAGGCGCCGAATCACCTCGGCGGTCACTGCTCTGGTGCTGGCTGTGCCGCCCAGGTCGGGGGTCAGGATGCCGGCCTGCAGGGTCTGAGCAACAGCGGCGCGCACCCGCTGAGCGGCCTCGGGCTGGTTGAGATGTTCGAGCAGCAGGACGGCCGACAGGATCGCCCCCACCGGATTAGCGCGGCCCTGGCCGGCGATGTCGGGCGCGGAGCCGTGCACGGGCTCGAACACGGCCACGCGCTCCCCCACGTTGGCCGAGGGCGCCACGCCGAGCCCGCCGACCAACGCGCTGGCCTCGTCGGACAGAATGTCGCCGAAGAGGTTGGTGGTCACCAGCACGTCAAAACTCTCCGGCCGGCGCACCAGGTGCAGGGCGGCCGCATCCACCAACACTTCGTCCGTAGCCACCTCCGGATACTCCGCGGCGACCCGCAGGCAGGTTTCGCGGAACAAACCGTCAGTGACCTTCAGCACGTTGGCTTTGTGCACCAGCGTCACCCGCGCGCCGGATGGCCGGCTGCGCCGGCGCGCGTGTTGGTAAGCCACGCGCGCGATCCGCTCCGACCCCCGCACGGTGATCACGCGCTCGGCAATGGCGCTGTCGCCCTCGCGGCGCTCCCGGCCGGCATACAGTCCCTCCGTGTTCTCGCGCACGAACAGCAGGTCAATGCCATGCCGCGAGAATGGCCCCGGGAGTGAATAGGTGGGCCGCAGGTTGGCATACAGGTCGAAGGCCCGCCGCAGCACCAGGATCGGGCTGCGATAGCCTGGCTCTGGGGTGGAAGGCGAGGCGGTGGCGCCGAACAGGGCCACACCCGCGGCGGCCACGTCGGCCAGCGTCTCGTCAGGAATGGCGGCGCCCGTCCGGCGAAAGTGCTCGTAACCGGCTCTGGCTTCGACAAAGGCCAGGCCCAGGCCAAGCCCGGCCAGCACTTCGGCCGCGGCCGGGACCACTTCCTGGCCAACCCCGTCGCCGGGGATGAGCACAAGGCTAGGTGTCAAGGCCGGTCGGCGCAGCGCCGCTCAGGCGCAGGCGCTCCCGCAAATGGGGCGCCAGGCCGCCGGCCTGCAGGATGCTGTGGATCGAGGGCGACAAGGGTGGAAACCTGATCTCGCGCCCTTCCAGGTGGATCAGGCAGCGTGCCAGGTCAATCGCCATGCGGTCGCCGCTGCGCGCGACTTCCACGGCCTCGGGACTGGTGAGCAACAGCAATCCCTGGTTGATGCCATTGCGAAAGTAGATGCGCGCAAAAGACCGTGCCACAATCGCGGCCACACCCTTGTACTTCAGGCACGTAACTGCCTGCTCCCGCGAGCTGCCGTGGCCCCAGTTGCGGCCGGCCACGACGATGTCGCCGGGCTGGGCCTGCTCGGCAAAGGCTGGGTCAAGGTCTTCCAGGGCGTGAGCGGCGATCTCACCCGGCTCGCGCAGCGTATAGGTGTATTTGCCGGGAAAGATCGCATCGGTGTTGACACCATCCCCATATCTCCACACGCGGCCGGCGGTGGGCTGGGCGATTGGATCGAGACGCGGCTGAGCCATGGATAGGGCCGACTTCCTTTCAATCAAGCGAGCTCGCGCGGGTCTGTGATGACCCCGGTCACGGCGCTGGCCGCGACCACCGCCGGCGAGGCCAAGAAGATCTCGGCATCCGGCTGGCCCATGCGGCCGCGAAAGTTGCGGTTGGCCGTGGACAGGCAGACCTCGCCCGGCGCCAACACGCCCAGATGGTTGCCCATGCACGGGCCGCAGCCCGGCACGCCAATCACCGCGCCCGCCTCCAGCAGCGTTTGCAGATATCCCAGCCGCAGGCCATCGGCCAGGACCTGCGACGACGCCGGGATGACGAGCAGGCGGGTCCCGGGCGCGACCTTTCTGCCTCGCACGACCTCCGCCGCTGCCGCCAGGTCTTCCAGCCGGCCGTTGGTGCAGGTGCCCAGGAAGGCTTGTTGAATGCGCGTTCCGCGGAGCGCTGACAAGGGCTGAGCGCGGTCCACCGAGTGCGGGCAGGCCACCGTCAACTCAATCGCAGCGGCGTCCAGCGTGTGCACGGCCGTGTAGCGAGCGTCGGGGTCGGGATAGAGCGCGCTGGCGGCAATCACGTCTCGCTGGGCGCGCACGGCCTTGTCGTTGGGGATCGAGGCGCCGGCCGCCCGCCGTGCGCGCTGCAGCGCCAGCCAGGCAAACACCGGCTCGTCGGGCCGAAGGTAGGCGTTCTTGGCGCCCAACTCGGCCATCATGTTGGGAATGACCATGCGGCTCGCCAGCGGCATGCGCTCAATGGCTGGGCCCGAGAACTCGACCGACAGGTAAAGCCCGCCATCCTGCCCAAGCTGGCCGATCAAGTGCAGGCACAGGTCCTTTGCGGTCACGCCCCTTCCCAGCTCGCCGGTGACGACCACGTGCAGGCTTTCTGGCACGCGCAGCCACAGCTCGCCCGTGGCCCACAACGCCGCCGCCTCCGTGCGGCCGATGCCGGCGCCAAAGGCCCCTAGCCAGCCAAAGTGGGTCGTGTGCGAGTCCGCGCCTAGAATGAGCTGGCCGGGCAGCACGAGCGCCTCCTCGCTGATCACTTGGTGGCAGATGCCGCGACCCACGTCGAAGAAGTGGCCGATCCCCTGTTCCTGCACAAAGGCGCGCACTTCGGCATGGTTTTCCGCGTGCCTGGCGCTCGGGGCCGGCGCCGCATGATCGAGCGTGATCGCCAGCCGATCAGGGATCGCCACGCGCGCCAGGCCCAGGCTGCGAAAGATGCCCGCAATGGCCGCCGTGTTGTCGTGCGACAGGACCAGGTCGGGCCGCGCGTCAACGATCTGGCCCGCGACCGCCTGGGGTAGGCCGGCCGCCCGCGCCAGCGCTTTTTCCGCAAAAGTGAAACCCATGCGACCGTCTCCCTGCTGCCGCCCGGCTGTCAGGCGGCGGAACGCTCGCCGCGCCGGGAGTCGAGCCGCTGAACCGGCTGCCGGGCGGTCTCCGGCGGCCGCAGGCGAGCCAGGCCAAACTCGGTCTCGGCAATCTGGACCAATATCTGCTCGGGCGAGGTGTCGGGCGTCAACTCGACCACGCGCTCCTTGAAGACGGCGGTGATCGCCCGCGCTGTCGCCTCGTCCAACTGGTAATAGCGGATTTCTTTGAGAAAGTAGTGGATCGTGTTCCACCCCGAGAGCGGGCCGAGCAGAATTTCGCACTCGTTGACGCCAAACAGGTCGAGTGGGTGAGCCTCGTAGGTGGACACGTCGCGCAGGACGGCGTTCTGGTGCACCCCGGCGGTATGGGTTCGGTTGGTCAGGCTGACCGGCTCCTTCGACGGCACCAGCTTCTTGAGCTTGTCGGCCACCAGGACGTTGAGGGGATACGATCCGCGCAGGTGGTAGCCCTCCAACTTGTCGTAGTCGTGATCCACATGCAGGTTGAACAGCAATCCTGTGAGCGAGGTGATGCCCGAGCGCTCGCCAATGCCCAGCACGGTGGTGTTGAGGTAGCGGACGTCCTGGCGGATTGCCGCCAGCGCATTCACCAGCGCGAAGCCGCGGTCATCGTGAAAGTGGCCCTCGAGCGCCACGTTGGGATAGCGGTCACGCAGCGCGGCGCTGCGCTGTGTGACGTGCTCGGGCGTGGCCACCCCCACCGTGTCTGGCAGCCCGAGCCGATCCACGAACGGCGCCAGGGCGTCGTAGACGCGAAACAACTCCGGCTCGCGTGTCCGAAAGGCGTCCTCACCCGAGAAACGCAGACACAGGCGCGGGTAATTGCGCCGTATGTCGCCCACCAGCGCGCTCGCCTCGGCGATGATCGTCTTCAGGTCGTGGCCATGGTTGAAATCGCGGGCGGCGGGCGACGTGCCAATGTAAAAGTTGAGGCCATCGAACCCGGCCGCGAGCGCGGCTTCCACATCGCGGGGATGGCAGCGCACGTGAGCGAGCAGGAAGGTATAACCCTTTTGGGTAATCAGGGCGTCGCGCACGGCCTTGAGAGCGGAAAAGTCATCCCGTTCGCGCGCGCTGACCACCGGCGCAAAGAGCTCCACGAACTTCACGCCGTAGATGATCAGCGCGCGCAGGATTTCTTCTTTGTCGGCGCGGGTGAAGCAGTACTTATAATGATCGTGCAAGAGCGAGGTCTGCTGGCCCTCGCGCAGGGTGGTGTCAATGATCTCGAGTGGCCGCGGCTGATAGTCCGAGAAACGATGTGTCGCGCTCATAGGCTGCTGCAAAACAAAAAAGGCCTCTCACCTCGAGAGGCCCGCGGGTCTTGTGGCTGAGGCGCTGGCTCTCAGGGCCATGGCTGCTTCGAGCCCAAAACGCCGAGGACCGGGCAAGGCTTATGCCTGCGGACTTCAAGACGTTTGGCCCTCAGGGTTCTCACCATCCGTATTACCATACCAGAATCGCATAGACCTGCCATTAGATAATCCGCACGAGCTTCTCCCGGCCAGATTTGGCAAACCGTCTTTCCTACAACTTGGCCCCGCCTTCCCGAGAACGGCTTACATCGCCAGGCAGCGGGCCCCGCGTCCATGCGCAGCGACCGTAGGCCGGCGAATAGAACCGGCCGGCGAAGAACGCGATGGCGCGCACACCGACGACGCCCATTATCCCGAGCTCGTCGACCAGCGAGTTCAAGCCAGCGTGCGGGCGTGTGTGCCTGCGTGATCGCGGAGGCCGTGGTTCGACGCCTGAACTGGGCTGCGCACCGGCCAATCAGCCGGCAACAGGATCGGCTGTTCTCCCTCGCGGCGCTGGGGACGCCCTCGCGGCTGCCGAGCCGGCGCGCGTTCCGGCGCCGCGATGGCTTTCACGGGCTTGCCCAGGTCCATCTCACCTTCTCCTTCTACCAGTCCGCGGCGCCGGGACCTTCATCGGCCGCTTTCCGGCAAGTCGCCGGCGGCCCTGGCGTCCTCCCGGTCTGCCTTGGGCAACTCGATCGTCAGGGCCTCGCCCTTGGCCTCCGCCTGCTCAGGCGCCTCTTCCTGCTCCGCCGAGGCTGGGTTTAGCTCCCAGCGATTTTTGTCGCGCGCGGCCACCTTGCCGTAGTCGAGCGGTTCGTCGTCGGCGTAGGTCAGGCCAGCCGCCGCGCCCAGCTCGTCCACCTGGTTCTGATCGGGCGTGGGCACCTGCCCGGCGGCGTTCCCGGCGCTTCCCAGGCCCAGGCGCCGGCCGGCGTCAAGATCATCGCCCGCCAAGTCGAAGCTCTGCGCCTCTCCGTCGCTGTCGGCCAGGTTCTGGCGTTCCGCCAGATCCGCGGCCGCCTCGTCAAAGCGGATTTCTTCTGCCAGGTCTTGAACACGCGCTTTCGCCGAGCGCGGTTTCTTGGCGCCCGTTTTCTTTGCCATCCATCCCGTCTTTCGTCGCATGCCCGAAACGCACCGAGCCGGCCTGATCCACGCTGGATCATTGCGCGCAGGTCGTTGAGGCCCCAAGTTGAGTGCACCATAGCGCACAGGCCCAGCCCGCGAAATCGTCGGGCCGCTGAAGCCGATGTAGGACCCACGGCACGCTGCCCATCGTGATTTGTCTGACGCCGCCCCAAAGCAAAGCGCCCCGCCTGGGCATGCCCAGGCGGGGCGCGCTCACCCTCACAATCGGAGCTCAGCCGCTTATGAGGCGCTGGCCTGCAGAATGCCGGCTCCGCCGGCAGCTTCTATGGCCTTGAGCTGCGCCTGTATGCCAGGTCCACCGCCCTGGCCAAGATCCGCAGAGCTTCCTCGGGGTTGTGGAAACCCTCGCTGTTCTCGGCGGCGATGAAGTCCCACCGCAGTTGCGCCTCGCGGCGCGGGCCGCGCGCCTCGTCCAGCGGCGCCGCATCCGCGCCCGGCTGGGCCCCCGCGGCGCCAATCCGCCCGATCGCGGTCTGGGCCGCCGGCCTAGATCTCACGCGGGCGCCACACCCGCGCCAGGCTGCCTTCCACCTCCGGCGAGAACTCCGTCCAGCTCGCTATCGGCAGCCGCACCTGCGCGATCGCCGCCGTCGGCAAGTGCTCGTCCTCTCCGGTCAGAGTCTCCAGGAGATCCTCGAGGCCGGGGTTGTGCCCGATCACCAGCGCCGTGTCGACGCCGTCAGGCAGGCGCCGCACGACGTCGAAATACGCCTCCGGCGCGTCGGAGTAGAAGCCGCGCTCCAGCCCAATCTCCCCCTCAAAACCAAGCGCTTCGGCGACGGCCTCGGCCGTGGCGCGGGCCCGCATCGCCGTCGATGCCAGGATCGCCTCCGGTTCGAGCGCATTGTCCAGGAGCAGCTGACCCATGCGCGGCGCGTCGCGCTGGCCGCGCTTGTTCAGCGGCCGCTCGTGGTCGGCCAGGCCGCCGTCCTGCCAGCTCGATTTCGCGTGCCGCATAATGAGCAGAGTCTTCATCGCCGCTCGCCGCCTGCCCGCCTCAACCTAATCCCGCGCCTCGGCCAAGCGCGCGCTGAGCGCCGTGGCCGCCTCCACCAGCGGTCCCGCGATCGCGGCGCTGCCGAACCCGTTTTCCACCGCCGCCACCACCGCTAGCTCGACCCCCAGGTTCGTGGCGAGCTGCTGGCGTGTGAGGCGCGCCGCCGTCCGGGCGGCCCGCAGCCGCAGCGCGAATTGCCGCACGAGGCGTGCCTCGCCGGCCGATTGTTCATACAGATAAAGGGCGCGGTGCCGGCCCCGCAGGGGCAGGCCCGCCAGCGTAGCTGTCATGTCCCATCACGAGTGCGGCGCCAGACCCGAATAGCGCCTTGCCCTGGCAGAAAGGGCACGGCTGGCGCCGCGCTTAACCAGCGCGCGGACTGCCTACGCAGCTTCGTTGAACCCAAGCGCCGGGCTCGAATTCCGCGGCTGGCAGCCCTTCCAGCGTAGCGGAAAACGTGCAGCCGGACGCCCCTGACCTCGAGCCTGATGGCGCGCTGGCGTTCGAAACATCGCCGCCGGCGCTCCGCTTGCGGTCCGCGCGAGCGCGCCACTGTCTCCAATCGCGGC
This sequence comes from Anaerolineales bacterium, assembly GCA_020845955.1. GTDB lineage: Bacteria > Chloroflexota > Anaerolineae > Anaerolineales > UBA6663 > JADLEU01. The sequence continues at coordinate 16,332 of JADLEU010000270.1, forward strand.
CAGGCTGTCTGCTCGCCGGCCCGCCCCGACAACCTTTGGCCCTGAACACCCACCTGGGCTGGAAGAACCTCTCTTCCCTGTTGTCACCCCGGGCCAAACGCGGAAGCTACGCGTTCGCTTCCGCGCCTGGCGCGGAATGACAATCAGCCGGTGGCCAGGTCTTCCCGCCTCGTGGGCACTCGGCAGGCCAGCCCGGCGGCTGGGACAGGCTCTGTCCCAGCCGTCGAGCAACAAGACCCTGGTTGGTGCCCTGGCGCTAACTCAACCCGCTCAACTGCTGCAGCCGGCGCAGCCCGCGGTGCTTGTGCTGCCGGACCAGCGCTTCGGTAATCGCCATCTGCTTGGCGATCTCAGCCGGGCTGTCGCCAGCCAGATAGCGCTGAAGCACTTGCCGCCGCTGTGACGGCAGCCGCTCCAACCCCTGCTGCAGGGCCGCGCGCGCCTCGCGCCCCTCGAGCGCATGCTCCAGGGCCCGCGGCGCCGCGTCGTCTGGCGCATAAGCGGCCTCGTCCAGCGGCGCCCAGCGCCGCGAGCGGCGGCGCGCTTCTCGGATCTTGTTCCGGGCTATCCCTTTGACATAGGCGGCAAAGGGTACGCCGGAGCGGTGTTCGTAGCGCCCGCGCTCGACTTCCACGTACGCCGTCAGCATGGCATCCTGCAAGATGTCCTCGTCGGCCTCGGCGGTGTTGTTCGTCGTGCGGATGAACTTCAGCACCACCGGGCCCCCGAGCCGCGCGTGCCACTCTGCCCAGGCACGGGCGCGGTCGTTCGGGTCAGGATTAGCGCTGGGGAGCAGCCGCTTGACCAGGGCCTCATCGGAGTCCGGATGAACCATCATCGGCTGTTTGCCTTTCTATAAAGCCTGCAACTGCCTGTGGCAGCCGCGTGGGAATGACCGGATGGCCTCATGACGTTCGGGTCCAACGAAGTTGCGTTTTCAGTTGTTAAAGTGGCGAGACGGCCGCGCGGCCCCTCGTCTCTGGCTCTCTACAGGCGTCGCCGGTCCCGTTTGTGACAGTCAGACGCCCGTGGCGCGAGCATTTATTGTAGCATCGGCCGTCAAGCCCATTCCGGGGTGCGCTGGTGTTTCCATGTTGCCATCCGCTGGGCATGCGAGTCTGGGCACACGGCGCGCGCAAGCCCGCCTGAGGCGGCGCCCGCGCGCATCCAGCGGTGCGGCCAAACAGGGGTTTCCAGACCTGAAGTGATCGTTTTCCAGCAAAGCCAGGTATAATTCCCGCCTTGTGAGCGGCTCCCTGGCGGAACCCGGCGCGGATGACAAGGCCCAGGCTCGACACATCAGCCGCGGCTTGCCACCCACGCTCGTCAAATCCCCCCTCACCTGCCCCCTCTGCGGCGCGGCCGCCCCCGCGCGGGGCCTGCGCCGCCGGCCCGGGCAGCCCGGCTCGCGCGTTGAGTGGCACATCGTCTATGCCTGCCCGGCCTGCGGTCTGATCGCTGCCTTCGCTGTCGAGCGGGCGCTGGAGCATCCCCCGGGCAGTCTGCCAGGCGCGGCCTGGACCCAGGAATTGCGCCTCTTTCAGTGGACTGGCCAGACCGCACGGCTGCCGCAGGAGCGCGTCGCTCGACCCAAGCATTTCGCGGCGGCCGTCTTGATCAGTTTTCTCACCTGGCTGATCCTCACCAGCAGTCTTGCTCCGCTCGACTTGTTGTGGGGCTTCGCCGTCTCATTAGTCGTCGCCCGGTTCTCCTACCGGCTGTCGGCGTTCGGCTTGCCCGGCTGGATGCGCGACCCGCGGCGCTGGATCTCCTTCGGGCGCCTGGTCATCGAGTTCAACCGGCAGCTGATTGTTCAAAACATCAGTTTGTCGCTGCGTGTCCTGCAGCCGCAGATGAGAATTCGCCCCGGCATTGTGGCCGTGCCGACCCGCCTCCGCGATGATGTCGGCCTGACAGTCTTGGGCGGCTTGATGTCGCTCACGCCTGATACGGTCACACTCGAAATCGACCGCGCCCGAGGCGTAATCTACGTTCATTGGATCGATGTCCAGACCACCAGCCCCGAACAGGCCCGGCGGCTGATCTCGGCCGACCTGGAACAACAGATCACCGCCTGGTTGAAGTGAGGAGTTGTGCCAATGCTGCTGCCGGCCTTCACGCTGGAACATCTGCTGATCGTGCTCCTTGGCCTCCTGCTGCTGATCATGACATTCGCCCTGCGGCGCGGGCCGTCGACCGCCGACCGGGTGCTCGTGCTCGAAGTGGTCAGCACCCTCGGCGCTCTGATGCTCCTCGTGCTGAGCGTCGTCGCCCGGCGGGCCATCTACCTCGATGTGGCGGTCTTGCTTACACTCTTCAGCTTCCTGGGCACGCTGGTCATGGCGCGCTACCTCGAGCGGGGGCTGCTGCAATGAGCGCCCTCGTGGTCCTGATCGGGATTCTCTATGCCCTGGGCCTGTTCTTCAACCTGGCTTCGGTCGTGGGCATCCTGCGCTTGCCCGACATCTATTGTCGCCTCCATTCCAGCTCCAAGAACACAACGCTGGGTTCCAGCCTCATCATCTTGGGCCTGGCCATGCGGGCCGGCCTCGAAGGGACCTGGCCGGCCGTGGTCAAGATCCTCTTCATCGGGCTGCTGTTGTTGGTGGTCACGCCCATAGGCTCGCACGCCCTGGCGCGCGCCGCCTATTGGCAGGGGATCCCGCTGTGGGAAGGCACGCTGGTCGACCAGTACCGCGCCGAGACAGGGCCCGCCCGTGATTAGTTTCTTCGACCTCATTAACCTGATCTTGGCCGCCGGCTTGTTGCTCAGCGCCTGGCTCGTCGTCCGCGTGCGCGGCCTGATCAACGCCGTGGTCGCCTCCGCTGCCGCCGGCACCTTCCTGACCCTGCTCTTTTTTCACCTGCAAGCGCCCGATGTGGCCCTCTCCGAGGCGGCCGTTGGCGCCGTGGCCGTGCCGATGGTGCTCCTGATATCCCTGGCCAAGATCCGGGGTCTGCTGGAAGATCCTACCGAGGCCGATTAGCATGCGCGTTCTCCTGCTGGTCTGCCTGGGCGCGCTCCTGGCGCTGCTGGGATTGGCCTTCGTCGAGGCACCGCCCCTCGATGCGCCGCTCTCACCGGTCGCCCGGCTGTATAACCAGCGCACGATTGCCGAAGACGGCTCCACCAATGTCATCGCCGCCATCAACTTCGATTGGCGCGCCTACGACACCCTGGGCGAGGCCACCATACTCCTCACCGCGGCCACGGGTGTCAAGCTGCTGATGCGCCGCTACCTCCAGCGCCGCCGTGAGACAGGCCAGGCGTGATGCCATGACGCCCTCAGCCAAGCGCCGCCAGCGCCGGCAACGTCGGATCATCGAGTCCCGCGCGGAGATGACCGTGATGGTCCGCACCATCATCCGCGCTCTGCTGCCCGTTGTGCTGGTCTTTGGGGCTTATATCCTCACCTACGGCCACCTTACGCCTGGCGGCGGCTTTCAAGGCGGCATGATCTTGGTGGGCGCCCTCATGAGTTTCTACCTCGCCTATGGTTATGAGATCGTGCGCCGCTTCAACGACGAGGACCTGGATCGCATCGAGCACGTCGGCGCCCTGTTGTACGTCCTGATTGGCCTGGTGGGCCTGGTCTTGGGGGGGGTGTTTCTGGCCAACGTCTTCCGCGGCGGCGTGCCGGGCACCTTGCTCTCGGGCGGCACCGTTCCGCTATTGAACTTCGTGGTCGGCTTCAAGGTTGCGGCAGGCACACTGATCGTTCTGCTGATCTTGCTCGAAGCGCTGCGCAAAGGCGGCTGATGTCAGCCGCGGCGTCCCAGCCGAAGCCGTAACATGTTCTTTCAGAACTATCTCGCTGCGATCCTTCTCTTCTTGATCGGCCTCTATGGTGTGGTCACGCACCGCAATTTGGTGCGTATGCTGCTGTGCCTGGGGCTCATGGAAAGCGCCACCTTCCTCATGCTCATCTCGTTGGGCTACCGGGCCGGGGGCACTGCCCCGATCTTCTACGAGCCCGGCGTCGTGCCCGGCCAGACCATCGTCGTCGATCCGATCATGCAGGCCCTGGCGCTGACCTCCATCGTCATCGGCGTGGTGACCTTGGCTATGGCGCTCTCGCTCATCATCCACCTGGCGCGCCACTACGGCACGCTGGATGCGGGCCAGATCCGCGACCTATGGGGCTGACCGACACGCAGTTGGCCCTGGCGGCCATCCTGGTCCCGCTCACGGCCGCCCTGTTGGCGCCGCTGGTCGAGTTGATCTCCGTGCGTTTGCGCGGGGCTTTTAGCGTCGCCGCCGCCGGCCTGACCGCCGCTTGCCTGGCCGCGCTGGCGCCGCGCGTTTTGGCGGGCAACATCGTCGTCTATTGGATGAGCGGTTGGACACCGCGGGCGGGACTAGGCATCGGCATCAGCCTGGTGGTCGATGCTTGGGGCCTCCTCATCGCCGGCATCGCAGCCGGGGTCGGCTTCATGGCCTTGCTCTATTCGCTGACCTATCTCCAGCATGAGACCGGGCGAGGCGCCTTCTATGTGTTGTTCTTGCTGCTCATCGCCGCCCTGATCGGCTTCGCGCTCAGCGGCGACCTCTTCAATCAATTCGTCTGGCTCGAAGTGTTCTCGGTAGCCGCCTTTGCCCTCACGGGCTATCACTACGAGGAGCGCACCGCGCTGGAGGCGGCCTTCAAGTACCTGGTCACGAATTCCATCGCCGCGCTGTTCATCGCCATCGCCCTGTGCCTGTTCTATATGCAGACCGGCGCTCTCAATTTGGCCCAGATCGCCCGCGACCTGCCGTCCACGCCGGCCAGCGTCATCGCGCTGGGCTTGCTCGTGGCTGGCTATGCGACCAAAGCCGCCCTCCTGCCCTGGCACTTCTGGCTGCCCGACGCGCACACCGCCGCGCCGGCCCCGGTCAGCGCGATCTTTTCAGGCGCCCTTATCAAGGTCGGTCTGTATGCTATCGCCCGCGACATGTTCACCCTAGCGCCGGGACTGGCTGCCGGGCCGCTGCGCGAGGCGCTCTTGGCCATTGCGGCGGCCAGCATCCTGGTGGGCGGACTCCAGATGCTCCAGCAGCAGTCGCTCAAACGCATCCTGGCCTTCTCCTCCATCGCCCAGATGGGCTACGTGGCGCTCGGACTGGCGCTCGGCACCCCGGCCGGCTTGGCGGCCGCCGCCCTGCACCTGATGCACCACGCGCTGGTCAAAACGGCCCTGTTCATGGCGGCCGGCTTGTTGACGCTGAAGCTGAACCTGCATACCCTGTCAGAAGGCGGTGGCTTAGCGCGCCGGCTGCCGGTCACTACCCTGCTCGTCTGTATGTCTGCGCTCGCCCTCAGCGGCCTGCCCCTGTTCAGCGGGTACATCAGCAAGACCATGCTCGAAGAAGCCGCCCTGGCCATCGGCCGCACCTGGGTGGCTGTGATTGCGGTGCTGGGAAGTCTCTTCACCTTCACCGGCATGGCCCGCGCGGTGTACCATATCTTTTTCGCCCCTCCGCGCGCGCCAGACGCTCGGCCTGACCTGCACGAATTCGCGCCGCTGGCCCTGCTGCCGATTGGATTGCTGGTGGCCGCCTCGCTGGCCGTCGGCATGTTTCCGCGGCGCCCCGTGGCCCAAGCTGCCTGGCCGGCCGCCCGCGCCCTGATGGAGGCCGACCGCTATGTCGCCGCCGTCCTTGACCCGGCTGCCAGCCCGCCCGCCGGCGCCGAGTGGCATGCTGAGCCCTCGCCCGACCCGCTCGACTGGCGCCATTGGTGGCCGCCCGCGATTGTCGTGGCGGGCGGGCTTGGCCTCGCCTTTTTTCTGGTGCGCCGCCGCGCGGTTCATGGGGCGTGGGCCGTGCCCATCCAATGGATGTCCCGCGGCCTGCGCCTGTGGCACTCTGGAATCGTCAATGACTACGCGCTTTGGACCACCGTCGGTACCACTTTGCTTGTGGCTGCCTTGCTGGTGGCGCATGTTTGGGGATAGGGCCTCCTCGGCTGGCTGATGACTGATCCAAACCTGGCCCCAGAACACGATCCGCAGCCGACCGAGCCCGCGCACTTGGACAAAGCCCAAGCGCTCAGCCGCCGGTGGGGCGAGCGCCTGGACAAGTTTGACCTGCCTTGCCCCCTATGCCGCGGCAAGCTTGCATTCCACGGCATGTCGCCTGACCGGCTGTACGAGTTTGCGGAGGGCGAGCCGGGTGTCGTCGAGCCGCACGCCGTTTTTGCGTTGTCGTTTCTCTGTGACCGCTGTGGGTATGCCGCGGAGTTCGACGCCGAGTTATTCAATCCGGCCTATCTCGCCACGCTGGCCGGCGCCGATCATGAACACGTGGCCGAGCTCTCGCTTCGCGAGTATCGGATCATGGTGCCTCTGCGCGGCGCCCCGCGCAGCGATACTTTGCTTGGCCTTGCGACGGCAACGGCCGGCGGCCGGGCTGGGGAGGTCGTGGTTATCGACCTGGGCCAAACTGATGCAGAGCACGCCTTGCTGGCAGCCTGGCTAGATCGGTATCAGCCAGCTCGTGGTGACCCGGCGCCGGTCATCGTGCTCCGGCGCGGCGCCCAGCTGCTGGCCGACATGATCCGCCGGCAGCGCGCCAATTTGGTGCTGCTAAGCGCCGACAGCCGGTCGCGCACCGACGAAACCGAGTTTGTCGGGCTGCTCCGGGAGATTCTGGCCGGCACCTCGGCCGACCTCGTCCTGGCGTACGATCGCGGGCTTCGCGACGTCAACCGCATCCTTTTTGCCACCTCGGGCGGTCCCAGCGCGCAGGCTGCCGCGCCCTTTGTCTACGACCTGGTGCGCAGCTATGAAGCTGACCTCCACGTGCTGTTTGTCGCGTCGCCAGACGACCCAGATCCGCACGACACTGCCTACCAACGCATCGCCCAAACCCTGGCTGGCATTGATCTGGACGAAAGCTTCACCTTCCAGCGCCGCGTGCTCGTCGACCGCAATCCGCCCGCCGCCATCATCTCCGAGGCGGCCAACTACGACCTCCTGGTCATCGGCGGCTCGGTCGAGGGCTGGCGCACGCGGCTGCGGCTCGACTCGCTGTCTACGAAAATCGCCCGCAATGTTGCTGCTACGACGCTCGTAACGTTCAGTCATTCTGTCCGCCCTCGCCCATGGTGGAGCCGCCTATTCGGCTAGGCATCCGCCCGCACTCCTGACATTTGGAGTGCCTCCCACTATAATAATAGAGGTAGATCACAAGCGCGCCCACGCTCGGCGTGCTGCCGCGCTGCCGGATCCCCGCCCACCGTCATGCCAAGGAGAACGAGATGGGCAACCGCTCACCCCAGCCGCTTGCCAACCAGCCCGGGCCAGGCAATGGCCAGCCCCCCATCGAACCCGAGGCCGCCCGCAATGGGAGACCCGCCGAGCCGGAGGCCGGCCTCATTGATCTGAACACCGCCGACGTCAATGCCCTGCGCCAGCTGCACGGCATTGGGCGGGCTTTGGCCGAGCGCATCGTTCAGTTTCGCCAGGCCAACGGCGGCTTCGCCGTGCCGGCCGATCTGCAGCGCGTGCCGGGTATCGCCTTGGCGACCTTCACCGCCAACCAGCACCGCTTGACGGCCAGCCCGCTGCCTTCCGTTGCCACCAGCCAGCCGGCGCCACCGGCCCAGCCGCGGCCGTCGGCCCAGGCTGCCCTATCTGATGAAGGGTCTATCATCCTGATCGACCCAATGGCCTCGGCGCCGCCGCCCGAGGCGGTCGCCCCTGCCAGCCTGGCAGCTGCGCCGCTGGAAACAGCCGTCGGTGCCGCGCCCGAGCCTGTGACTGCCCTGCCCGGCGCCCAGGGCTCCGAACTGCCACGCGCTAAGGTCCCGCGCGCGCTTGTAGAAACCACCCTGGCCGCCACTGAAGGCCCCGCCTCGCTAGCCGCCGCGCCCGCGCAGTCGACGCCAGCGCCTCCGGCTGACCTTGCCGGTCCGGCCGAGACGCCGCCGGCAGCGCCACCCGCCCCCGCTGCCCCGGCTCCGGTGGCCGGGCCAGTGCCGGCGGCCGTTCCGGAGCCTTCAACTGCCTCCGCTCCCGCGGCCACGCCGGTCGAGCCGCCCCGCTCGGTCTTCGCCGCACCTGCCCTGGCAGCGGCCCCTTTGCGGCCCGCTCCAGCGGCCTCGGCCCTGCCTCGCCGCGACTGGACCGGCCTGATCGCCATGAGCGTCCTCAGTGCCATTCTGGGCGCCGTGCTGGCCCTCCTGGCCGTGGCCGGGATCAATGGCGGCACCCTGCACCTCAACGAGCGCGCCGACGTCATCGCGCTTTCAGCCGCGCTCGGCCAGGCTCAAGACCGGGCCGCGGCCCTGGAGACCGGCACCGATGCGCTGCGTGCGCGCCTGGAGGCGCTCGAAGGCCTCGCGAACCGTGTGGGCGCCGTCGAAACTGAGATTGAGCAGGCCAGCGCCGCCCTCGACAGCTTGGAGACCCAGGCCACCCTCCTGGGTGAGCGCACCTCAACCCTGGAGAAGGATGTCGGCGTAGTGCGTTCGGCCGTTGAGCGCTTCGACGCCTTCCTGGCGGGCCTGCGGGCGCTCCTGGCCGAAGCGCTGCCGGAAGACGTCCCCAACCCCACGCGCACCCCGGCGGCGGCTACCAGCGCCGCGCTCACGCTCACCCCGGCGGCCACGGCCGTGCCCACGCGGGCGCCCACCGCCACCCTTGCCGCGCCGACGCGCACGCCCGCGCTCCGGACCACCGCTGCGCCCTGAAAGGACCACGCCATGTCCTCTGCTGCTCCCGCCCAGCCTGATTTCTGGGCCCGCCTCAGCCGGGCCTTGGGGCGCTTCTTCGGTTTCTTGTTGCGCCTGGTCTTCGTGCTGCTGCTGGCCGTCACCTTGGGCGCCGGGGTCTATTTTGGGGTGCCGTGGGCCTACCGTGCGCTCATCCAACCAGTTGAGACCCACACCGCGCAGATCCAGGAGCTCTTCAACCGTGTGGAGGGCCTCCGCTCCAGCACGGAAGAATCCCAGAACGCCCAGAACGAGCGGCTCACCGCCCTCGAGACCGGCTACGATGCCGAGCGTCTGCGCCTCGACGCCGCCGAGAGCGAAATCACCGCGCTGAGCGGCGCCTTGGCCGAAGAGAGCGCCGCCCGCGCTGCGTTGGCCGAGCAGGTAGCTGCTTTGCAGACCCAGCTCGATGAACAGGCCGCCGCGGCCGGCGAAGTGAGCGCCGCCGTCGCTGGCCTGGAACCCGCCGCGGCCGACACGGCCGAGCAGGTCGCCGCCCTCCAGCGCCAACTCACCCTCGTCCGCCTGCAGAGCGACCTGCTCCGCGCCCGCGTGCAGGTCGTGGCCGAGAACTTCGGCGAGGCCCGCGCCGTCCTCACTGTCACGGTCAGCGCCATGCAGCGCTTCCTCGAAGCGCCCGGCGTCTTCCCGGCCAGCGCCCAATCGGCCCTCGCCGTGCGCCTCGTGTCTGCCGCCGCCCTGATTGAGGCCGAACCCGCCGCGGCCTTGCCGGACCTCGAGAGCATCTGGGCCGAAATGGACCGCATCCTGAGTTCTTAGAGCCGCGGGTTGTGCGCGAGATGGTCAGCGCCACTAAACAGACCTGCGGCGCCCAAAGCGGTGTCCCGGCCTGCGCCGCGCTGGCAGCCCGGAGCGCCGTGTCCGGATCCAGTACCTCTAGTCCAACGACAGGCGGGCAATAATCCCCTATAGTGCTGGGATGGATGCCACTATTCTCGTTGTCGACGACTCACGCCTTATTCGTGACTTCTTTGCCGATTCCGTCTTGCGGCCGGCCGGTTATACCGTCTTAACTGCTCCGGAAGGGACTGCCGGCCTGCGGCTGGCTCAATCACACAGGCCCGACCTGATCATTGCCGATCTGCAAATGCCGGGTTTGTCCGGGCTGGAGCTCAAGAGCGCACTGGCCGCCGCGGGGGACAACACGCCCGTGATCCTGATCACGGCAGAGGGCTCCGAAAACATCGCCTCCCAGGCGATGCTGGCCGGCGTCTCATACTATTTGCCCAAGCCGGTCGACGTGGACGTGATGCTGGCCGCGATCGGCCAGGCGTTGACTGTCGAGCGGCTGCGGCGTGAGCGCGCTGAGGCCCTGGCCGCGCTGGAAAGGCGCGTCCACCAACTGGAAACTCTCCAGACCATTGGACGCGCGCTGACCGCTTCGCTCGACCTGGACCAGGTGCTGGTCAGCGTAGTCGAAGCTGCCGTGCGACTCACCGCCGCCGATGGCGGCGCGCTCTACCTGCTGGACGATCGGGGGGCCCAGTTGGCGCTGCGCACCGTGCTGCGGGCCGACGAAGGCGGCGCTCGCCCGGCGGACGAGCCCGCGGCCGATGCGCTGGCCGCGCGGGTGGCGCGCACCAACCAGCCCGAGGTCTGGCGGCCGCCTGTCGACCAGCCGCCGCAGACCAGCGTGCCCGCCGGCCCAGCCCTGTATGTTCCCTTGCGCCTGCGTGAAGAAATGTTTGGCGTCCTTGCTGTCGACAGCCGCCGAGGCGGCCGCGCCCTCGACGAGACTGAGGTTGGCCCCCTCAGCACCCTGGCGGACCATGCCGCCATTGCCATTGCCAACGCCCGCCTGTTCGCGCGGCTCCAACTTCAGTCCACCACGGATGATCTGACCGGCCTCTATAATCGCCGGCATCTGCTGTCCTTGGCCGAGCGCGAATTTAGGCGCGTCCGGCGCTTCAACCGCGCGCTCTCGACCATCATGCTGGATATCGATCACTTCAAGCAGGTCAACGACACCTATGGCCACGCCGCCGGGGACGACGTCATCGCTGAGGTGGCGCGCCGCTTGCGCACCAACATTCGCAGCATCGATCTGATTGGCCGCTACGGCGGCGAAGAGTTCGTGCTGGTGCTGCCCGAAACCGGCCTCGCCGGTGCCCGCCTGGTGGCCGAGCGGCTGCGGCGGGCCATTGCCCTGACGCCTGTGCCGACGGCAGCGGATCGCCTGCCAATTACCATCAGCTTGGGCGTGGCCGATGCCCAGGCCGATGTCGGCGAGTTAGCGGCCCTCATCGCGCGCGCCGATCAGGCCATGTACGCTGCCAAGCAAGCCGGGCGCAACCGTGTGTTGATCTACCCCGCCAGAACGTGAGGCGCTAAGACCGTCCCAACTTTGCTAGAATAGTGGGTATGGACCTTTGGCGCGAGTTCCACGGGCCCAACGCCGGCTGGGTCGTGGAGCTCTATGAACGCTATCGGCGTGACCCCAACGCCGTCGACGCGGTCACGCGCCAGCTCTTTGAGCGCTGGGCGCCGCCTGTCGAAACCGAGGCGCTGGCGCCAACTGCCAGCGCGTTTGACCTGAGCAAGGTGGTAGGCGCGGTCAACCTGGCGCACGCCATACGCGGTCACGGTCACCGGGCGGCCCGGCTCGACCCGCTGGGCGCGCCGCCGCCGGGCGACCCGCTGCTGCTGCCCAGCGCCCATGGCCTGACCGAGTCCGATCTGCGCAGCCTGCCGGCCAGCCTGGTTGGCCGGCCCATAGCCGAACAGGCCGGCAACGCCTTGGAAGCCGTTCAGGTGCTGCGGCGCGTCTACAGCGGCCCAATCGGTTACGACTATGACCACGTCCGCGAGCCAGCCGAGCGCGATTGGCTGCGCCACGCGGCCGAAACGGGCCGCTTCCGGCCGCCGCGGGCGCCCATCGACGGTCGTGCGCTGCTCGCCCTGCTGACCCGGGTCGAAACCTTCGAGCGCTTTCTGCACCGCATCTTTCCTGGCAAGACGCGTTTCTCGATCGAGGGGCTCGACATGCTGGTGGCCATGCTCGACGAGATTCTGGGTGGCGCTAGATCCGATCGTATGCGCTTCATCTTGATCGGCATGGCCCATCGCGGCCGGCTCAACGTGCTGGCCCACATCCTTCACAAGCCCTACGCCCAGGTCTTGGCCGAGTTCAAAGACCCCATCAAGGCTGGCCAACGATCCAAGCGCGACGACGACTTGGGCTGGACCGGCGATGTCAAATATCACCTGGGTGGGCAACTAGCGGCGGCCGACGGCCATTCCGCTCAGGCAGTCGTCACCCTGGCGCCCAATCCGAGCCACCTGGAGGCAGTCAATCCGGTCGTGGAGGGGATGGCCCGCGCCGCCGGCAGCCAGGTGGATGAGCGCGGATCAGCGCGCTTCGACCCATCGCTGACGCTTCCCATTCTGATCCACGGCGACTTGGCTTTCCCCGGCCAGGGCATCGTGGCCGAGACGTTGAACCTCGCTCAGCTTCCAGGCTGGCACACCGGCGGCACGCTGCACATCATCGCCAACAATCAGCTCGGGTTCACCACTCCCTCGGCTCTCGGGCGCAGCACATTGTATGCCAGCGACCTGGCCAAGGGGTTTGAAATCCCCATCGTCCACGTCAACGCCGACGAACCCGAGGCGTGTCTGGAAGCCGCGCGGCTGGCCTATGCCTACCGCGCCCGCTTTAGGAAAGACTTCCTGATCGACCTGTTTGGGTATCGCCGCTACGGCCACAACGAGGGCGATGAGCCTGCCTTCACCCAGCCGCTAATGTACAGGGCCATCGAACAGCATCCCACCGTCCGCGAGCGTTGGGCGCAGGTACTGGTCGAGCGCGGGCAGATCACGCCCGACCAAGCCGAGGCCGAGGTGCGCGCGCGGATGGAAGAGCTGCAGAGCGTGCTGGAGCGCCTGCCGCCCGACACGCAACCGCTCGAGCCCGTGCCCGAACCGCCGCCGCGCGGCGCTGCGCGGCGTGTTGACACCGCCGTGCCTGCGGAGAAGCTGCTGGCGCTGCACCGGGGACTACATAGGCTCCCCGACGGCTTCACGCCGCATCCAAAGCTCGCGCGCGCCCTGGAGCGCCGTCGCGGCGCGCTCGACGATCTCGATCACCCCAGCATCGACTGGGCCCTGGCCGAGCAGTTGGCTCTGGCCTCCATTTTGGCCGACGGCACGCCCATCCGCCTGACCGGCGAGGACGTTGAGCGCGGCACCTTCAGCCAGCGCCACTCGGTCTTCCACGATGCGCGGACCGGCGCTGCCTTCACGCCGCTGCAGGCTTTACCGCAGGCCCAGGCGACCTTTGAGGTCTACAATAGCCCATTGTCCGAAGCCGCTGCCGTGGGCTTCGAGTATGGTTACAACGTTCAGCAGCCCGAGCGGCTGGTGATGTGGGAAGCGCAGTACGGCGACTTTATCAACTCCGCCCAGGTGATCATCGACGAGTTCATCGTTTCGGCCCGCGCCAAATGGGGCCAGACACCGTCCCTGGTGCTGCTGCTGCCGCACGGCCACGAGGGCCAAGGGCCGGATCATTCGACCGGGCGGCTCGAGCGCTTCCTCAGCCTGGCGGCTGAAACGAACGTGCGGATCGCGAACTGTACGACCTCAGCTCAGTACTTTCATTTGCTACGCCGCCAGGCCCATTTGTTGAAAGCCGATCCGCTGCCGCTGATCGTCATGACGCCTAAGAGCCTCCTGCGCCACCCGGGCGTGACTTCCAGCCCGCGCCAATTGGCCGAGGGCCGCTGGCAGCCTGTCATCGACGATGCCCTGGCCCGCCAGCGCCCCGAACAAGTGCGCCGCCTGGTCTGGTGCAGCGGTAAGGTGTACTTCGACCTGACCGGCAGCCCCCGGCGGACGCCCGCGGTCGCCATTGCCCGGGTGGAGCAGTTGTACCCATTTCGACCTGACGATTTCCAGCCGATCTTTGAGGGCTATCCGGGCTTGCAGGAAGTCGTCTGGCTGCAGGAAGAACCGGCCAATATGGGCGCCTGGGAGTTTCTGCGACCGCACCTCGAGGCGCGCATCGCTGGACGCTGGCCGCTGCACTTTCTTGGCCGGCCGCGCAACGCCAGCCCGGCGGAGGGATCGTCGGCGCGCCACGCGCTGAACCAGCAGGCGTTGGTCGAGCGGGCCTTCGGCCGAGCCCTGGAGGCAGTCTCGGCATAGGCCCTAGTTGGCAGATTTGGCCCGGCCGCGGCGATGGCCGTCTTGTTCACCGGCTGATTGGAAGGGCCATTCACTTACAGGATTGATGACGAATATGGCCATTCAGATTGTCGTCCCCGAACTCGGCGAATCGGTGCTTGAGGCGACCGTCGGCCATTGGCTCAAACAGCCCGGCGACGCGGTGGCCGCCGGCGAGGCCGTGGTCGAGCTGGAAACCGAGAAGGTCAACCTGGAAGTCGGCGCCGAGAAGGCTGGGGTGCTGGCCCGGATCGAACGCGCCGAAGGGGAAGACGTGCGTATTGGGGATGTGCTGGGCATCATTGAGGAAGCGCCGCTAGGCGCTCGCCCTGCG
>JADLEU010000271.1 GCA_020845955.1 Anaerolineales bacterium
CGGTAGGTACGACAGCAGCACCAACTGGCCGACCAGATTGACATCCCAGCGGTAGGCCACCACGCCGCCGACCACCAGCGCCAGCGCCACGGTACGAGTCCAGCCCAGTTGGCGCAGCCGAGGCGCCAGCAGCAGCAGACTGGGCACGACCGCGCCGAGCAGGATCTCGCCTACCCAGAAGTTGAAGGCAAACGGGCCACTGGTCAGCCAGCGCAGACCTTCGGTGCGGCCCGGCAGATAGGTGTACGTCATCGAGAGGGCATCCCAGAAGCGGATGTAGGTGTACACCACCAGGGTCCAGCCGATGAAGCGCGTGACTTTGTCCAGCGCCTCCGCGTCGAGCTTGATCCGCGGGCGCAGGCGGGCGGTGACCGTCGTCGCCAGCACGGTCAGTGCCTGGCCGCCGGCGATGGCCGAGAGCATGAACAGCACCGACAGGTCGGGCCGGTGCCAGATTGGCCGCGCCTTGAGCACGCCATAGGTGGCGCCCAGCGACGACTGGTGCAGCATCGAAAGTCCCAATCCCGCCAGCGCCAGCACCGGCGCCAGGCGATGCAGCCCCACCAGGAGATGGGAAATGCGAGGCCAGCGGCGCTTGAGCCACGGCAGCCCGCCGAAGATCGGGGCGGTCTCGATGACCAAGACCGTGAAATACAGCGTGACGCACATCGTCACTTCCCACAGCACCGAGTGGGGGTTCCAAAACACCAGCGCGTGCCAGAAGCGGTCGGGCCGGCCAATATCGAGCATCAGGCACAGCACGGCCATGCTGTAGCCGATCAGGCCAATGAAGGTGGCCGTGCGCGCCAGGGGGGCCAGGCGCTTGAGCCCCAGCAGGTAGACCGCCGCCGAGAGCGAGAAGGCGCCCGCGCTCATGGCAATCGCCGACAGGTCAATCGTGATCCACAGCCCCCAGGGTACCAGGTCGGTCAGGTTGGTGACGACCAGGCCGCGGGAGAGGACGATCAACCCGGCGGCCAGGCCAGCGACCATGATCGTGGCCAGGCCAGCCAGCCAGACCTGCAGCGGCCCAGGCATCGCGAACTTGCGCGGTTTGATGGCCAGGGTCGTCATCCTTCTGCTCCCTCCTCGCGCGCCGGCAGGTAGTAGACACGCGGCCCGGTGCCCAGGTCCTCGCGCAGCCGGTAGGATGGATACTTCGCCAACAACCGGCTGACCGGCGACTCAGGATCGTTCAGATCGCCGAAGGCGCGGGCGCCCATTGGGCATATATTGACGCACGCCGGGGTCGCTTCGGCATCGACGCCGGGGGTCAGCCCCAGCGCCAGGCCGCGGTCGATGCGGCTGAAACAGAACGAGCACTTCTCTGGCACGCCGCGCGGCCGCCGTTCGACCTCGGTCTCGCCCCACAGGGGCACGGCCGGGTTGCGACCGTCGAACGTTTCCCAGTTGAAGGCCCGCGCCCCATAGGGGCAGGCGACCTCGCAGTAGCGGCAGCCGATGCACTTGTCGTAGTCCATCATCACGATGCCGTCAGCGCGGTAGTAACTGGCGCCTACCGGGCAGACCTCCACGCAGGGCGCGTGCTCGCAGTGCATGCACGGCCGCGGCAGATAAACATCCTGCCCGTCGAGCTGGCCAACCTTGAGCACCACGTTCCAGGCGATGTTGGGGTTGATGTCGTTGGTGGCCTGGCAGGCCAGGGTGCAGCGGCCACAGCCCACACACGTGGCCTGGTCGATCACCATGGCCCAGCGGTGCGGACTGCTGCCTGCCGGCTCCGACGCCCCGACCTCCTGCGCCACTTTGAGGCCCAGGGCGGCCACGGCGCTAGCGGCGCCCAGCTTTAGGAAACCGCGTCGATCAAGGGTCTCGTTGGTCATAGAGGCGCCTGTCTAGGCCTTGACCTCGCCTTGCGCGAAGCGCCGGAGGCCGCGCTCGAGCCACGGCGCCAGCACGATGCCAAAGGCCAGGCCGATGAGGCCGGCGAAGAGGGCGAAGCCCACTGGGCTGGTTGGCTGGGGCTCCGTGCTGACGGTCGCGGGATTGCCCGAGCTCAGCCCGCTGGGCGGCTCGGCCGTGGGGCTGACGCCGTCAGCGGCCAGCAGCATAGCCGCGGCCGGGTTGTGGATCTCGTACTCGTGACACTTGGTGCAAGTATTCAAATTGACGTCAAACGAGTGGCTGTGCTGAGCGTTGCCCATGCCGGGCGGCGCTCCCGTCTCGGTAATGTGGCAGTCGGTGCAGGTCAACCCCTCCTCGGCATGGTTGGAGTGGGCAAAGGCGGCCACGCGCGTGCCATGGCAATCAGCGCACAAGCTCGAAGTGTCTTTGGCCTTGATCATGGTCGCGTGTGGATCGTGGCAGTTGATGCAGGTGAGGTCGCTTTCGCCGTGGCGGCTGTTTTGCCATTCGAACTGGGTGTCGCGGTGGCACTGGCCGCACAACTCGGCCGAGCGGCTCATGAAGGCGGGGGCCAGCGGGTGGTTCGACGCGACCGGCTCGTGGCAGGCCGCGCAGGTCACGCCGGCCGCGGCGTACGCGCCCGTCGCAGGGTCGAACCCAGTCGTGTGGCAGCCCAGGCATTCCTGTGGCTTGCCCTGGCCTTCCCAGTCGGTCTGAAAGGTCGGGTCGTTCAGCGCCTGGCCGTGCGCGCCGACCTCCCAGACTTCTTGATATTGGGCATGGCACTCCTGGCAGTCGGGTAAAGCCGGCGGCTCGGCCTGGGCAACCGGCGAGGCGACCTCAAGCGCCGGAGCCGAGGCCTGGGCCAGAGCGTAAGTGACGAACGCCAACGGCAGCGCAAAGGCCAAGCCGAGCAGGATACGAAGCAGGCGGGCTAACATGCGAAGACCTCCAGGCAAATACCGTCCGGTTTGGCTTGGGCCGGCTAGGATTTGGCGCTCACCGGCGGGCGGACCACTCCCGGCGCCGAACGGAAGAACTGGCACACCAAGCAGCCGGGCCGCAGGTTGCCGTCGCGGTCGCGGAACTGCTGCCAGCACGGGAGGTCTGGGTGTTGACGAACAACGCAGCCCGCGCCGTTCTCCGCGCATCCGCGCGCTTCCCAGCAGCGCGGTCCAGCCAGCGCCGGCGGCAGCGCCCGGCGCTGGCCGTCCGCCTGCCAGCGAGCATCGAGGCGGCGCAGCAGCAGCACCGAGACCACCATTACCCCCACTGGCAGGCCAAAGCGCAGCAGCAGCCCCAACACCATTGTCAAGAGCGCCAGCAGGTCGTTCACAGCTCCACTTCCTCGCCAGACGCCGTCAGCGCTTTCAGCACCAGGCTAAGCAGCGCAACCAGGGCGATAGGCGCCAACACACGCACGGCCAGGCCGATCAGGATGGTCAGGCTTGCGGCAGACATCGTTACCTCCAGCCATTGCGCTTTCGATGAGCTGAGGCGCTCATCGGTCTGCCTAAAGAGTAGGCGATTCGGCCAGGGGCGGCTATTGGCTGCTCGCCGTATCTTCCGCCGCGCGCGGCCTGGGAGACCCAACCCACGCGGCCTGGGGTGAATCACCCATGCCAGGTGGGTGGCGGCGCTTTTCCGTTGGGGCTGAAGATTTCTTGGGTTGGCGCGGGCGCCAGCCGCGTCAGGGCTGGATAATGCCCTTGCGGATGGCGTACTTGACCAGGTCAGTGCGCGAGTGCAAGTTGAGCTTGGCCATGATATTCTCGCGGTGCCGCGCAACCGTCTTGGGGCTGATAGTCAGGGCCTCGGCGATTTCCAGGTTGCTGGACCCCTCGGCCAGGTAGGCAAGCACTTCCTGTTCGCGTTCAGTCAGACCGCTGAGCGCCTCGGCTTGGGCCGGGCGGGCGCCGGCGACGAAATCCTGGACCAGCAGTTTGGCCAGCGACGGGTAAAGGTAGACCTCACCGGCCGCCGCCGTCCGCACGGCGGTAAGCAACTCCTCAGGCGCCGCGCGTTTCGGCACATAGCCCGAGGCTCCGGCGTGCAGCATCCGAAAGAAGTATTCCTCATCCTCGTGGATAGTCAGCGCTACCACGGCCACCGCCGGCCAGCGTTGCTTGATGGCCAGGGTGGTGTCGATGCCAGAGGCGTCTGGCAGCCCAATATCCATCAGCACCAGGTCAGGCTGCAGGAGCTCCACGAGCCGCAGGGCATCCTGCGCGGCGCCCGCCTCGCCTACGATTTCCAGGTTGGGCTCGCTTTCGAGCAGCATGCGCAGTCCCGAGCGCACCACGGCGTGGTCATCCACCAGCAGCAGCCGAATCGTCATTCCACCACCTCCGCCGCGGCCGGGATCACGACCGTCACGATCGTGCCGTGGCCCGGGCGCGGCGTCAGCTCAAAGTGGCCACCGAGCAGCTCGGCGCGCTCCTGCATGCCCAAGAGCCCCCAGGCGGCACGGCCGCCTGGGGCCGGCGCCGTGGCCGGCCCTGGGCCGGAGCTTGCCTGAAAGCCGCGGCCATTGTCCTCCACCTGCAGGCGCACGGCGTTCGGCTCAAAGCACAGCCGCACCCAGGCCTGGCTGGCGCCGCTGTGCTTCAGCACGTTGGTCAGGGCCTCCTGGGCGACCCGAAACAGGGCAATCCTTACCGGAGCGCTGCAGTGGCGCTGCCCGCCTTCGATATCGACCTGCACCCGCAGGCCAGTGTGCTGCTGCACTTCTTTGGCATACCAGCGCAGCGTTGCCGGCAGCCCCAGATCGTCCAGGTGCGAAGGGCGCAGGTCGGCGATCAGGCGGCGCAGCTCATCCAGCGAGCCGGCCACCAGCGTCTCCAATTGGCGCAGCTGGACGGCTGCCGCCGGAGGCGCCGGACCTTCGCCCTGCAGACTGCTGCTGACGCCGCGCAGGCCCAAACCCAGCGCGGTAAGAGACTGGCCGGTGGCGTCGTGCAGCTCGCGCGCGATCCGCTGGCGCTCGGCCTCTTGGGCGACCACCACGCGCCGCAGCAGTTCTCCGCGCAGCGCTTCGCGCCGCTCGGCCTCCTGCACCCGCGCGGCCTGCAGCTCGGCGATGTGACGCTGCGTCTCGACCTCGAAGGCGCGCAGGAAACGGATGATGAAGACGGAAGCCGCGGAGGCCGCCACTCCCCGTAGCAACTGGACGGGAAAGCCAAAGACGCGCAGGAAGAGCTGCTCATTGATGATATTCGACGGCGGCAGCAGGCTGGCGTGTGTAAAGAACTGCCCAACCAGTCCATACCAGGCAAAGGCTACGGCCGCCCACAGGCTGTCGCGGCTAAAGCGCACCAGGCCAGCCCGCCGAAAGGCCCGCTGCTGGGCCACCAGGCCAACAGAGGCCAGCATGGCCGCCGGGATGGCCAAGGTGTACCGGGTCCAGGCATGCACGGCATCCAACAGAGCGATCGTCTGGCCCAGCTGCGAGCGCAGCACGAATCCGCCGATGCCCCACACCGTCACCTGGGCCAGCGGGATCACCAGGCTCAAGCGCCGGAACTGGCGATTGGGGGCCAGCAGCGAGGCGCCAAAGGCCGCCAGCGACAAGAAAGAGAACGACAGGATCGCCAGGCGCAACCCCTGCCAGAGTGACAGCACCTGCACGTAGGCCGGCAGGAGTTTGAGCACCTCGAACATCTCCATCCATTCGTGGAGGCCGTGCAGCAGGCCGAAGACGGCCAAGGGGCGCAGCGCATGCCGCAGGCGCTCGTCCGAGGCCCGACCGCCCTCCAGCGCCACCAGCAGACCCATGGCGAAGAAAGCCAGACCGTAAATGAAGTAGATAAACGAAAAGAAGGGCTGGGTCACGCCCGCTGGACCTCCACGCCGCAGGCAGCCGGAAACAGACCACCGGGCCGCTGCTGCGGCCATCATATCGCGGCCCGGCGGGTCTGGCGTGTGTGGTTATTCCCGAATCGATGTGCGGAATGTCAGGATTTGGTAGCGGGGCGCTTGCCGGCCGGCGGCGCTGCCTTCAGCCGCTCCCGCTTTGGGTCAACGTCAGCCGCAAGCGTAAAGACCGCCGAGAGCGGCATACGCGCGGCCGGGGCGCCCCGGCTGGCCCACAGGCGCCGCACATCGTCCAAGAGGCTCTCCGTGCTGTTCGGATCCCACTGCGTCTGCTGGCCCAGCCGCTCGCGCAGCGCACTGACGAACGGGGTCTGGCCGCTGCCACCCAGCACCAGGCCCGAGTCTGACCAGTCGAGGAACTCGGGGATTGCCCGGCGGAGCGTCTCGGCGGTGGCGGCCGGGTCGGCCTGGCCGGGCAGCAGACCGCCCAGGCCGACCAGCGTCACCGTCAAGGCTTCCCAGGCGACCAGCATATCTTCGGGCTCATTCTCGGCCAGTTGGGCGGCCAGCTTGAGCAAGTGGGAGAACGCCTCGGCTGGCCGCCGGATCGCCAGCCAAGTGAGACAGCAGCGGTCAAGCTCCTGGCGCGCCCGGCGGGCCGAGCCGGCCACGGCGTGCCAACTTAGGCGGGCAGCACGGGCGAAGGGCGGCTCGAAGTCTTCGAGTGCTGCCTGCAGCAAATCTGGCGCGGTGACCACATAGGTCGAGGCGCCGCCGGATAGGCGTTGGGCACTCACGGTCAGCGTATGAGGCACGCTCGACATCCAAACCTCGTGATCCAAGACGACGTCTTGCCCGTACAGGCCGCCCACCCACCAGACCGTCACGGCCGGCAGGCCCTCGGGCGTCTGCAGCTGCTGCAGGGCTTCGACGGCGCCCGGCTCGGGTGCCGCAGGCTCCTGAGCAGGGTCATCCGCGGTGCCCCACCCCACCACGCTTAAGACGCCGCGGGCAGCCAGGGCCTGCAACTCGGCGCGCAGCGCCTCCCCGGCCGTTCCGGCCGTCAGCCGTGGATACAGCAGCAGGGCGCTGCGGCGCGCGGCCGCGGCGATGGCCTGGGCCCGACCCGCCGCGGTTCCAGCGCGCAGCAGCTCGACTTCCGCCGTCACCGGCTTGCCTGCCGCCCGTGCCGCCAGCTGGTCCCGGTAGCGGCGCGCGAATTCGGGCTCGTCATCCTCCGCGGGGAGGCCGCCCGGCGGCTCATCACCGTCGGCAGATGGCAACCCGAAATCGGTCAGCTTGACGCGGCCTTTGGCGAGCCAGCCGTCTATAACACCCTGCAGGCTGGCGTCTACGGCCTGGGTATCGAGGTCGATCATCAGCACGCCGGCCTGGCCAGTCAGGCTATCCTGCACCAGCGCGGCCCCGCAGGCCGCAAAGCCCAGGTCCTCAACCGCCACCTGATCCACGGCTGTCAGCAAGCGCCCCTCCGCGGGGACGTGCAACCCTAACCCTCCGGCCTCAACCGCCTCGATGACGCGAGGCAGCGTGAGCGCTGCCTGGGCTTGCCCCGCCAACCGCTCCCGCTCATCAGCCTTCACCCCAGGCAGCACCGGCAGATCACCGCCGGCGGCCGGCGGTGGCGTCCACAGCGCCAGCAGATCGACTGCTCCACGATAGAGGAAGCTCAGCGGCTTGTGCTCGGCCGGCCGCAGCACCTGGCCCTGCGCCGCAAACTGGCGGCCTTGGGGCGTCAGGGTCACGGCTGACTGCGGGCCCCGCGTGACGGCCTTCAACTGCTCAAGCTGGGTCAGCGTGCCATCGATGAAAAGGGGATCGAGGCCTAGCAGCGCCGCCAATTCGGGAGGCGTGGGCGGAGGCGACAACTCGGCCGCAGCGCGGATCACGAACTCTTCGAGAATGTTGAACCGGCGCGGCTGCTGCAGCGCGACCCGCGCGCGCAGCCGGGCAAAGGGCAGACGAAAGACGCGCGCCGCGAGCACGCGCTGGGCCGGATCGGCAGCCTCCAACGCTGCGACCGCCTCGGCCAGCCGGCCGTCAACGCTTGTAGGCGTGGGAAACATCGGAAGTGCGGCGCAAGCCGCGAGCGGACTGCACCATCTGAGCCACGCGGCTGTAGATCGCGCCCGTCGCGGCGGCCCCAGGAGCATCGTTACGCGCCCGCTCGGTGAACTGCTCGCGCGACCCCACGATCATCAGCAGTTCCTGCGCGCGGGAGAAAGCGACGTTGACGCGCTCGGGCTTGCGGGCAAAGCCGACCGCGCCATGCGGATTGTTGCGCACCAGGCTGACGATGATCACTGCCCGCTCCATGCCCTGGAAGCGATCGACGGTGCCCACGCGCAGGCGCAAGTTGTTGAACTGACCGGCGCGTTCGATCAGGCGCGCCTTGAGCTCGCGCACCTGGGCGCCGTAAAACGTGATCAGTCCAACCTCCTTGGGTGGCTGGCCGCCGGCCACCTGGGGAGCCCAGGCCGCGTCCAACTCCTTGACCAACCGCAGCACGACGTCGACCTCACCGGTGTTCAGAAAAGTAGTGCCCACCTTTTGCTCGGCGAACGGGCCCTCGCTGGGCGTGTTGATCCACAGCAGGTGATTGTCGGGCCGCAGCCAGGGCAGGTCGAAGCCGTGGGCGCGCTGGCGTTCGGGGTCCGGCAGGCCGCAGGTGAGCTGATCGGCATAGAACTGGTTGATGGCGTTCATGATCTGCGGGTGCATGCGGTACTGCTCGGTGAGCATGGCGCGCAGCTCGGGCGGCGCCGCCTCGAACAGCTCTTTGAACAGCGATCGCTCCAGGTGATCGAGCTCGCCGTGCGGCACGCCGAGCTCGGCGGCGAGGTCGGTCAGGGTGTCCGGCCCGATCATGGGCGGCAGCTGTTTGTGATCACCCACCAGCACCACGCGAGCGCCTTTGAGCATCGGCAGCAATAGCTCAGGCGGCGTGGCCTTGCTCACCTCGTCCACGATGACACAGTCGAAGTTGCGATACTGGCGCGAGAACTGGTAGGCGCCGGCCTGCACACACGTAATGCCGATGACATTGGCGTTGTCGATGTAGATCTGGCGGAGGTCGTCGGCATCGCGTTTATCGGCCGCACGCAGCCGCTGGACCCAATCGGTCACCAGCTTCTCGGCGCGGGCCAGGTAGGCTTGCTCCTGCTGGAGGTCAGCGTCCCAGGCAGCGCTGGCGGCCAACATGGCCTGCACGTAAGCCGGCGAGGCTGTGGGGGTATCGCGCAGGACCGGGGGCAGCAGGCGCGGCGGCAGCGCCCCGACCGTGGTCTGCCACCACGCCAGCTCGCGGGCGTGACGTTCGTCCAACGCCTCCAGGCCTTCACGCGCCGCTTGCAAGTCGCGCTCCACGGTGTGACGCGACTGGCGCACCTGCCCGGCATTCTGTTCCAGGCGCGCCAATTCCTGGCTCACGTCCGCGATCAGGGCCGCAACCGCCGCTTGTGGATCCAGGCGCTGCACCTGGGTCTCCAACCCCTGCACGGCTGTGTCGAAGTCGGCGAGCGCGGTCTCCCAAGCCTGGACCCAGTCATCGGGCGGCCGCCGCCCCGCCGCCGCCTGACGCAGCAGATTCTGAAACGGGCGCATGCGTGGGGAATCACCAAGCGCGTCGCGCCCCGCCAGCAAGTCCATTTCGCGCCGCGACTGGCCTGTCCCGGCCGCGGCCAGCGCCTGGTCCAGCTCGGCCAGCCGAGCCGTCACGGCCGGCTGAGTCTCGGTCACAGCCTGCAGTTCGGTCTGCACGAAGACGAGCCGCTGCTCCGCCTGCGGGCCAAAGGCCTCAGCCACCTGCGCCACGGCTGCCTGCAGCGCAGGCGCGCTGGCCTCGGCCCGATCCTTAAGCCGGGCTGACTTGTGCCGTGCCAGCGCTTCCAGGTCCGCCCGCCGGCTCACGAAGTCAGCGGCGGCAGCGCGCAGCCGCCGCGCCCAGTCGGCGAGCAGTTGTTGGCGGCGCGCCCCGGCCCCTAACACGCCGGCCAGCCAGGGGGGGCGTTGGCGCACTTGCGCCAACTGCTGCTCCAGGGCGCTCAGGGCCGCCTCAGCTCCGGCGGCCGGGTGCAGACCGCCGTGCACGTCAAACGCTGCCAGGCTGCTCAGAGCAGTATGTTTCCAGTGCGCGCTGCTGCGGCCACCGCGCCGCGTTGTCGGGCCTGGCAGCAGCCCGGCCGCGCGCCGGCCGGCGGCAGCCGCCGGTTGAGCTGCCAACTCAGGCACGAGCTCATCCAAAAGGCCCGCCAATCGCACCGCCAGGTCGGCCAGCCGCCGCGCCTCCGTTCGAGCAGTGCGCACCTCCAGCGCCAGCGCGCTCAGGCGGTGCAACTGGGCGCGCTCGCTGGCGGCAGACCAGATCTCACGGCCAAGTAGGCTGGCGAACTCGGGCGGCGGCTCGCCCGACCCGCCGCCGGCCTCGGCCAGCCACTCAACCCAGCGGCGCAGCGCGGCACCCACTGGGATCTTGGCTGCATCAAAGGAGGCCAGCTCGGCCACCTTGGCCTGTAACGCATCCCGTTCCGCGCCCAGGGCCACACGGCGCTCGCTGAAGGTCCGCTCACTAGCAGACAGCCGCTCCTGCTCGGCCGACAAGCGCTCCAGCTCGGCGCGCGCGTCAAAGCAGGCCTGCGCCAACTGGCCGAGGGCCTCCAGCCCGGCGCGCAGGTCCGCCAGGCGCGCCAGGGTCGTCTTGGCATGCTGGCGGCCAGCCGCCGCCGCGCGCAGGACTGCGTCCAGCGTGGCAGGCGGGTCGTCCCCGGTGAGGCTGCCCTGCGCAGCCGCCATCTCAGCCTGCCTGGGCGCCGTTTGGCCGTCAGCCGGCGCAGCCCCACGGCCGGCAACTACCGGCTCCCACGCCGCCAGGGCAGAGGCCAACTCAGCCAGTTGCGCGCGAAGCTCCTGGACGGCCGGGTGGTCCAGCACCGGCAGCCGTACACCAGCCGAGGGCGCGCTCACCTCTCCAGCAGCGGCAAGGGAGTCCTGTAAACCCTGTAAATAGTCTCGCGCGTCGCGCCGGCGGGCCAGACCCCGCGCCACCTGTTCCGCGTGCTGCTGCAGCGGCGCCACCTGGCTCTCAAGGGCAGCCAGGGCGGCCGCGTGTTTGGGGCGCTCGCTCTGATAGCGGTCCAGGGCGACCGCCAGCGCCTCCAGGCGCGGGCGGTTCTGGAGCAGGCCGTCGAACTTCCGAATCCGGTCGCGCCGTTCTGCCAGATCGTGCTCACAACTCTCCGCCGTTTTCGCCAGCCAGGTGGTGACGACGCGATCTTCCAAGAAGCTGGCGCCTTCCACTTCCACCCGGTCGGCCCGCCCGCGGCGCAGCGCGCGAATGCGGGGGTGGTGCACCAAGCGGCTGAGGGCGTTATCGACGGCCAGGTTTGACTGAGAGGCGATCAGCGTGCGCTGGCCGCGCAGCGCGTTCTGGTAGCAGATCTCGGCGATAACGGTGGTCTTGCCGGTGCCGGGCGGCCCCTGGATTAGGAACAGGTCTGGCGCACTCAGGGCGCCCTCCACCGCGGCCCGTTGCCCCTCGTTGAGGCGCGGCTGGAGCAATTCGTCACGATCCAGCCAGACGCGCGTCGCGGGATCAGGCAGGCGCGCTTTGCCGGCCTCGAAGATAAAGTCTGCCAAGCGCGGGTTCTGGCCGTAGCCCTGCTCGAGGAGTTCCAGCCCAAACTTGAGGCGCCGGATCTGGGCAAGGTCCCCACTGGCTTTATAGACCAAAGTCGCCGAGCGCGGCAGGGTAAGCGCGCGCTGCTCCAGCAATTTCTCGACTTCTTCGTCTAAAGCCAGGGTTAACTCGCCACGCTCGGCGTCCGCCCCAACCACGTAGCCGAGCAACCAATCCCCGCTATCCTCCTCATCGGGCGGAGCGCTGCCGCTGCCTCGGGCCAGGCCGCGCCGCTCGCGTGCCTCCAGCGGCTCGTCCAGCGCATTGCGGAGCTTGTCCCAGGGGGGTTCTCGACCGGTATCCAGCGCAA
>JADLEU010000272.1 GCA_020845955.1 Anaerolineales bacterium
ACTTGTCGTGCGCCACCCGGCCCAGGGAGGCCAACTGCTCGGCGCGCACCCGGGCGCCCTTGGGGGCCATCATGGTGCGCTGGTCCCAGCCCAGGATCCAGCCGATCTTGTTCAGGTCATGAATTTCAGCCAGGCGGGTCTTCAGTTCGTTGAACTTGGCTTCCACGGCATCCTCTTGAACTCGAATGGGGGCGGGCAGGCCGGCGGCGCACAATCGCCGCTCATTTTACTGGCTGAACCCGAGTGGGCCAAGCAGCGGCCCACTTGCGGCCGAACCGGCGTCTGCTACAATGGCCCGGCCCGCAAGGGCATCGTTTACTTCGAGCGAGGAGACACACGCCTTGAGCCGTTTGGTCAATCCGGATGGGGTCGGCAAGCAGCGCGACCGGCTGATGAAGGCAGTGACGCTGGCCCTGCGCGAGCTCGCCGGGCGAAACGCCATCGACACGCCGACGCGCGATCTGGTCGCGTTCCTGGCGCTGGCGTTGAACGAGATCCACGCCACCATCGACGTGACCTGCCTGGCCTGGGAGAAACGCGACTACTGGCTCAAGGCCGATCAGTTCCGGCGCGAGTGGGGCTGGGCCGGCCGGGCGGCCGAGAAACTGGAGCGTGTGGTGTTGGGCGACGAGTGGCACAACCTGCCCGGGCTGATGGCCGACCTGGCCAAGCACCTGGACAAGGTCAACCTGCCCAAGCGCAACACGCTCGGGACGCCCTGGGTGGGCGCCCATGCCCGGCTGGCGGCGGAACGCGAAGCGGAGGCGTAACCGGGGGCGTGGACACTCACGCGCCCACGCCGACACACGTCTTCAACCCGTCGCCCACGGTCGCGTGCACGGCGTCGGCGCTCGCCGCCAGCGTGGCGCGCTTCGGCGAGCCGGCCGGGGCGATGCCATGCCGCACCAGCCGCAGGTTGAGCCCCTGCCGGTTGAGCAGCTCCACCGCGCGCGCGACGCCCGCCAGGCTGCTGGGCGAGTCTTCAAAGACGTGCACCGTTTCTCCGGCGCAGGCAGTCAGCGGATAGCGCAGATGATCGCCGCGCTCTACGGCCAGCGCGGCTTTGATGGCTTCCAGCTCCAGTCCCGTGCGGGCGGCGGCCATGGCCGCCATGCCGTGCACCGGCGACGGTTTGACCAGGTCTGACCCCGCCCGGCCCACGCACCGCGCCACCCAATCCACTTTTCCGAACCCCATCACGGGCACGCCCTCCAGCCCCACCAGGGCCTGGGCGATTTCGCTCTCAGGGGTATAGCCGCGCGGGCGCTGACTGACTTCCAGCGGCGCCAGGCTCGGCCGCGCGGTGTAGAGCACGGGATACAGGCGGCCCGCTGCCCGCTGCCGCAGGATCTCGGCCGGCCAGGGGCCGTCGAGCAGCGGGCGGTCGAGCTGCTCGAGAAGACCCGGGCCGCTGACGAGGGGCGTCAGGCCGTAATGCGCGGCGTAGCGCTGGTCGCCGAGCACGATATTCTGAAAGACCTGCATGGCCGGCGATCGGTCAATGGCATAGACGTCGCCCAGCAGGTGTTCGAACAGCCGCCGGGCGGCCGCCGCCGGGATCTGGGCTTGGGCGTCGAAGCCGCTCAGGAACAGGCGCAGGGCGGCCCGCGCCGGCAGATCGCCGCGGGCGCGCGCCTCGGCGCCCACGCGCCGGGCCAGCGCGGCATAGTCGACGGCGAGCGCGCGCGACGCCGCGCTTGCCGGGCTGGCCGCCAAGACGTCCAGCGCCAGCCACAGGTCTCCGGGCAGCGCCGTGAGTGCCTCCCATCCGCCGGGCAGGGCGGCGGCGCGGCGCAGGCGCTCGCCGAGCAGCGCGGCGGCCACGATGCCGCTGGTGTCCCATTCCACCGTGATGCTCTCGGCTTCGAAGACCTCGATTTCGGCGTCTGTTGGGGGCGCTACGTCCAGCCCAAGCCGCCGGCCAAAGTACGCGCTAGTTTTCTGGATCCCGGCGCGGTAGGCGCGGTTTTCCACCAGAACGCCGTCGACGTCGAAGAGGAGAATCATGTTGGGTCACAGTCCCCGTGGGCCGGATTGTACCCGAACCGCGCCCCGCGCGGTTAGCTCAGGGTGGCCTCGTTCAAGAAGGCGTCGCCGGCCATCCACGCGCACCGCGCCGCTGGCGGCCGCCGCCACGGTATCGACCAGCGCCGCTGACACTGCCTTTAGCGCTTCCGGCATTGGACTCTCCCCATGGGCGTAGGCCGGTTGGCGGGCCACGGCGAGCCATGGCCCGCTCTGTGGAGATTGTCGCATGGGCAGGGCGTGCCAGGTCCTCACCGCTTGGCCGCGGCGGCCTGGGCGAATGGGGAGGGGAAACGACCCGCGGCGGGCCGGCGCTGTCTACAGCCCGTACAGCGCGCTGTACTTCTTTTTCAAATACCCCAGGTAGTCCTTCGCGCCCAGCGGGCGGCCCGTCACCCGCTGCACCAGGTCGGCCGGCAGGTACTTGCAGCCGTGGGCATGCACGTTGTGGCGCAGCCAGCTCAGCAGGCCGGCGAACTCGCCGCGGGCGATCTCGGCCGAGAGGCGGGGCACATCGGCCAAGGCCTGATTGAAGAACTGGACCGAGGCCAGGTTGCCGATGGTATAGGTGGGAAAGTAGCCGATTAGGCCGGCGGCCCAGTGCGTGTCTTGCAGCACCCCCAGGCGGTTGTCGGGTACGTCCAGGCCGAAGCACTCTTTGACCTTGGCATTCCAGGCAGCGGGGGCGTCGGCAGCCGCCAGCCGGCCATCCAGCAGCTCGACTTCCAGCTCGAAACGCAGCAGGGTGTGGAGATTGTACGTGACCTCGTCGGCCTCGACGCGGATGAGCGAGGGGGTCACGCGGTTAATCGCGCGATAGAATATCTCTAGCGGCGCCTGGCCCAATTGGCCGGGGAAGATCGCTTGCAGCCGGGGGTAGAAGAAACCCCAGAACTCGCGGCTGCGGCCGACCAGGTTTTCCCACATCCGGCTCTGCGACTCGTGGATTCCCAACGAGGCGCCGTGGGCCAACGGCGTGCGCGCGTGCCTGGCCGGAAAACCCAGCTCGTACAGCGCGTGGCCGCACTCATGCATGCTGCCCATCAGGCAGGTCGACAGGTAGTTGGGGTCGACGCGCGTGGTCACGCGCACGTCGCGCAGCCCCAGCCCGGTGCAGAAGGGGTGCACGGAGAGATCCTGGCGCCCCGCGCTGAAGTCGTAGCCGAACCGCTCGAGCACTTGCTGGCTGGCCGCGAGCTGGTCGGCGGGGGCGTAGCCCCGGCGCAGCACGCTGTCGTCGATGGGCGGGCGGGCGGCGATGGCCTGGACCAGCGGCACGAGCTCGGCCTTGAGCTCGGCGAACATGGCCCGCACCTGGCTGGTGCGCATGCCCGGCTCATATTCGTCGAGCAGCGCGTCGTAGGGCGCCTCGACTTCTGGGAAGCAGGCCGCGACCTGGCGCTTGAGATCGAAGATGCGCTCGAGGTGCGGCTGAAAAGCGCCGAAGTCGTTGTTGGCGCGCGCCCGGGCCCAAACCTCCTGGGCAAAGGAAGTGGCCTGGAACGTCTCGGCCACCAGCGCGGCCGGGATGCGCGTCTTGCGCCGGTATTGCCGTTCGACCACGCGCACCAGGGCCGCGTCGTCGTCATCGGCCGGGGCGCTGGCGTATGCGCGTCCCAGCGCCTCGATCAGGCGGCCCATCTCGCCGGTGACGTACAACTCGTGAGCCAGTTTCTGCAGTGTGGCGTACTGGTACGAGCGGCCCTCGCCCCCGGCGGGCGGCATCATCACGAACTGGTCCCACTCGAGGATAGCCGCCGCGTACTCGACATCTTCGATTTCGGCCAGGCGTGCTTTGAGTCGATTCAGCAGGTCAGACATGAGATCGCATTATACCTTTGCATTTGACAGTTCCCTTGTACTCGCGGTAGATTCAATTGGCGGATCGGCATGCTGCGCGCCGGCCGTTCAGCGCCTCAGCCCCTGGAGCCGGCATGTCTGCCACCTCACTTGACACCCTGAGCATCAACACCATCCGCTTTCTTTCCGCCGACGCGGTCCAAAAGGCCAACTCGGGCCACCCCGGTCTGCCGATGGGCGCGGCCGCCATGGCTTACGTGCTGTGGACCCGCTTCCTGAAGCACAATCCCGCCAACCCCAAATGGGCCGACCGCGACCGCTTTGTGCTGTCCGCCGGGCACGGCTCAATGCTGCTCTACTCTTTGCTCTACCTGACCGGCTATCCGCTCTCGCTGGAGGATCTGCAGAGTTTTCGGCAATGGGGCAGTCTGACGCCCGGGCATCCCGAAAGCACCCTGACGCCGGGAGTGGAAACCACCACCGGCCCGCTCGGCCAGGGCATCTCAAATGCCGTCGGCCTGGCCATAGCCGAAGCGCACCTGGCCGCGCGTTACAACCGCCCGGGCCACGACCTTGTCAATCACCACACCTACGTCATCGCCTCGGACGGCGACCTGATGGAGGGCGTGAGCGCCGAGGCCTGTTCGCTGGCCGGGCAAATGGCCCTGGGCAAGCTGATCGTGCTGTACGACGACAACCACATTTCGCTGTCTGGCACCACGTCGCTGACCTTCACCGAGGACGTCGGGTTGCGTTTTGCCGCCTACGGCTGGCACGTGCAGCACGTGGCTGACGGCAACGACCTGGATGCGCTCGACGGCGCGCTGCAGGTGGCGCGGCAGGCAGCCGACCGGCCGTCGCTCATCGCCGTGCGCACCATCATCGGCTACGGCGCGCCTCACAAGGAGAACACCTTTGAGGCCCACGGCAGCCCGCTGGGCCCCGACGAGCTCAAGGCGGCCAAGCGCAACCTGGGCTGGCCGGAGGACGCCATGTTCCTCGTGCCGGGCGAGGCGCTGGAGAACTTCCGGCAGGCGCTGGCCCGCGGCGCCGAGGCTGAAGCGGCCTGGAACCGGCGGCTGGCGGCGTACGCCCAGGCGTTCCCCGAGCAGGCGGCCGAGCTCAAGCGGCGCCTGACCGGTGAGCTGCCGGCCGGCTGGGACGAAGGCCTGCCCGAGTTTGCCGCCGACGCCAAAGGACTGGCCACGCGCAAGGCCTCGGAGAAGGTGATGCAGGCCCTTGGCCAGAGGCTGCCGGAGCTGATGGGGGGCTCAGGCGACCTGAACCCGTCGACGTACACGGTGCTCAAGGGCGCAGGCGACTTCGAGAGCCCGGGCGTCTCGCCCGAGGGGGCGCAGGGCGCCTCCGGCGGCCCGTGGAGCTACGCCGGCCGCAACCTGCACTTCGGAGTGCGCGAGCACGCTATGGGCGCGATCGTCAACGGGCTCGCGGCGCACGGGGGCTTCATCCCCTACGGCGCTACCTTCCTGGTCTTTTCCGATTACATGCGGCCGGCCATCCGGCTGTCGGCGCTCATGAAGGCTGGCTGCCTGTGGGTCTTCACCCACGACAGCATCGGCTTGGGCGAGGACGGCCCAACCCACCAGGCCGTGGAGCACTTTGCCGCGCTGCGGGCCATCCCCGGCCTGCTCTTTATCCGGCCGTCCGACGCCAACGAGGCGGCCTGGGCCTGGCGCGTGGCCATCGAAAACCGGCACGGACCCACGGCGCTGGCCTTTACGCGGCAGAACGTGCCCACGCTCGACCGGGCGGGGCTGGCCTCGGCCTCGGGGCTGCGGCAGGGCGCCTACGTGCTCAACCCGCGCGTGACCGACCCGGAGCTGATCTTGATGGCCACCGGCTCCGAGGTGCAGCACATCGTCGCTGCCGAAAAGGTGTTGGCCGAGCGCGGTCGCCGGGTGCGGCTGGTGTCGATGCCGTGCTGGGAGCTGTTTGAGGCGCAGCCAGCCGCGTACCGCGCGAGCGTGCTGCCCCCGGCGGTGACGGCGCGGTTGGGCGTCGAGGCCGGCGTGTCGCTGGGCTGGCACCGCTGGGTGGGCGAGCGGGGCGCGACCATTACGCTCGACCGATTTGGCGCCTCGGCGCCCTACCAGCGCCTCATGCACGAGTTCGGCTTCACGGCCGAGAACGTCGTCGAGCAGGCCCTCAAGCTCTTGGCCTGAAAGGGAGAACAGCGATGATTGTGGCGGTGGCGACTGACCATGCCGGCTTTCCGTACAAGGCCAGGGTGATCGAGGAAGTGCG
This sequence comes from Anaerolineales bacterium, assembly GCA_020845955.1. Lineage (GTDB taxonomy): Bacteria > Chloroflexota > Anaerolineae > Anaerolineales > UBA6663 > JADLEU01. The sequence continues at coordinate 6,091 of JADLEU010000272.1, forward strand.
CGTGGCTGGGCACGAGGTGCTGGACCTGGGAACCGATTCGACGGAGCCGGTCGACTATCCCGACTACGCCCTGGCCATTGGGCAGGCCATCCAGGCGGGCCGGGCCGAGCGCGGCATTCTGCTGTGCGGCAGCGGGGTGGGGGCCTGTGTGGCGGTGAACAAGATGACGGGTCTGCGTGGCGGGCTGTGCCACGACACTTATTCGGCGCATCAGGGGGTCGAGCACGATGACATGAACGTGCTCTGCCTGGGCGCGCGCATCATTGGGCCCGAACTGGTTCCCGAGCTGGTGCGGCCCTTTCTGGGCGCGCGCTTCTCGGGCGAGCCGCGGCACGTGCGGCGGTTGGGCAAGGTCAAGGCCATCGAGCAGGCCGCCCACGCCGGAAAAGCTTGATGGAGGTAAGCATGGCGAATCCACTGGCAGCGCTTCAGAAGCTAGGCCAGTCCCCCTGGCACGACAACATCCGCCGGCAGCAGCTGACGTCGGGCAGCCTGCGCAAAATGGTCAAGGACGGCGACATCACCGGGCTGACGTCCAACCCGACGATCTTCGAGCGGGCGATTGCCGGCAGCGACGACTACGACGAGACGATCGCCCGGCTGGCCCGCCAGGGGCAGGGCGCGGCCGCGATTTTCGATGCCTTGTCGATTGAGGACATTCAGGCCGCGGCCGGCGTCTTTGCCCCGGTTTACGAGCGCACGGGCGGCGGCGATGGCTTCGTCAGTATCGAGGTCGGGCCGGACTATGCGCACGACACGGCCGCCACTATCAAAGAGGCCAAGCGCTTGTGGAAAGCGGTGGATCGGCCCAACGTGATGGTGAAAATCCCGGCAACGCTGGAGGGCCTGCCGGCGATTGAGCAGTGCGTGGCCGACGGGTTGAACATCAATATCACCCTGATCTTCTCGCTCGAACGCTACGACGCGGTGATAGAGGCCTACCTGGCCGGGCTGGAGCGCCGGCGGGCCGCGGGCAAGAAGATCAGCCAGATCGCCTCGGTGGCGAGCTTTTTCGTCAGCCGGGTGGATACCCTGGTCGACAAGCTGTTGGATGAAAAGATCCGCGCGCTGGGCGGCGAGGGCGCGGCCGGGGCGCGGCCGCTGGCCGGCCTGCGCGGCCAGGCGGCGATTGCCAACGCCAGGCTGGCCTACGAGCAGTTTCGCGAGTGGTTTGGGGGGGCGCGCTTCGCGGCGCTGGCTCGCCACGGCGCCCGGCTGCAGCGCCCGCTGTGGGCCAGCACCTCGACCAAGAACCCGGCTTATCCGGACATATACTACGTGGAAGCCCTGATCGGGCCCGACACGGTGAACACGATGCCGCCCGCCACCCTGCAGGCGTACAAGGACCACGGGCGCCCGGAAGTGCGCATCGACCGCGATCTGGATCAGGCGGCGCAGGTGATCGAGCAGCTCGCGGAAGCCGGCATCCACATGGATGACGTGACCCACCAACTGGAAGTGGAAGGCGTGGCGTCCTTCGCGCACTCGTATGACACGCTGCTGGCGGTTGTCGCGGCGCGGCGCGCGGGAGTGTTGGAAAGCGACCGCCTGAAGCTGCGGCTGCCGGACGGCGCTCTGAGGCGGGCGGTCGTCAAGGCGCAGGACGAGTTGGCCGCGGCCGATTTCATCAAGCGCCTGTGGCGCAAGGACTCGACCTTGTGGAAGCCCGGCGACGCCGCCCACCAGGCCGAGATCAAGATCCGCCTGGGCTGGCTGGACGTGTTCGATCAGATGCAGGCCCACACGGCCGAGCTGACCACCTTTGCGGGCGAGGTCAAGCGCGCCGGCTTTACCCACGCGCTGCTATGCGGCATGGGCGGCTCTTCCCTGGCGCCCGAGGTGCTGCGCGAGACCTTCGGCGTGGCCAAGGGCTGCCTCGACCTGGCGGTGCTCGATTCGACCGACCCGGCGGCGGTGCTGGCGGCCGAAGCGCGCAGCAACCCGGCTCGCACACTCTACATCATCTCATCTAAGTCCGGCTCGACCACCGAGCCCAACGCGTTCTTTAAGTACTTCTGGGAGCGGGTGCGCGCCCTAAAGGGCGATCGGGCCGGCGAGAACTTCATCGCCATCACCGATCCGAACACGTCCATGGTGCGCACGGCCGCGGCGCACGGCTTTCGCCGGGTCTTCCTGAACCCGCCCGAGATCGGCGGGCGCTATTCGGCCCTTTCGTATTTCGGCCTGGCGCCGGCGGCGCTGATGGGCATTGACGTGGCCCAACTCCTCGAGCGCGCCCGCGAAATGGCGCTGGCCTGCGGCCCGAATGTCCCCGCGGCGCAGAACGCCGCGCTGGCGCTGGGCACCGCCCTGGGGGCGCTGGCGCGCGCCGGCCACGACAAGCTGACGCTAGCGGCCTCGGCCAGACTGGCGTCTTTTGGCGATTGGGTGGAGCAGCTCATCGCCGAATCCACAGGCAAGGAGGGGGTCGGGATTCTGCCGGTGGTGGGTGAGCGCCTGGCTGGGCCGCCGGCCTATGCCCGCGGCCGCGACCGGGTATTCGCGGACCTGCGCCTGGACGGGCGGCGCGACCGCGCGCTGGCCGAGTTGGCCGATGCCGGGCAGCCCGTGATTGAGCTGCGCCTGCCGGACGTGTACGCGCTGGGCGGCGAGTTCCTGCGTTGGGAAATCGCGACCGCCGTGGCCGGCTGGCTGCTGGCGATCGATCCGTTCGACCAGCCCAACGTGCAGGAGTCGAAAGACAACACCGTGCGGCTGCTGGCCGCGCACGCCGAAACCGGGCGGCTGCCCGACGAGGGCGGGGCCCTGGCGCCGGCCGATGGCCAGTTCCCGCTGCGCTTCCTGCGCCATCTCAAATCGGCCCGCCGGGGCGACTACATCGCGCTGACGGCCTACTTCGAGCGTACGCCGCGTCGCGAGAGGCTACTGCGCGAGCTCCAATCGGCCATTCGCGACCGCTTTCAGGTGGCCACCACCGTGGGCTACGGGCCGCGCTTCCTGCACTCGACCGGCCAGCTTCACAAGGGTGGAGCCAACAATGGCGTCTTTGTGCAGCTCACGGTCACGGACATGGTCGATGCGCCTGTGCCGGGCGAGCGCTATACGTTCAGCGTCCTCAAGCAGGCTCAGGCCCTGGGTGATTACCAGGCGCTGCTCGCCCACCAGCGCCGGGCGCTGCGCGTTGACCTGGGGAGCAACGTGGAAGGCGGGCTGCGCGAGGCGCTGGGGCTGGTGCAGGTCGAGGACAAGCCGGCCCGTGGCGCCAGCGCCAGCCGCCGGCAGACCGCCAGCCGAGCCAGCAACGGCAAGACGCGCGCCACCCAGCGCACGACCCGCTAGCATGCCCCGGCCCCGCTCGCGTGTCCGTTACAACGTCCTGTCCCCAGCGCCCGCGCGCCTGGCGCCGCGCGCTGTGCCGGTCGTGGACCACTGGACGGCAGGCGAGATGTTCGTGTCGCTGCACGTCGAAGAGCGGCGGCGCGGGCTGGCGATCTTGTGCGGCGCCGAGGCCGCGCGCAGTTCGCCGCTCACATGCCACCTATTGGCCTCGCGCATTCATGAGCCCGATCTGGCGCTGCGCGCTCAGATTGGGCAGCTGTTGGCTGACTACTTCGAGGTGCGCGGCCGAGAGTATCGATACCCGGCCGAGGTCCGGCGGGTGGTGGCCGAGCACATCCGCCGCTTTGGGCGCGCCGAGATCGTGGCGCTGCTGGAGCTGTTGGCGGCCGCGCGGGCGTGCCTGGCGCCGTTGCGGCCCGAAGCCGTGCGCCGGTTGTTCGAGCGCGTTCCGGGGGCCGCGGCCGCGCTGACCCAGCTGGCCGGCGACCGCGACCTGGCGCTGAACTTGCGCATGGCGGCCATTGACGCTATCGGCCAGGTCGGGTTCACGGAGGCCGGCCCAATGCTCGCCGGGCTGGCGCTGCGGCTCGAAGGCCGGCGGGCCGGGCAGATGACGATGCTCTTCGCGCCCGCCGATTGGCCCGAAGACCAGGCGCTGCTGCCGGCGCTTAAGGAAACCCTGCGGCTGTTGGCCGAGGACCAATAAGCCGTTCGCTTCATTTCTGGAGGCCCCATGCCCTACGCGCTGTACCTCAAGAACGATAACCGCTACCTGGGCGACCTCAGCGACGCCGAGTTTCAGTTCCTGCGCGACAACCTGGAAGAGGAGAGCCTGACGGACACCGACTACACCATCTCGCGCCTGACGCTCGAGTACCTGCGCGGCAACGGCCTGGAGCAGCACGCTGCCAACCTGCTGGGCGCGGCCCTGGGCGATGCCGATGAGGTCGAAATCGTCTATCAGTCGAGGGGCTGACGCGGGCTTGGGCGTCTGGTGGTGTTGAAGGCATGACCACGCGACTTTACCTGGTGCGGCACGGCGCCACGACCCTCAGCGGGGAAGACCGCTTTGCGGGGTCCACCGACGTCGACCTTTCGGACGAGGGCCGCGAGCAGGCGGCGCGGCTGGGCGCGCGGCTGGCCGGCGAGAACCTGGTGGCGGCCTACTGCAGTCCGATGCGCCGCACGCTGGACACGGCCCGCCTGATCGTCCGGCCCCACGACCTCACGCCACAACCGCGCGACGGGCTGCGCGAGATCGGCCACGGGCATTGGGAAGGCCACACCCGGACAGAGGTCGAGGCGCGCCACGCCGAAGAATACGCGACCTGGGAAGCTGACCCGTTTACGTTTGCCCCCGAGGGCGGCGAATCTGGCCTGAGCGTGATGGCGCGGGCCCTACCCGTCATCCGTGAGATCGTCCTGCGGCACAAGGACCAGAACGTGGTCGTCGTGTCGCACAAGGCTACGATCCGGCTGATCATCAGCAGCCTGCTGGGCTTCGACGCGCGCGGCTACCGCGACCGCCTCGACCAGCGCCCCGCCTGCCTCAACGTCCTGGACTTCAAAGACCCCGTCCGCGCCCGTCTCATGCTCTTCAATGATACCAGCCATTATCAAGACCAGCCCGCGCGGGCGCAGCGGCAGTTGAGCAAGTGGTGGGATTCGGCCGCGCTCTAGACCCGCCCCGGTTGCCCAACCCACAACGGATGGGTCGTTGGTTAAGCCGCCCTATTATGCTCGCAGCCGTTATTGAAGCGCCGCCTTGCCCCTGGCACTGCCGCCGCCTCGACTGCCGCAACCTGCCCTGACCGTGCCCGCGCCGCCTCCCCGGCTGCCCGGCGCCATTGCTTCGATCATCAGCTTCAAAAGTAAATTATCCATTTCCTATCTTGATTATCTAGAATAGGTGTTCTACAATGGGTTGGTACGAGCACGTCCAGCCATTTGCCATAACAGGAGACACCATGAGCGGAATACGGGTTCTGGTCGGCACGCGTAAGGGCGCGTTTATTCTGACGTCCACCGGGAAGCGCAAGCGCTGGAAGGTGAGCGGCCCGCACTTTGCCGGCTGGGAAATCTATCACATCAAGGGCTCGCCCGTGGACCCGAACCGGATTTATGCGTCGCAGTCCAGCGGCTGGTTCGGGCAACTCATCCAGCGCTCCTGTGACGGCGGCGAGACCTGGGAGGCAGTTGGCAAGGAGTTCAATTACGACGGCAACCCCGGCACGCACCAGTGGTACGATGGCACGCAGCACCCGTGGGAGTTCAAGCGCGTCTGGTACCTCGATCCCTCACTCACCGACCCTGAAACGGTCTACGCCGGGGTAGAGGATGCCGCCCTGTTCCGCACCACTGATGGTGCCCAGACCTGGCAAGAACTGCCCGGCCTGCGCGCGGTCAAGGGACCACTTTGGGCGCCGGGGGCAGGAGGCATGTGCCTGCACACGATTTTGCAGAGCCCGAGCGACCCCAACCGCCTATACACCGCCATCTCAGCGGCCGGCGCCTTCCGCACCGACGATGGCGGCCAGACCTGGCGCCCCATCAACAAGGGCCTGGTTTCCAAGTATGAGCTGCCCGACCCCGAGGCCGAGGTCGGCCACTGCGTTCACAACCTGGCCATGCACCCTTTACGCCCGGATGTGGTGTTCATGCAGAAGCATTGGGACGTCAACCGCTCTGACGACGCCGGCGAGACCTGGCACGAGGTCAGCGGCAATCTGCCGACCGACTTCGGCTTCCCCATCGCCGTCCACGCCCACGAGCCCGAGACGATCTACGTCATCCCCATCAAGAGCGACTCCGAGCACTACCCCCCGGAGGGCAAGCTGCGCGTCTACCGCAGCCGCACCGGCGGCAACGAGTGGGAAGCGCTCACCAAGGGATTGCCGCAGAGCGATTGCTACGTCAACATCTTGCGCAGCGCGCTGGCGGTGGACACGCTGGACTCGTGCGGCCTGTACTTCGGAACCACCGGGGGCCAGGTTTACGCCTCGGCCGATGCCGGCGACAACTGGACCCCGATCGTCCGCGATCTGCCGGCCGTGCTCTCCGTCGAAGCCCAGACTTTGCCATGATCCGCGTTGTCATCCCGCACCACCTGCGCACGCTGGCGCGGGTGGACCGCGAGGTCGAGTTGGCAGTTGAGCCGCCCGTGACCCTGGGCGCGGTGCTGGACGCGTTGGAGGCCCGCTATCCGGTGCTGCGCGGCACGATCCGCGAGCATGGCACGCTTCAGCGCCGGGCCTTTATCCGCTTCTTCACCTGCGGGCAGGATTGGTCGCAAGAGCCATACGATACGTCGTTGCCCGAGGCGGTCGTCGCGGGCGCCGAGCCGTTGCGGGTGGTGGGGGCCATGGCCGGTGGCTAGGCCGGCGTGGCGCGCCGGGCCTGGCTCCGACCTGGTGGCGAACCAGGCCGATCTCGACTTCGTCGCCAGCACGGCGCACCCGGCCGGCGTAGGGGTGGCGGGGATAACGATTGACGAGGAGATGACGTTCGCGCGCTGGGTGGATCTGGGCTGCTCAATCAACACGGGCGAGGGCACGCCCGACGAGGCGTAGGGCCGGTCCCTGGATTCCGCGCGGCAGGCCGGTGATGGCATCGCCGTTCTCCCGCTCTCACGGCCGATCGAGCACACCGGCCAGGCCGCCGACCAGCGGGGCAATGTCGCGCGCGTGGTCCGGACCTTCTCGGTGGTCAGCCAGACGATCTTTCTGCCCTTTGTGAGTCGCTAGTCCGTCGGGCCGCAGCTTCCCAGAGAGGCAGCCGCCTGCCGCGCCAGGAACCGCCCTCGGCCCGCCGCGCCCACAAAGACGTGGTCACGCACAATCACCTCGCCCCGGCTGATCACCGTCCGTGGCCAGCCGCGCACCTGCATTCCTTCGTAAGGCGTGTAATCGGTATTCTGGCGCAGTTGCTCGGCGCGGATCGTCACCGCGCGGGCTGGGTCGAAAAGCACGACGTCGGCGTCCGATCCCGGCGCCAGCGTGCCCTTGCGCGGGTACAGGCCATAAAGCCGGGCGGCAGCCGTGCTGGTCACGTTCACGAATTGCGGCAACGTCAGCCGGCCGGCGTTCACACCGAAGTGATAGGTCAGCGCCAACCGCGTCTCGACGCCGGGCGCGCCGCCGGGGATCTGGTTGAAGGGCGGCAGCCCGTGTGACCACGGTTCTTCGGCCGGCGTGGGGTGGATGCCATCCGGCCGGCGGCGGAACTCCGGCGTGCGCCGTTCGCCGCGCTTCTGCGCCAGCGTGAAGGGGCAGTGATCGGTCACCACAAAGTCGAGGGCGCCGTCCCGCAGGCCAGCCCACAGGGCGGCGTTGTCGGCCGCCGTGCGCAGGGGCGGCGCCATGCTGTATTTGGCGGGCTCGAACCCCTCCTGGTCGTAGAGCGCGCCCGTCAGCAGCAGGTGCTGGGTACACACCTCGCCCGTCACCGCCGACCCCCTGCGCTTTCGAAAGCGGCGGATCGCCGCCAGTCCCTCGGCCGCGCTAACGTGGACAATGTGCACGGGCGCGCCCGCCAGCGCCGCCATGGTCAACACGCGTTCGGTGGCCTCCGCCTCGGCCAGCGCCGGGCGGGTGTGTGGGTGCCAGCGCGGCGCCGTGCGGCCCTGGGCCAGGTGCTGCGCCACGCGGTGCATGATCACATAGTGGTTCTCGGCGTGGACGATGGCCAGCCCGCCCTCGGCCGCCAGCGTGTCCAGCGCCAACAGCATCTCGGGGTCGGTCAGGCGGATGCCGTCGTAGGCCATGTAGATCTTGAAGCTCGCCACACCCGCTCTCAGGGCCGGCCGCACCTGCGCCAGGCTGGCGGCGTCGGCGCGGTTGAAACTCATGTGCAGCCCAAAGTCGATGACGGCCTGGGCCTCGGCCCGCGCGCGGCGCGCCGCGAAGGCCTGCATCCAGCGCTCGCCGGGCAGCGCCTCGACGAAGTCGACCACGGTGGTCGTCCCGCCGCAGGCCGCGGCCACGGTGCCGGTCAGCCAGTCGTCGCTCGACAC
>JADLEU010000273.1 GCA_020845955.1 Anaerolineales bacterium
GCCGGCGAGTTCCGCATGGGCACCGGCGACAACGAAGCGAAATGGCTCAAGGAGAAGTATGGCATCGAAGCCTGGCCGGACGAGCAACCCTCTCACACCGTCTACGTCTCCGAGTTCCAGATCGGCCGTTACCCGGTCACCAACGCCGAATACCGCGCCTTTGTAAAGGCCGGCGGCTACAATCCGGACCAGCCCTGGTGGCAAGGGACTGGCCGGTTGTGGCGCACTGCCGAGCTAAGGCCGGACACGTCATTCTACTCCAGCGAGACGCGCCAGACCGTCGAGCGTTGGCTGGAGCAGCGCCCGGCGGCCAGACGTCACCAACCTTTCTATTGGGACGATGCGCAATGGAGCGCCGGCAACCTGCCGGTGGTGGGCGTCACCTGGTATGAGGCCCAGGCCTACTGCAACTGGCTGTGCGCCGCCAGCGGCCAGACCTTCCGCTTACCCACCGAAGCGGAGTGGGAGAAGGCGGCGCGCGGACCAGGCAATGCGCAGTGGCCGTGGGGCAACGAATGGGACGACGGCTGCTGCAACTCGGCCGAATCCGATCTCAACGCCACAACGCCCGTGGGCATGTATCCGCATGGCGCGGCGGTCTGGCCCGGCGGCGCAGCCGAAGATATGGTGGGTAACGTCTGGCAATGGTGTGGTGATTGGTGGGATGAGAAGCTCTACGAGAAGCGTGCCGAGGCAGAACAGGTCGAGCGCGACCCGCACGGCCCGCTGGAGGGTCTGGCCCGGGTGGGGCGCGGCGGCTCTTACTTCGACAATCGTGGGAACTGCCGGGCCGCTTGCCGCGACTGGAACGGGCCGGCAAACTTCAGCGACCTCCTCGGCTTCCGGGTGGTGCGCTCCCCATAGGGCTTGAAATTCTGGAGTCCTGGTTACTGATTTCTGTGTCGATTCGCTCCGCGCCTAGGCGCGGAGCGAATCGATTTTTCGCGACGCTGGGTGCGTTTCGCTGGCACGCGACTTGCACCCTACACGCGGTAAGGGAACGACCAACAGCGCCTCCCCGGGTGGTGCGCGGCGGCTCTTACTTCAACAATCGTAGGAACTGCCGGGCCGCTTACCGCAACAGGAACGAGCCGGCAAACTTCAACAACAACCTCGGCTTCCGGGTGGTGCGCTCCACGCTTTGGTTCTTGGCCGGTAGTGCGTGCTGCCCCCGCGCAGCCACGCCGAGGCCCAAAATGGCGGGTCGCTTCCCGGCCTCCCGGCAGCGGGTGGCAAATACAGAATCGCCCGGTCCCCTCTGGTAGCGGTCCCCCGCGAACGTTGGGGCCGGGCACCCGTGCATATGAAGACCTACCGGGATCTGTACGCCCAGGTCTGCTCATTCGACAACCTGTACCATGCCTGCCGGGCAGCGCGGCGCGGCAAGCGCAGTGTGGAATCCGTGGCTGCCTTCGAATACGACCAGGAAGCCGAGTTGCTGCGGCCGCGCGACGAGCTGCGCACGGGCGCCTGGCAGCCGGGCCCCTACCACAGCTTCTACATCCATGACCCCAAACGCCGGCTGATCTCGGCCGCGCCCTTCCGCGACCGCGTGGTGCATCACGCCCTCGTCAACGTGATCGAGCCGATCTGGGAGCGGCGTTTCATCCACGACAGCTATGCCAATCGCGTAGGCAAGGGCACGCATCGGGCGCTCGACCGCTGTCAGCAGTTCGCCCGCCGCTGGCGATACGTGCTGCAGTGCGATTTGAAACAATACTTTCCATCCATCGACCACGCCCTGCTGCGCGCCGAGTTGGGCCGGCTCATCTGCGACGAGCGGGTGCTCGACGTGTGCGATCGCATCCTGGCCTCTGGGGTGGGCGTACTGGCCGAAGAGTACGACCTGCAATGGTTCCCCGGCGACGACCTCCTGGCGGCCGTGCGCCCGCGCGGCCTCCCCATTGGCAATCTGACCTCCCAGTTTTGGGCCAACGTCTATCTCAATGGCTTCGATCACTTCGTGAAACGCGATCTGAAATGCGCGGGCTACGTGCGCTACGTGGACGACTTCCTGCTGTTCGGAGACCGCAAAGCCGATCTGCATACCTGGGGCGCAGCTTGTGCCGACCACCTGGCGAGCCTACGGCTGACACCACATGCTGGCCGCGCCCAGGTCTACGCGGTGGCGAGCGGCATCCCGTTTCTAGGCTTTCGTGTGTACCCCTCGCACCGGCGGCTCAAGCGCCGTAACGGCGTCAACTTTCAGCGCCGGCTGCGCTCGCTGCGCCGGCAGTGCGCTGAAGGCCAGGTGACCTGGAGCCAAATCACAGCATCCGTCCAGGGCTGGGTCAACCATGCCCGCTATGGCGACACCTGGCGTCTGCGCCAGGTAGTGTTGAGCCATGCCTGAGTCGCCGATCTTCTCGCGAACGTACGACTTCCTGCTCTGGCTGCTGCCACGCGCCGCGAAGTTCCCGCGCCACTATCGCTTCACGCTGGCGGAGCGCGTTCAACGCCGCGCCCTGGATTTCCACGAGACCTTGATTTCTGCCGGGCTGCGCCGCGGTCCGGAACGCGCCGTGCGCCTGCATGAAGCCGACGCGCAACTCGCGCAGCTTCGCCATCTGCTTCGGTTGTGCGCCGACCTGGGCTGCCTGACGCTGCCCCAGTATGAACACGCTGCCGGTCTCCTGACCGAGATTGGCAAGCTGTTAGGCGGCTGGCACAAGACGCTCGGCGCGATTGCGTCTGAGCTAGCACGGAAATGAGCGGGCGCCGAGAGATTGCGTCTCTCGGCGCCCGCCCGCGTTCGATCAGATGCGCGTGCCGGCTCAGAGCTCGCTCTTGGCCAGGGCGACGAACTCGTCCAGGGATTTGGCCTTGAGATCCTCGCCCGTGCGGCGGCGGACCGACACCGCGCCGGCCTCGGCTTCCTTGTCGCCCACGACCAGCATGAAGGGGACCTTCTGCAGTTGCGCGTCGCGGATCTTGGCCTGCATGCGCTCGCTGCGCTGGTCTACCTCCACCCGGAATTCAAGCGCCTGTAGCCGCTCGGCGACCTGCTGGGCGTAGGCCACGTGCCGGTCGGCAATCGGGATGAGCACGGCCTGCACCGGCGCCAGCCAAAGCGGGAAGGCCCCGGCGTAGTGCTCGATCAGCACGCCCATGAAGCGCTCCATGCTGCCAAGCAAGGCCCGGTGTACCATGTAGGGCCGCTTGGGCTGCCCGTCCTCGCCCGTGTACTCCAATCCGAAGCGCGCCGGCATATTGAAGTCGAATTGGATTGTGCTGAGCTGCCACTCGCGGCCGAGCGCGTCGTTGACCTTCAGATCGATCTTCGGGCCGTAGAAGGCGCCGCCGCCCTCGTCCAGTTGGTAGGGCACCCTGGCTGACTCCACGGCCTGCCGCAGGGCCTCGATGGCCATGCCCCAGTCGGCGATCTCGCCCACGTACTTCTCGGGCCGCGTGGCCAGGTATGCCTTGAAATCCGTAAGACCCATGGCGCGCAGGACGTAGAGCGAGAAGTCCAGGGCACGGCGGATCTCCTCTTCGACTTGATCGGGCCGGCAGAAGATGTGGGCGTCGTCCTGCGTGAAGCCGCGCACGCGCGTCAGGCCGTGCAGCACGCCGCTCTGCTCGTAGCGATAGACCGTTCCGTATTCGGCGTAGCGCCGGGGCAGGTCGCGATACGAACGCGGCCGGCTCTTGAAGATCGCGATGTGGAACGGGCAATTCATCGGCTTGGCGTAATAGGCCTCGCCTTCGATGTCCATCGGCGCGTACATGCTGTCTTTATAGAAGCCGAGATGGCCCGACGTCTCCCACAGGTGCCCGCGCCCAATGTGCGGCGAGAACACCCACTCGTAGCCATTCTCGAGGTGCGCCTTGCGGCTGAAGTCTTCGACGATCACGCGGACGCGCGCGCCCTTGGGGTGCCACAGGATCAGCCCCGGGCCGACCTCGTCGGAGACGCTGAACAGGTCGAGCTCTTTGCCCAGTTTGCGGTGGTCGCGCTTCTTGGCCTCCTCGATCTTCCACAGATACTGTTCGAGCTCGTCAGCCGTCTTCCAGGCTGTGCCATAGATGCGCTGGAGCTGCGGGCGGTCGGGGTCGCCCCGCCAATAGGCGCCGGCGATGCTCAGCAGCTTGAAGGCCGACGGGTTGATCTGGCCCGTGTGCTCCACGTGCGGGCCCCGGCACAGGTCGGTGAATGTGTCCTGCGTGTAGAACGAGATCACGGGCTTGTCCGCCAGCGGATTGCCATACTCGTCGGAACCGCCCGCTTCCAGGCCATCGATCAGCTCCAGTTTGTAGGGCTGGTCCCGGAACTGGGCGCGGGCCGCCTCGGCGCTGACCTCCTGGCGCTTGAACGGGTGCCGGCCGCTGATGATCTGGCGCATGCGCTTTTCGATCGCTTCCAGGTCGTCGGGCGTCAGGGCGCGCGGCAGGTCAAAGTCGTAATAAAAGCCGTCGGCGATGGGCGGGCCAATGGCGATCTTGGCCTGGCCGGGGAACATTTCGAGCACGGCCTGGGCCATGACGTGCGCCGCCGAATGACGGATCTTGTACAGTTCAGAATCTTCGTAACGTTCAGCAGGTTTGTCAGACATTCTTCACTCCTGACCGCGGCCCCGGCGGGCCGCCTTGCATCGATTGGCGCCAACAAACAAAATGCCTCTCGCCCCAGCATGGGGCGAGAGGCGCCAGACCTCCGCGGTTCCACCCAACTTGCCAGGCGCACTGCGCTGCGCCGGCATCTCTAGCGGCTATAACGGGCCGGCCCGTTTGCCATACTCGCGCCGAGGGCGCTTTCCGGCTCAGGCTCGCGGGTGGTTTTCGCCGGTTGCGTGCTGGTCAGGCTTGCAGTCTGTGGCCTCGACCTCCCTGAAGCACTTGCCCGGCTACTCGTCCCGGTCGTCGCGTGTCACGATATCGTTGAGTGGGCGGTATAGGGCTCGAACCTACGACCTTCGCGATGTCAACGCGATGCTCTAACCAACTGAGCTAACCGCCCGTGGATGAACATTATAGCCTGCCGCCTGTCGTTTGACAATGGGCAGCCGCTGCCTTTCGCTGCCACGGCCGCCGGCCCTGGCTGCCCGCGTGCTAGAATAGCCTCATGGGATGGGACGTCGTCGGCCATCAATGGGCGGCCGACATGCTCCGCCGCGA
>JADLEU010000274.1 GCA_020845955.1 Anaerolineales bacterium
TCGATCGATCACCGCAGGACGAGGCGCCATGGAAGTCGTGACCGTTTCCCCCAAGTATCAAGTTGTCATTCCGCTGAGTGTCAGGCGTTCATTGGGCCTTAAGCCCGGGCAAAAAGTGCAAGTCGTGCTCTACGACAATCGCATTGAGCTCATCCCAATTGTCCCTGTCAAGAAGATGCGCGGGTTCTTGAGAGGGATTGACACCTCGATTAAGCGTGACGATGATCGCGTATGAACGTCGTCGACTCATCCGGCTGGCTGGAGTACTTTGCTGACGAACCGAATGCGAGGTTCTTTGCGCCTGCCATCGAAAAGACAGACGAGCTGGTCGTTCCCGTAATCAGCCTGTATGAGGTCTTCAAGCGCATCCATCAGCAGCGAGGGGAGAACGACGCACTCAGAGCCGCGGCTCAAATGCTCCAGGGTCAAGTGGTCGAATTGGGTCCAGCGCTGGCCCTGCGCGCGGCGAAGACGTCGCTGGAGCATGGCCTGCCCATGGCCGACAGCTTGATCCTGGCGACGGCCCAGGTCATGGAAGCGACACTTTGGACTCAAGATGAGCACTTCAAAGCGATTGCGGGAGTGCGCTTCATCGAGAAGCGAGCTCGCGCGTAGTTGAAATCGCCTATAATCTCTCGTATGTCCCGCGCCACGCGCCGCCGCGCGCACCCGGCCGACGCCGAAACCGCGCCCGTCAAGATGTCCGACGTGCTGGCTGAGTTCGTCGCCCCGTATCTCGAGCTGGCCGAGACCCCGGCCGCCTACGAGCAGCTGCTCAAGCTGGCGGTGCTGGCCTGGAACCTGGCGCTCTTCCCGCCGGCCGAGCGCGCGGCCATGACCGACGAAGCGTTCAGCCCCGAACGCCTGCACGTGGACGAGGCCACCCGGCGCGACATGCGCCTGCTGGCCGCGCAGCTCATCCTGCGCAAGCTGGCCGACTTCGCCGGCGACGCGCGCTACATTGTCGATTTCAAAGTGGAGCACAACGGCGACGACTACGAGTTGCGCGTCGCCGCTACCCTTCCAGGCCAGCCGCCCGAGGCGCCCGGGGTCGAGTAGCTCCCCTCAGCCGGGCACAGTCGCCGGCCGTGCCATCCCGAAGCCGGCGCACTGTCCAGCGCCAGCGGGGTAAAACCCCCGATCACAAAGCGAGAAACGGCTGGAGCCGGCCGCCGAGCGCGGCGGGGGCGCGCTCGGGGCGGTCTGGACGCTGGTCCTGTGTCTCAGCGCGGCGCGCCTGAGCCGGGCCGAGCGCCGCGCCACCGCTCGGGCGAGCGGATACCTGTTCGCCGTGACAGTGGCGTCAGGTCTCCTGGCGGGCGGCAGCCCGTTGGACATGGGACCCCTTTTCGGCCGAGCTCGTGGAGCAAGTGGTCGCGTGGATCAACGCCAGTTGGCTGCGGTTCGTGCCCGACGCGCTGCTGCCGGCGGTCCGCGCGCGGGCCGCCTTTCTGACTGCCGCGCTGCGGTTACAGGCCGAGTAGGCCGCCCGGCCCCGCGGCGAGCGCCGGCCTGACCTTCGGCCGCGGAATGACTTTCGGCAACGGAGATCCCTCACCCGGTACGGAACGTCGCGTTCGGGATGACAGCTCAGTCGTTGGTGATGGGCGCGGTGCGCCAGGTAACGGGTCGCCGCGCCTAGCGGCGCACTGCGCGCTGCCGTCGCCAGGCCAGCACGCCCATCAGGCCGGCGGCTCCCATCCCCAGCAGCGTGCCGCAACCGAGGAACAAGACCAGCTTGACCACCGATCCCAGCCCGCTCACCATGCGCTGCCACTTCCACACACTGCCGTCGGAGAGCAGGGCGAAGTTCACCTGGAAGGCGGCCTCGGGGTGGCAGGCCTGGGCCTGGAGCTCATCCACGGCGCTGCCGGGCAGCGCGGGCACGCTGAAGTTGGCCGGCGGCTCGCAGGGTTCGACAGGCCGCGGCTCGGGCACTGCCGCCACTTCCACCCAGCAGCTCTCGTACGGCGGGCAGTGATAGAACTTGCCGTCGGCGCCGAGGATGTACAGCCACCAGCCCCCGGTGGACAGAGCCGTGCCGCCGCCCAGGATTTCTCGGGCCGGCGAGGGCGGCGCGGGCAGCCGCTGCCAGCGCACGAAAGCGCCGTGCCCTTCGGCCCAGGCCAACGCGAAGCCGCCGGCCAGTCCCGCGATCGGTAGCAGCAGCACAAGGAGCACAATCAGGACGGCGGCGGTCCAGGGAGAACGCGCTTGCCCGCCAGGCTTGGGTTGTGGCTGCATAGGTGTGCTTGCGCCCTGGAAGGTCTGCGGCCCGGCCGGTCGGCGCCGGCCGCGGAGGCGCGTTGGCCTACGACCGTTCGCCCGACCCGAATTCAGCGAGCGACAACACCGGGTAGGGTTTGCCCCTGAGCGCCCGCAGCAGGCGCGCGTCGGCCGTGATGAGCGGCGCCTGGACGTGCTCGGCTAGCGCCACGTAGAAGGCCTCCGTGCCGGTCAGTCGTTCGGTGAGAGCGATCTCGAGCGCGGCCTCGGCCAGCGGCTCGGTCGGGGTGACGCGCAGCGCCAACGCCTGCAGGTCGGCCAGGTCCCGGCGGGCGCTGGCGGCCGGGTAGCGGGCGCGCCGCACGTAGTACGTCA
>JADLEU010000275.1 GCA_020845955.1 Anaerolineales bacterium
GAACCGCGGACGGTGGGCGGGCAGGCGCTGGCCTGGTGGGTGTGTTTGCCGCCCTGGTGCTGGTGAAGTTTGCGCTGATCGACCGGTTGCCTAACCCGCTGCGGCGGCCCGGACTGGATCAGCGGGTGCTGCCGTTGAGCGGCGCCCTGGGCCAGCAGCCACTGGCCGTCGATTTCGCCGGCGGCGTGCGACTACACGGCTTTGACCTCTCGACGACGCGCTTGCCGGCTGACGGCGCGGTCGAGGTGGCCTGGTACGTTTCGCGCTGGCAGGCCTCCGAAGCGCGCTATTGGCCGGCGTTCCGCATCGAAGACGCGGCCGGGCTCGCCTGGCACGATCCAGAGTATCTGCCGCCGCGCTGGCACCGCGAGCCGCCGGCCACGAGCTTGTGGCCGTTGGATCAATACGCCCAATGGGCCCGGCGCGTGGCGCTGTTACCCGGAACGCCCCCCGGCGCCTACACGCTGATGGGCGAAGTGTTTGACCTGGACACCTTGCGCATCTCGTCGGCGCTCGACGCGGCCGGCAGCGCCGCGGCGCCCCGGTTAACCCTGGGGACCCTGACGGTGGAGCGGCCCCGGCAACCGTGGCGCCTGGGACCGGACGGCAGCGGGCAGAATCTGGGCGCGGTCACACTGCTGGGCGCCAGCGTCGTCCCGGCGGCCGCCAGCGCGGGCGACACGGTGCTGCTGACGCTCGACTGGCGCAGCGTGGCTAGGGCGGCCAGCGATGATCTCGCACACCTCAGCCTGACGGCAGCAGGCGAAAACAGGCCAGCCCTGGCACTCGACCTGCCGCCGGTGAGCGGATATGGCCTGAGCCAGTGGCAGCCAGGCGACGAGTGGCGCGGCCAGCACTGGCTGCGGCTGCCCGCCACGCTGGCAAGCGGAACCTACTCGCTCGCGCTCAACTTGCCGGGCCTCGAGAACACGGCCCAGGCCGCCGAACTACAGGTGACAGCTCCGGCCCGAGTCTTTACCGCGCCAGACCGCGCCGTTCCGGTGGGGGCGAGTTTCGCGGATGTGGGCGTGCTGACGGGCTACACGGCCGTCGCCTCGGCCAACACACTGACCGTCACGCTGGTGTGGCAGGCAACGGCAACGCCCGCGACGGCCTATCACGTCTTTGTGCATCTGAGTGATGACACCGGCCGGGTGTGGGCACAGAGCGATGGCACGCCCGCGGGCTGGAGCCGGCCGACCACCGGCTGGATCGCGGGCGAGTATATCCTGGACGACCATCCGCTGGCGCTGCCAGGCGATCTGCCGGCCGGCGCATATTCGCTGCGCGTTGGGCTGTACGACCCGCGCAGCGGCCAGCGCGTGCCGGCCGCCGGCCCCGGCGCGGGGGACAGCGACCAAGTTGAGATCGGCCGGTGGAGGCCGTGACAAGCGGTCGAGACTAGCAGCGCCGAGGACAATCGGGTTATAATCCGCGAGGATCTCCTGCCCCCTGGAACAAGCTGAGTGTTTCAGCGCGAGCCCGGATGGAAAAGGACCAAGCAGGGCATGACCAGCATGTCAGCCAGGGGGCCCAAGCGCAGCAGAGGCCGGCCTGTGATCGGACGCCGGAAACGGCCTCACCTAGTCCAGGCGCAGCCGACCCCAGGATCGGCCCCCACGCCAACCCGCTCGCGCAACGGCCAGGCGCCAGCGCGCGGCGCGCGCCACCAGGCGCCGCGCCCCCCCGACGGCGCGCTGCGCCGGCCCCGGCTGGTCGACTTCCTCCACGAAACGGTCAACCGCAAGCTGATCCTGATTGCCGCCGCGGCAGGCTATGGCAAGTCTTCGCTGCTGGCCGAGTTCGCCGCGGAGACGGATTACCCGGTGGCCTGGCTGCAATTGACCGAGGCCGACCGGGACCTGAGCGGGCTGATCAGCGACCTGGCGTTCGCGCTGCAGGCGCGCTTTCCGCACTGGTCCTCCGACCTGCCCAGGCTGGCGGCCCAGGCGGGCGCGAGCGCGAAAGACCTGGCGCTGGTCCTGGCACGTGAGATCGAGACCGGCCTGGATGATTACTTCGTTCTGGTGTGCGACGATTTTCACCTGGTCGAACGCGAGCCGGCCGTCATCGATTTCTTCAACGAACTGCTGGCGCAGCTTCCGCCGCAGGCCCACCTGATCGTGTCCGGCCGCGCCCTACCCCCGCTGCGCTACGCGGTGCTGGCGGCGCGGGGCCAGGTGGCCGGCCTCAGCGAGGAACAACTGCGGTTCACTCCGGATGAGGCTCAGGCCCTGCTCAAGCTGAGCAACCAGGTGGATCTCCCAGCGGGCGCGGCGGAGACCCTGGTCGCCCATACCGAGGGCTGGATCACCGGCATCCTGCTGACCACCCATCTGCTGTGGCAGGGGTTGATGGCGAACCTGATCGGCGCCCAGCGCGGCGAGCGGCCGCTCTACGAGTACCTGGCCGCCGAGGTCTTGGACCAGCAGCCGCCTGCCCTGCAGCAATTCTTGATGGAATCGGCGGTGCTGCCCGAGATGGCCGCCGACGAGTGCGACGCGGTCTTAGGCCGAACCGACAGCGCCGAACTGCTCCAGCGCGCCGAAGCCCGGCGGCTGTTCGTCAGTGCCGTCGGCGAGGAGGCGCCGGCGTATCAATACCACCACCTCTTCCGCGACTTCCTACAAGCTCGCCTGCGGCAGCGGGATCCGGAACGTCTGCGCGCGCTGCAAAGCCGGGCGGCCGCCTGGTATCGCGAGCACGACATGCCCGAGGCGGCCGTGACTTTCCACGTCATGGCGGGCGAGCTCAGCGCCGCGGCTCGCCTGGCAGAGGTCGAGGCCAAGAACCTGTACACCGCCGGGCGCCACGCGACGTTGAGGCGCTGGGCCGAGCAGCTCACGCCGGTGGCGATGGAAATCCCCCGGCTGCATCTTTACCTCGCCATTGGCTACCTCGATGTCCGCGAATTCGCGCCGGCGCAGGCGGAATTGGATCAGGCCGAAGGCGGCTATCGCCAGCGACAGGACGCCGGCGGCCTGCTGGGCGTCGAACTGCGGCGCTGCTCGGCGCTGGTCTTCCAGGGCTGTTATGCACAGGCACTACCGCTGGCCGAGGCCATCGTGGCCCAGGCGCCGGTGGTGGCGCAGGGCGCTTCGCAAGCCCTGGCCCTGCGCTACCTGGGGATTTGCCAGCAGTATCTGAGCCGGCCGGCAGAAGCGGAGGCGGCCCTCACGGCGGCGCGCGACTTGCTGCGGGACAGCCCAAGCCGATACGACCTGGCGCTGACCCTCCACGATTTGGCCGGCGTCTATCGCCAGCGCGGCAAGACCACGGCCGCGACCCAGGCCCAGCACGAAGCCCTGGCCATTCTACGCGCCGAGGGCGCGGCGATGCCTCTGGCCGGTCTGCTCAACAACATCGGCTGGGACCTGCACATGCTAGGCCAATACGAGGCGGCCCTGGCGACCTATGCCGAGGCGCTGCAGTGGGCCCAGCGCGCCGGCACCAGCCACGTCGAGCGCGAAATTCGAGAAGGGCAGGCCAGCCTGTTAGCGGACCTGGGCGCAGCGGCCCAGGCAGTCAGTCTGTATCAGCAAATCCTCGGCCAAGCCCAGGACGCCGGTGAAGAGGACATCCTGATGTACGTGGCGTGCGGCTTGGCGCGCCTGGACCGGCGCGCCGGCAACTATGCCGGCGCGCTGGAGTGGCTGCGCCGGGCCGAAGCCTACCAGAACGGGCGCCAGCTGAACTTGGCCATGACCAACGTCGCCGGGCTGCGGGCGATCATCAAAGTGGAGATGGGCCGGCCAGCGGAAGGACTGGCGGCGCTGCGCCGGGTGCGAAGCGAGTTCGAGGCGCGTGAGGCCCCGCTGGACCTGACCCAAACGTTGTTCTACGAGGCCTGCGCGGCGTTCCGCGCCGGGGATAACATTGGAGCCGCGGCGGCGTTGGGTCGCGCGTTTGAGGTGGCTGAGCGGATCGGCTATGACCAGATGCTGCTGCGGGAAGCGCCCTTCGCGCGGGATGTGCTGGGAGCGCTGCGGTCAGACGCGTTATTGGGAACGCGCGTGACCGGGCTGTTGGACCGGGCGGACATGCTCGACGCGGTGCGCGCCCGGCTGATCAAGCGCGGGTTGATGACGGCCTCGCCAGAGCCAGTCACCGAGACTCCGGCAGCCCTTGACATCCGCGCCTTCGGCGGCGCCAGGGTGTGCAAAGACGGCGTTGAGATCCCACGCGGCGCGTGGGGCGCGCAGCGCGCCCGCGATCTGTTCTTTTTCCTGGTCGACCACATGCCCGTCCCCCGCGACCAGGTGCTCGTGACGTTTTGGCCAAACCTGCCGCAGGCGCGGGCCGTGGCCAACCTTTACCAGACCCTGTACCGCCTGCGGCGCGCCATCGGGTCCGAGGTGGTGGAATTGGCGGAGCAGACGTGCCGGGCCGCGCCCGGGCCGGAGGCGCGCTCGGACGCGCGGCAGTTCGAGGCTCAGGCGACCGCGGCGCTCAACACACCGCCCTCGGACATGCGCCGGCTGGGAGCCCTGGCGGCCGCCGACGCGCTTTGCACCGGAGACTACCTGCCGGAGGTGGACACGGACTGGGCCAATAGCCGCCGCCAGAAGCTGCAAGCGCTGCACGTCCAGATCCTGGCCGAGTACGCCGACGAACTGCTGCGCTACACGCGCTATAGCGAGGCGCGCCAGGTGCTCGAGCGGGTCCTGGAGCACGAACCCCTGCGCGACGATCTGCACGGCCGCATGTTGATCTGCCTGGCGGCCCTGGGGCGCCGGCACGAGGTCGTGGATCACTACCGCCGCTATCGAGAAGGGCTGCGCAGCGAGCTCGGGCTTGATCCGCCGGCTGAGATCCGGCAACTCTATGCTAGGCTGATCGAATAAAACGTTACATAATCTCACAATTCTAGCTCCAATTCTGTCCAAGGCAGGCTCTTTCCGGCGTTGACCGCGCCGGAAGGAGCCTGTTTTGCTCTGGGGGCCGCCCGTGAGGGGTTCGTTGAGGTCGTTTTGGTATTGTGACGCCATCGACGCACAGGGAGAACCCATCATGCCTCACACACACCGTCTGCACGCTGCCACGTCCGCCATTGCGCTGTGGGCCGTCCAAAACCCGACCGCGGCACGCCTGATCTTGCTCGTCGCCCCGATTCTGGTTGCGGTCGTCATGGCCGCCCTGGCCCATCAGCCCGTCTATGCATGCCCCAGCATCGGCAGCGGCGGCTGCGGGGGCGATACGTAGCGGGAAGTCTTATCGGCGGCGGGTTCTTCCACAGGGGGAGATCACCCGCAACGGCAACCACCGGGGAGCCGGTTTCCAGGTTGGCGGCCTACTGAGTCGGTCTAGGCGACTGGCTCGCTGGTGGTGCTGGTATATAGGAGACAGGTATGTCGGTCACGGGCTTGAACGAGGTGGTTGGTATTGCCATCATCAGTGACAGCTTTCGAGCTGGCCTGCTGAATGGCAAGCGGGCCGAACTGCTGCGGCAGTTCGACGAGCGGCTGGAACCGGACGAGCGGCAGGCCGTGCTGAACATTCAGGCGAGCGATTTCTCCAGCTTCGCGGCAGCCATCGAGCAACTGATCGCGCAGCGCGAACGCCGCCGCTCGATGCTGCCGGCCGAGCCGGCAGCGCCCTCACCCGGGCGCTGTTCGAGCCTGGCGTCCTACGGCCTCTTGCTGCACTCCACCTAATCCACCGCCAAAGCGGCGCGGTTGGGAGCCAAGCCTGGTCTGCCACGCGGGGGGGCCAGGCTTTCGGCTATCCAACATGCAAGCCCGATACCGAAGCGTGCCTGCCTCGTTCGAGTTCTTGTGTGACAGTCTAGCCATCGCGCTGCTGGCCCACTATCAGGTCACCCAGACCCCGGTGCCCGTGAGGGAGATGCTGCTCGACCCGCCGCCCGAACTGCGCGACGATTTGAGCCTGACGGAGGTAGGCTTTGGACAGGCGACCTGGCTGCGGCTGATCGGCGGTCAGGGCTCGGTCTTTGCGAACAGCGACCTGGCGGAGCCAGATCGGCGCTACCATATGGCCGGTGCCTTGTTGACCGCTTTCTGCGCTACCAAAGGCGGTCGCGAAGCCGGTCTGCCCACCATGCCAAACGAGGATATGGCGGCTCAGATGGATTTCTTCGCCCGCCGCCTGCTGTTGGCGCCGGAAGTGCTGCCACCGGGCTGGCAGCACCTGGCCTGCGAGGCCCTCGCGGATTTGGCCGGTGTGCCGAAGGCCGTGGCAGCGGCCCACCTGATTAACCGCAAGCGGTAGGCCGTAGCGCGCCCGCGCGTGGCTGCCTCGCGAAGCCAAGCGGTCCAAACAGCGCTGGCAGCCAGGGACTATGCTATTATGCCCGCATGTCCGAAGACGCCCGCCGGCGCCGGCGACTGGGGCAATCGCCCCGCTTGCCGCTCGGCTTTGCGGCTGCCCTCGTTGTGCTGGCCTGCATCGGCGGGGTGGGCACCGGCGCCGTGCTGATGCGCCTTGGCTGGTGGCCCGCGCTGTCTCAATTGGCGCCCGGCCCGACCACGCCGCCCACCGCAACCCTGCCCCCTACCCTCACCCCCAGCCCAACCCCACCCCCCTCCCCAACCCCCAGCCCCACACCACCAACCCCGGCGCGGATTGAGCAGGCCGACCTGGCGCTGGCTGCCGGCGACTGGAACCGGGCCTTGGCCGAATACCAAGCGGTGTTGGCCGAGAGCGGGGATGCGGCACTGAGAGCGGCCGCGCAGTTGGGCGCCGGGCTGGCCCGCCTCCAGGCGGGCGATGCCGCCGGGGCCATCGTCACCCTGAGGGAGTTCCTGGCGGAGGCGCCCGATTCGCCGCGCGCGGCGGAGGCCTACTTCTTGCTCGGTGACGCCCACGGCGCGGCGGGTCAGCCGGCCGAGGCCATCACGGCGTATCGGCGCTACCTGGAACTGCGGCCGAACACTATCGACAGCTACGCGCAGGCCAGCCTGGCTCAGGCCGCCATCGCGCTCGGCGATTACGACACAGCGGCGACAGCCCTGCAGGCCGCGATAGCCGCCCCGCGCCAGGGAACGACGTTCGATCTGCAGGAGCAATTGGCGGAAGTCTACAGCGCCGCTGGCGATCTGGAAGCCGCCGTGGCCCAATACGACGCGGTCTACCGGGCCACCGATCAAGACTGGCGCAAAGCCCGCGCGGCGATCAAGGCCGGCCAACTGCGCTATGCCGCCGGAGAGGCCCAAGCCGCTTACGCCTACTTCCTCGACGCCGTCAATCAGTTCCCGGAGGCGGCGGCGACCTTCGACGGCCTGCTGGTCCTGGTGAACGACGGCGTGCCGGTGGATGACTTGCAGCGGGGCCTGACGAACTTCTACGCCGACAATTTTGAGCCGGCGCGCGACGCCTTCTTGCGTTACCGGGCCGAGCATGCGAACGGCAGCCAGAGCGCGAACGTCGCGGGCGACGCCACGGCGCTGTACTACCTGGGGCGGACCCACGCCGCGCTGGGCCAGCCGGCCCAGGCCATCGCGGCCTGGCGGGAGCTGCTGGAAACCTACCCGGCGGACCGGCATTCGACCGACGCCTACTTTCAGATCGCCTTTGTCCAGCCTTATCCCGACGACGTGGCGACGTTTGAGGCGTTTGTCGCGGCCGTGCCCGAAGCGACCGAGGCGCCCGACGCGCTGTACCGCGCCGCTCGGTTGTGCGAGCGCAACGGCGAATTGGACCAGGCCGCGGCCCTGTGGACCCGCATTGCGGAGGAATATCCCCAGGCCAGCCAGGCCGCCGACGCGGCCATGCAGGCCGGCCTGATCTTTTTTCGCGCGCGCGACTACGGCACGGCCGGGCTGCGCTTTGAGGCGGCCATCGAACTGGCCAAGAGCGCGGATGACAGGGCGCGCGGCTGGCTGTGGGTGGGCAAAGTTCGCCAGGCTCTGGGCGATCCAGACGGCGCCCGGGCGGCGTTTGAACAGGCCGCGCGGTTAGGGCCGCACGGTTACTACCCGCTGCGCGCGCGGCAGCTACTGGACGGCCTGGCCCCCTTTGACCCGCCGGTAGGATACGCCTTCGAGTTCGACGCCGCCGCCGAGCGGGCCGAGACGGAGGCCTGGCTGCGCGCCGCCTTTCCAGCCGCGCAAGCCATCGAGCAGCTCAGCGAGCTGCAGCCGGGCGTGTGGCAGGAGGCCCGGTTTGTGCGCGGCGCTGAACTGTGGAGGCTGGGCCGGCTGCGCGAGGCGCACGAGGAATTCAATAGCCTGAGGCTGGCGCTGAGCGGCGATCCGCTGGCCACCTGGCAGCTCGCGGTGTACTTCAGCCAAATCGGGGTCTACGATCTGTCGATCCGCGCGGCGCGCCAGGTGGTTGACCTGGCCGGCATCCCCGACTCGCTGCTAGTGCCGCGCTACATCCGCCGGCTGCGCTATCCGACCCCGTTCGCTGACCTGACGATCCCGGCGGCCAACCTCTACGGACTGCATCCGTTCGTGATGTACGCCAAGATGCGGATTGAGAGCTTCTTCTGGAAGTATGCCTATTCGGTGGCCGACGCGCGCGGGCTGAACCAGTTCATTCCGCCAACCGCCCACGACGTCGCCGCCAGGCTGGGGCTGGAAGGCTTCAGCCTCGACGACCTCTACCGGCCGGCGGTGTCGATCCCGATGGGGGCGTATTACCTCGACCAAATCGCCGAACAAACCGGCGGCAGCACAGCGGCCATGCTGGCGGGCTACTACGCCGGACCCGGCAACGCCGAGATCTGGCTGGATATGGCGCAGGGCGACCCGGACCTATTGGTGGAGGTGATCCGGCTGCCGGATGCCAGGGGCTACGTGCAGACGACGTTCGAGTTTTTCGAGGAATATCGAGCGCTGTACGGGAAGTAGGTAGGCGCGGCTCAGGGCGCCGCCGTGGCGGGCTGCTCGACAATGACCCGCCGGCTGACGACGGACCATTGGCCCAGGCTATTCAGGCGATCGCTGGCCTCGACCAGGGGACCGGCCTGCACACCACTCACGCTGGTATCGACGCCATAGCTGTAGACCGGGTAGAACAGCAGCAGCGCCGGCGTTTGGTCGGCAAAACGAGACTGGAATGAATAGTACAGGCGGGCGCGCGCACCCAGGTCCGTGGTGATCCGCGCCTGCTCGAGCAACTCGCTCGTGATCCGGTCGGAAAAGCCCCCATAGTTCTGCCCGCTCTCAACCTGAGTCTCGTGCCAGAGCGGATAGGGGTCGGGGTCGGGCGAGCCGGCCTGGTTCAGGTCGACCAGCAGCGCCTGGAAGACGCGCGGCCGCGGGGCGAGATACTGCTCGCGGATGGCCACGGGGGCAACCACGCGGACCTCGACCGCCGCGCCCAACTCGGCCCAGGTCGCTGCAGCCGCTTCGGCGATGGCCTCGCGCACGGGGTCCTGGGGGACAGTCAGGATAAAGCGCAGCTCGGCCTCGCCCTTCCGGCGCACAAACCCCGGCGTCCCCGGGGAAGCGCCATCGGGGATGACCCAGCCGGCGCTGTCGAGCAGTTCGCCGGCAGCCTCCGGATCGTACTCGATTTGAGGCAAATCGGGGTTATAAGCCCAGGAACCGGGCAGGACGGGCGAATTGGCCACCACGGCCTGGCCGTTCAAGATGCGGTCGACCATGACCTCGCGGTTGAGGCCGCGCAGCAGCGCCTGGCGCACCTTCTTGTCCTGGAAGAAGGCGACCTCGTTGCTCTGCAGGTTGAGGTAGATCAGGCTGTATTCGGGCAGCAGGCTGGTATAGACGCCCAACTGGGGCAACTGCAGGGCCGTGGAGATATTCGCCGCGTCGATCCGGCTGATGCCCATCACCTCGCCGGCCTGGTAGGCGGCCAGCGCGGCGCCCGCGTCGGGATAGAAGATGAACTGGACGTCATTCAGCAGCGGCAGCGTGCCGTGGTAATCGGCAAAGGCTGACAGCCGGACGCCAGTCACGCGTCCGCTCGCGCCGGTCAGGGCCCCGAACTTGAATGGACCCGCGCCGACCGGCGCGTGGTTAAAGCTGGCGGCGGCCAGATCGGCCGCGCCGACCTCGCTCAGCAAATGCGCGGGCAGCAGGCCGAACGTGGTGTAGTCGAGGAAGGGCGCAAACGGCTCGGGCAGCCTGAACTCAACCGTCTGATCGTTGACGACGGCAAACGAAATCGCCTGCCAGAACTGGCCCAGATCGGCCGGCCCCGGGTAAGCCGGATCCTGCAGATGGCCGACGGTATAGGCGACATCGGCGCTGGTCACCGGCTGGCCGTCATGCCAGCGGGCGTCGGCCCGCAGCACAAACGTATACGTCAGCTCGTCTTCCGAGATGATCCAGTTGGCCAGGTCGGGTTGAGGCCGGCCATAGGAGTCGAAGCGGGTCAGGCCAGCGAAGATTAGCCGATCGACATCACGGTCAACCGGATTGTCGTAATCGAGCAGCGGGTTGAAGCGGCGCGGGGCGCCGACCAGGGCTTCCGTATAGACGCCGCCGCGGACAGGCTCGGCCGTGACGACGATATCGCCCTGTTCGGCTTTGCCGGCCAGCAGGCTGCCGGCGAGGAGCATGCCGAGGATGGCGATCAGGAGCTGCCAGCGTAAATGGCGCATGGCGACAAAAAGGGTGCTCAACCAGGCGCGGCCCGGCCGAACACCCCGATGGCGGCAATCTTCGCCTAACTCACGATGACGTTGACGATGGCGACCAGGAAGAAGGCAACCGACAGGCCGATGGTGACAAAGAAGAGCGTGCGCTCGACGCCACGGCGAGCGCGGAAGACGCCTCCGGTGTCAACCCCGGAAAGCCCGCCTAGGCCAGCCGATTTGGACTGCAGGATAATGGCCGCGATCAACGCCACGGACAGGATGATTTGCGCCAGGCTTAAGTAATCACTGAACTGCACAACACACCTCCTTACCTAAGGCGGCGTGATTATAACGGTCTCTGCCGGGGCTGTCCAGGAGGGGCCGACAAGGCGAAGGCGGGCGGCCGCTCGGCGCTCGGCCGCCGGCCAAAGTAGCGCTAAGGGGCGGGTTCAGTTGGGGTTGGCGCTGCCGCCGCCGGCGGCAGCCTCCGCGGCATACGGCTCGTGCAGTTTGACCGGGGCGACCTTCTTCCTGGCGGCGCCGGCCCGCAGGTTGAGCGCCTCCACGAATACCGAGAAGCCCATGGCGAAGTACACATAACCCTTGGGAATGTGGACGTGCAGGGCCTCCACGATGAGCGAAGTGCCGATCAGCAGCAGGAAGCTGAGCGCCAGCATCTTGACAGTCGGATGCCGGTCCACGAAGTTGCTGATGGGCCCGGCCGC
>JADLEU010000276.1 GCA_020845955.1 Anaerolineales bacterium
GGCATCCGGTCGTCGGCCAGCAGTTCCTGGGTCATCACCTGCTCGATCTGGGCGATGTGCTTCTGGTTGAACGCGATCGTGTCCAGCCACTGGCGCACCGAGAGCTTCTCCACGGCCGGGAGCTCCAGGCCCAGCCACCACTCGCGCTGGCTGGCCGAAAAGGGCACCTTGGTCTTTGGCTTCTGGAGCTGGTGACGGTGCAAGATCGAATGCAACCGGTTCTTGGCCTGGGTGGTGCCCACCACCCGGTCGTGGCGCGTGGCCACCAGGTGGCGCCATTGGCGGTGCTTCTCGTCGGGCACCCACACCGGCCGCAGCAGTCCGGCCGCCAGCAGCATGGCCAGGGCTTCACAGGCTTTCTTGTCCGTCATCACCGCCGAGTCGGTCACCAGCTTGACGTCGGGCGGGTGGACGACGGTGACCGAGTGGCAATGGTCCACGAGCTGGTCGTAGGTGTCCCAACTGTTCGTGGTCATTTCGATGACGACAGCATCGTCTTTGGTGAGCGTCTTCTTGATCCAGGCGGCAAAGCGTTCCCAGGTGACGTGAACCGGGCCATAGACGGCGTTGAGCTCGCCGTCCACGGCCGAGGCCAGGGCATACTCCTTGTGGATGTCCAGTCCGAAGAAGCGTTTGGCCCCGCGCAAGCGGGCGCGGCGGTAGGCCATCTCGTTGGGCTGCAGCTGGCCTTGCAACGTCAGGAAGGCCAGGTGCGGGTGCGAGCCGCGTGCAGGTTCTGCCACAGCATCGGCGCGGGGATGTTCGGGGGACGATAAGCGAGGAGGTACGGATCGGTCAACAGCGGTCAACATCGCGGGCTCCTTTCCGAGCAACAGCCGCCTGCACCAGGCAAGCGGAGCGGATAGGGCCAGACACGGCGGGATTTTAGGGCGGGGACTTCACACATACCATCGTGCTTACCATCCGGTGGGACTGGACGGCCGCACAAGCGAGCAAATTCGAGCCGGGCGACCAATCACTCTGCAAGCGGGCTCGCCGGCCTCCAGCGCGGCGGCACCATAAGGTCGAACGGTCGGCCCTAGCGTCCTGGCCCCGATAGACGGTCCGGCTCGCGAGCTTGAGCGGAGTCTACCGCCCGCGTGTCTGGCCGGAGGAGCCATTGGGATGTGAAGCAGATGGGGTTGAGGGCAGCCAGACACGCGAAGCGTGCGCGCTCGGGAGCGCATAACTGTAGCCGGCTGCGAGGCGCCCGGGTCACGTCGGGCTCAGACACTCTCTCAGGCTTGGCGAAGCGGCCCATACATATACTCGGGCGTGGCGTGATCGCGGGCTATGAACGCGCGAGGCGTTGTTTGTGAGGGGCGAGGTCGGTCAGGCCGGCGCGGCCAGGTCAGACACTCATGCGAGCGCCTAAACGCTCATAGCTATAGCCGATCTCTGGACGCGCGGCCGAGCCAGCCATCGCCCCTGGAGCCATCCGGCCGCGGCGCCTTACCGCACAGGGTTGCGCGCCAGGGCCATATGCTCGACATTCTCTATCGAACCCCCTTAAGTATACAGACCCCAGCGGGCATCGTCCAACCGATGGCTGCGAGTACGAAGGCTGCGAACCAGACGACCCGGGCGACGAACCCTGGCACTGGGAATTTGATTCGCAGGACATCGCCGATGCTCAGTACATCACGAAAAAGCCTCCGCGCCTAGGGCTTGCTCAAGCGGGATAATGCCGAAGGCTTGTTCCAACAAACGAGAGAGCAAAAGCGTGAGGCGCCGAAGGGTTACCCAGATCCGGCGCACCCGGGAACCGTAGTGACGAACAGTGAGCCAGACTCGACGCAGGGTCATGTAGACATTGAGCAAGAGGAGCGCCAAGCCCATCAACAACAGGTGTAAGGCTGGGCTGGCAGAAGCCGTACGTGCGCGCAGTTGTTCGACTTGACGGTAGCCACTCTCAATTCCGAAGCGCCGGCGATAGAGATCAAAGATTTGATTGGGAAGAATATGGTCGACCCGATAGACGGCGTAAGCAAACCAGGCGGCCTGATGGCGACCGTAACGCCCACGACTATAGGTGCGCACAATGGCTACGTCGGTCGTGTAGGCCTCCGGCTTATCCGCATTGAACGTGTAGCGGGTATAGTAACTCCGTCGGCCGGTGAACAACTGACCGATCCCGCCCTGGTACACGCCGTTTTCATCTCGCTTGCCGCGCAACGGGACCGGAATGAGATAGGGCAGCCGATGGGCGCGCAGAACCCGAAACACCGCGCGGCCGCAAAAGGCTTTATCCAAATAGGCCCGCCGAATGCGCAATTTCAGCCTTTTTACAAGGCGAATCAGGCGTTCGACGACTGCGGCCAACGTCTCCTCGGCCCACACAAAGGTCAGGGCCAGTTCATACCGGCACCCGTCATGCACAATGGCCAAGGTGGCATAGCTATGAAAGTGGGTCGTCCCCGATTTGGCCGGCCCACGCCGCACTTCCGCCTCACTCCGTGCTGGCTGCCCATGATACGGCACATCGTGCAAATCCATCGCGATCTCAAAGCGCCGCGCCTCCAAGCGCCGCCGCATGCGGCGCGGCAGTTGCCCCTGCAAGGCGGCGTTAAGCTGTTCTTCCAACTGAATGACCTTCTGGCGCCGGCTATCCAACGCTGCGGACAAGTGTTCGCGCACCGTATTGCCCGAAGGCGTCTGTTCCAATTCTTGGCAGGCGCCTTCAATCGTCATCCGGTTCACCGAGGCGTACATCAAGATTTCCCACACCCCCTCGTCGTCCAGGTCACGTCCGCTGATCCCCAGCGGAATATGTTCATCGGCCACTTGCAACACGGCTTCGCGCACTTGTGCAGAAAGGATTGGCCGGGTATGTTTAGGGGTGCGCCTGCTCATAGGGTCCTCCGAAAGTTGGTAGCTTCCGGATTATCCCTTTAGTGGGCGCTTTTACGTCAACCCTGTTTCGTGATGTACTGA
>JADLEU010000277.1 GCA_020845955.1 Anaerolineales bacterium
CCAAGGCGGTGCTGCCGTCCATGCTGGCCGCCGAGTGGGGCCGCATCATCAACGTGGCCTCCGTGTCGGCCAAGGTGGGCGCGAGGTACGTCGCGGCCTACACGGCGGCCAAGCACGGCGTGCTGGGTCTGACGCGGGCGCTGGCGGTCGAACTCGTCGCGCACAACATCACGGTCAACGCCATCTGCCCAGGCTACGTGGACACGCCGCTGACCAACGACTCCGTGAGTAACATCGCCGCGCGGACGCGGCTGTCGGCCGAGGAGGCACGCGCCACCCTGGAGCGCACGAGCCCGCAGAACCGCCTGATAACGCCCGAGGAGGTGGCGGCGGTAGCGGTGATGCTGGCCGGCGACGCCGCGCGCGGCATCACCGGTCAGGCCATCAACGTCGACGGCGGGGCCGTCATGTTCTAAACAGCCGACCCGCGCGCGCTTTTCCGCATCACGGGCTCGGACTGGGTGATCTGCGACGGCGATCTCAAGTTCATTGGGGAGAAGCGTTTACCGGCGCCATTTGTGCTGACCTGGTCGCTGCTGGACGCGCTGGCCTTGGCCAGCGCTCCGGCGGGCGAGTTCGCGCGGCGGGGCCGCCGCCTGAGGCGGGGTGCTACAGATCGAGGTTGAGCCCATCGGCCAGCGACCGGCTAACGTAGATGCCCCCGTCGATGGCCGTGCGGATGGCCGTCACCAATTCCTCGGGGGCGGTCTCTTTGTTGAGATAGCCCGAGGCACCCGCTTTCAAGCTGCCCATCACGTAGTGATAACCGGAATGCATGCTGAGCATTAGCACCGGCAGCCCCGGCTGGAGGCGCTTGAGCTCCTTCAGCACCTCCAGCCCATTCTGGCCGGGCATGGTGATATCCAGCACCACTACATCCCAGGCTTCGCGGTGGATCTTGTCGAGGGCTTCGGACCCGTTGCTGGCTTCCCCCACTGTTGTCGCTTCTGACGCCTCACGCAGGATTTCGCGCAGCCCCTTCCGCACGATGGCGTGATCGTCGGCGATCAAGACTCTCAACAGTCTCTCTCCTGGCGGCGCCGGGCGTGCGGCCTGTGCCCAGCCAGCTGGCGCTCGCCCCCTGGCCCGAGTTGGCCAGTGGCTGCCGGGCGGCGCGTGCTGCCCGCGGTCAAGGACAGTTGCTCGGAACCGGCTAATAGCGCTGGCAACGCACACGCCAGCACGTACCGCTGATGACGGCGCCTGTGAGCCAGCGCAGATTATACGCTGAACCAGCCTTACTTTTACATGGCCGCGACCGAGTCTTCTGTCAGCTTGGCGCTGATATTAGTGTAGGATTTCACCTACACCCCCTCCGCCTTTGCCTGGGGCGCTCGCCCTTGGGGAGCCGCCCGTTCGCCGTGCCGTTGCGTTTCGCCCCAGATGGCGCTTACTGGCAAGGCTCGCCGCGCGATCCGTTCAAACGCTCCGCGGCCGCTTCAAAGGCCATGTGGAGGGCCAGCCACACCATCTGCCTGGCCCGCTCCGGGCTGTAGACGCTCGCCTACACGTCCCAGCGCTCACGCTTCGCGAGGAATAAAGCCCCGCTCACAGGCCGCGCCGTCGTGGGCGAGCGCCCTAGTCGCGCCGCACCAGGCCCTCGCGCCAGGCGAAGACCGGGGCCGTCGGGATGACATGCATACCACAGCACAAAGCGCGGCCCTGCTCAGACATTGGCGGGTGGTGGCGGCCGCTTGGTCTGCTCGCCCTCCGCTCTGCGTGTGGCGCCAGGGCCGCCCCGACCGGGCCGCCACCATCCCGCCCGGAGAGGGCGCCGCGCGCAACCTGTTGCTGCCGCTCTCAATGGCGCCAGGTCTCATCATTACTCGGAAATGCATCGGCGCCGGTCGGGAATTGACCATCGGCGTTGGACACAGCGTGGCCGCGGGGCGTCTTTGCGTTTCGGGTCCTGTCCTTTACAATCGAGAGCGGCCAGACAGACAAAGATGCCATCCCCTGGCAGGCGTCAGCGGCCAGGCCAGGCCGCTCAATCGGCCCACACTCCCGCGTCCCCTTACCCGGCGGAAAGGAAACCGGTTCCGTATGCTGCTGTGGCTGAGCGCCCTCGCCCCGATCGCCGTCATCCTGATCCTCATGCTCGGCCTCCGCCAGGGCGGCGACCGGGCCGGGCTAGCGGGCTGGCTGACGGCGGTGCTGCTGGCCGCCGCGGCCTTCGGCGCCGGGCCGCGCGTGCTTTGGGTGGCGCAGGGCAAGGCGCTGCTGCTGGCGGCCTACGTCCTGTACATCATCTGGATGGCGCTGCTCTTCTACCACACCCTGAACGAAGCCGGCGCCGTGCGGGCCATCGGCGCCGGGCTGGCCTCGCTGACGCCCAACCGCGACATCCAGGCGCTGCTGCTGAGCTGGGCCTTTGGCTCGTTTCTGCAGGGCGTGTCGGGCTATGGCGTGCCCACGGCGGTGGTGGCCCCGCTGATGGTGGCGGTGGGCTTCGACGCCTCGGCGGCGGTGGTGGCGGCCGGCCTGGGCCACGCCTGGGCCGTGACCTTTGGATCGCTGAGCGCCTCCTTCCAGGCGCTGATCGCGGCCTCGGGCCGGACCGGGCCTGAGCTGGCCCCCAGCGCCGCGCTGCTGTTGAGCGTGGCCTGCCTGGCGTGCGGGCTGGTGGTGCTATGGGTGAGCGGCGGGCCGCGGGCCGTGCGGCAGAGCTGGGGCTTTGTGCTGGTGATCGGGCTGCTGATGGGCGCCGCGCAATACCTGCTGGCCTGGGCCGGCCTCTACTCGATCGCCGCCATCGGCGCCGGGCTGGTGGGCCTGGGCGCGGCCAGCCTGTTGGCGCACCGCTGGCGGCCCGCCGCCGGCCCGGCCCAGGCAGACGGCGTCCAGGCCACAACCGCGCCCGTCTACCCCGCGCCGGCCGCCATCCGCCCCATGCCGCTGCGGCTGGCGCTGCTTCCCTATGGGCTGCTGGTGGTGGGCATCGGCCTGACGGAGTTCGTGCCCGCCATCGGCGGCGTGCTCGACGCGCTCACCGTGCGCGTGGGGTTCCCGGCGGCGGAGACCGCGCGCGGCTACGCCACGCCGGCCGAGGCCGGCCGCACCATCAGCCTGTTCGGCCACCCCGGCGCGCTGCTGCTGTACGCCACGCTCGTGATCGCCTGGATCTACGCGCGGCGCGGGCGGTACGAGCCGGGCGCGGGGGCGCGCATCCGGCGCGGCGTGCTCAAGGGCGCGCTGCTGCCGTCGGTGGGCATCCTGTCGATGGTGGC
>JADLEU010000278.1 GCA_020845955.1 Anaerolineales bacterium
ATGGGGCTGCCGAAACGCGGCCACCGCCCAAGCTCACATCGGCGCCCTCGGCCGATAGCCAGGGAGAATCTTGGAGCGGGCATTATCGACGATGCGGACGTTTGACTCCCCCGGCCGATTTACCTAGACTACTTCCGCCAAGGAGTTCATGATGGTTTCACGCGAAAACTCACCGGCCGCCTACCAGGGTGTCAAGGCGACGGGCGTGCGCGCCTTGACCGTGCTGCCTCGAACCTGGCTGCTTTGCGAGCAAGCTGATCGGCCCGGCCTGCGTCATCGACGAGACCGCCGGCGCGGTGGCTTCGAGGGGCTTTCTGGTGACGCGCGAGCGTCTGGAGACCTGGGGGACCGGGCAGGGCTGCATCCCGCAAGGCGCCATCGTGATGGCCGCACCGCTCACGATCGTCGATGGGTTGGGGAGGGCGTGCCGCGCGCTTGCCCCGGCGCCAGGCTGAGCCGGGTGGCCGCATAGAGGCAGGGCAGCAAGATGACCATGGGTGCTGAGGCCCTGCCGGTGGGTAAGCTGCCGCTCGAGCTACTGGCGCGGCTGCTGGCGCGCGCACCGGTGACCGATCCGCGCGTGCGGCTAGGGCCAGGGGTGGGGCTCGACTGCGCGGTGCTCGACCTGGGCGAGCGCCTGCTGGTGCTGAAGTCTGATCCAATCACGTTCGCAACCGGCGAGATCGGGTGGTACCTGGTTCAGGTGAACGCCAATGACCTGGCGACCACCGGCGCCACGCCGCGCTGGCTGCTGCTGACTATGCTTCTGCCCGACGGGCAAACGCGGCCGGCGGACGTGGAGGCGTGGGCGGAGCAGGTCTTCGCGGCCTGCCGCGAACAAGGTATCTCCGTCATCGGGGGGCATACGGAGGTGACGTACGGGCTGGCCCGGCCGGTGCTGGTCGGGACGCTGATTGGCGAAGTGGAGCGCGGCCGGCTGGTGACGCCGGCCGGCGCACAGCCGGGGGACCGGCTGCTGCTGACCAAGGGTGTGCCAATCGAGGGCACGGCGCTGCTGGCGCGTGAGTTCGCGTCGCGGCTGGCCGCCGTGCTGTCGCCGGCCGAGGTGGCGCAGGCCCAGGCTTATCTGATCGAGCCAGGCCTCAGCGTGGTGGCCGACGCTCGCATCGCGTCGGCGGCGGGCCGGGTGACGGCCATGCATGATCCCACGGAGGGCGGGCTGGCAGGCGCGCTGTGGGAGTTGGCCGAAGCCTGCGGTCACAGCCTGTGCGTTGCGCTGGAGCGGGTACCTGTTCCGCCGCTGGCAGCCCGGGTGTGCGGCGCGCTGGGGTTGAACCCGCTGGCGACCATTGCCTCGGGCGCGCTGCTGTTGACCGCGCCCCCGGCCGAAGACGCGGCCATTGAGCGCGCTCTGCTGGCCTCCGGTATCCCCTGCGCGACGATCGGTTGGGTGGAGGCGGGGCCAGCCGCGGTATGGCAGGCCGAGGCAGGCCGGCGGGGCGCGGCGTATCCCCGCCCCGCGCGCGACGAGGTGGCGCGGCTTTACTCGGAGACAGCGCGGTAATCGGTGTTCGGCCGCTGCGCGCGGTGGGTTGGCTGCGTTGTCTAGCGCACTAGAACGGCCGCCAGGACCTCGCCGATGAGGCTGGCGGGGTTGATGCTCTCGACCCGGCCCTCGTAATTTAGGATCAGGCGCTGGCGCAAGGCTGAGCTGGATCAGGCAGGCGCCTCTCCGCGAGACCTCTTCCCGATCTCAAGTGACTGTGACCGGCTATTCAGCGCCTGCCAGACGCGCTGCGGCGTCATGGGTAAATCGGTCAGGCGCACGCCGGCGGCGTCGGCGATGGCGTTGGCGACCGCGGCTGCCGTGGCGATGACGGGCGGCTCGCCCACGCCGCGGACACCAAAGGGGCCGTTGTCGGATGGCGCCTCCACGCGCACGAGCGTAAAGGCCCCGGCGGACTGCGCGAAGCGCGGCACGGCGTAATCCATCAACGTCCCGGTCAGCAATTGGCCGGACACGTCGTAGACCATGGCTTCGTATAGTGCCCAGCCGAGGCCCTGTGTCGCGCCGCCCATCATCTGCCCGTCCACGGCTGGCGGGTTGACGGCGCAGCCTACGTCCTGAATGACAACCAGTTGATGGACACGGACCTCGCCGGTCTCTCGGTCAACCTCGACCTCGGCCAACTGGGCCGAGAAAGCCGGCGCGCTCTGCGGCTGCGCAAAACGCCCGCCCGCGCTGATGGGCGCGATCGGGCTTTCCCACGACATTGACTTACGCGCCAGCTCGCGCAGGGTCAGGCTGGAGGCGGGCACGCCGCGCACCTGCACACGCCCATCCGCCAAATCCAGGTCTTCCACGTCGGCTTCGAGCAGCTCGGCCGCGGCCGCCAGCACCTGGCGGCGCGCCTCGCGCGCCGCGTCGACCACCGCGCCGCCAGTGGAGAAGGTGGTCTTGCTCCCGGCGCTCGCGCCCGCAAAGGGCGCGGTCTCGGTGTCGCCTGCCAGGACGCGCACGTCTTCCGGCGCGATGCCGAGCGTCTCGGCGGCCAGCAGCGCGAAGCTCGTCGCCGTGCCGTGCAGATCGACCGCGCCAACGCGCACCTGCAGGCGGCCATCGCGGTCCAGGCTGCAGACGGCGGCGGCGGGTTCGCTGCCGCCGGGCCAGGCGGCCACGGCCAACCCGACGCCGCGCCCGGCGGCCCGCGCCTCGGCCCGGTTCTGCCACAGCGGCTGCTCGGCCACCGCTGCAAGCACCTGGCGCAGACCAATGCCAGGCCAGGGCTTGCCGTTGGCCTTCAGATCGCCGGTCTCGACGGCGTGCCGCTGCCGCAGCTCCAATGGGTCGAGCCCGGCAGCGCCGGCCAGTTCATCGATCAGGCTTTCAATGGCGAAGGCGGCGGAGGGCGCGCCTGGCGCGCGATAGGCCCCCGCGGAGGCTTTGAAGGTCAGCACGTCGGTGGCGCGCAGGCTGAGGTTGGGGAGGTTGTAGACGCTGCCCAGGGTCACGGCCACAAAGCCGGCTAGGTTAAAGGGGTAGCAGCCGTCGTCGATGATCACCTCAGCTTCCAGCGCCAATAGCGTTCCATCATATTTCGCGCCCAGGCGCGCGTGGATGCGCGCCGCCGGGGCCGGCGCGCCGGCCAGCAACTCTTCGGTGCGTGTAAGGACCATCTGGACAGGCTGGCCGCAGACGTGCGCGGCCATGGCCACCAGCGGCTCGTACAGTCCGTTCTTGGCGCCAAAGCCGCCGCCCACGGGCGCGGCCGTCACCTTCACCAGGCTCTCGGGCAACCCCAGCGCCTTGGCCACCGAGCGCTGAGCGGCAAACAGGCCCTGGGTGCTGGCCCACAACTCGACGCCGCCAGTATCGGGGTCGGGCCGGGCGATCACGGCTTGGGGCTCGATGCTGCTCTGATGCACGGACGGCGTCGTGAAGCTGCGTTCGACGATGATATCCGCTTCCGCAAAGCCAGCCGCGACGTCGCCCCGGGTGTAGCCATCTGTGCCGGCGATATTGCTGGCCGCCGTGCGCTCGACCTCGTGACCCGTGGCGGCGCCGTGCGTCGCCGCGTCCGACTCGTGGCCCGGCAGGCCGTCAGGCCAGACCAGTGGCGCGTCAGGCGCCAGGGCTTGGTCGATGGTCACTGCCGCCGGCAAGGCCTCGTACTCCACCTGCACCAGCGCGGCGGCATCCTCGGCCGCGTCTTCGGTGGCGGCGAGCACGAGCGCGATCGGCTGGCCGGCAAAGATTACGCGATCGCGAGCCAGCAACAGCTGCATGCGGCCCGAGGGCGGCACCTCGGGGAGGTCCGCGGCCGTGAGGATCCTGGCTACGCCCGGCGCCCGGGCAGCCGCCGTCGTGTCGATGCGCTTCAGGCGGGCGTGTGCATAGAGGCTTAGCACCGGCCGCGCGTGCAGCCGGCCTGGCAGCGGCAGATCAGCCACAAAGCGCGTGGTCCCGGTGACCTTGGCTCGGCCGTCGATCAAGGGCGTCGGGCGCCCAATGTACTTGTAAGCCTGCATATTCCAGTTCCTTTTGATCCGCGGCGCAATGGGGCAGCGAACAGCAGCCGGGCGGGGAAAGAAATCGTGGGTCTATCATACTTGAGCTTTGCCAGCTGAGGAAACACCGACTACTATAATGCGCGCAGCCGGCCGGTGCTCGGCATTTCGATATTCCTGCTCATGGGCGCCCTTGCCCGCCGCCAATGCGCGCTTCCACTCGCTACTGCAGGTCAAGACCCCGCCCGATTTGCAGGACCGCGCCTTCGCGGTGGAGCGGCAACTGGCGCTGATCGGCTCGACCACGCCGTTTCTACTGACCGGCGCGCTCGTCGACCACCTGCTGGCGCCCCCCGCGCCGGTTGGAAACCGACTTGCCCGGCTACACTCCGCAACCGGCAGCCCGCTCAAGCGCCGCCGCGCCACCAGATCTTGATGGTGTCCTCCTGATCCCACGCGAACCCCACCCCCAGGGTGGTCGCGGCGGTTGCCGCGCTGCGCCTCCAGCAATGCCAGCCAATGCGCCGGATGCCGCCGGCCAGGGCCGCTCGATCCGCGCCGAGGCCATCAGGGTTGCCAGTTCGCGCCGTTGATCGGGCTCGCGCACCTCGCTGCCCACCTCGCAGCGGTGTCCCCGGTTAGAGCCGGAGAGGCGCCAGCCGACCAGATCGTCGCCGCGCGCCAGGCAGACGCCCAAGCTCGCGGATCGATAGTCCGCGGCCGAAGCTGCTCAGCCGAGGCCGTCCCGGCCGGGCATACAGCCGCAGCATCCCCGCCGGAAGCACACGCCCCACCAGGCGGGCCGCTTTGCGCCTCAGCCAGTTCGTGGTTATGATCCGGCCGGTAGTTCCGGTACACAATTGTTAGAACGAGGCTCGGCATGCAGACTCGGAGGCGGCAGCGCCAACCGGCGTTTTGGAGAGCGCCCACAGGCTTTCTGGCGGATAACCTGGCTGGGCGCGGGTGACGGCCCCACTCGCGGAAACAGCTGGGGCGCTCCCGCGCCGCTCGGCCTGGCTTGGCTGGACGCTGGCCCTGCTGGCCACGCTGGCCTTCAGCCTGGCGCCGGCCGTGGGCAAGGCCGCCATCGACCTGGGAATCGATGCGCTCCTGCTGCTCACGCTGCGCTTGCTGATCACGACCGGCTTGCTGGGCGCTACTTTGGGATTTAGCCAGCCGGCGCGGCTCCGCATCCGGCCGCGCAGCCTGCGGATGTGCGCGGCCGCCGGGTTCGCCAACGGACTGGGCATGGTGTTCTTCTTTCTTGCCCTGACGCGGCTCGAGGCGGCCATCGGCGCTATGATCTTGTCGCTCAGCCCGCTGGTGGTGCTGCTGCTCCTGGCGCTGCGCGGCGAGCGGTTTACCCATCGCAACACCATCCGGCTGGGCCTGGGTTTGGCGGGTGTCTATCTGCTGATTGGCCCGAGCGGCCAGGTCGACCTGGGCGGCGCGCTGCTGGCGATGGCCGCGGTGCTCGCGTTCCCGATCCAACTGGTAGTGATCCAGTGGCACCTGCGCGACGAGGACCCCCGGACGGTGACGCTGTACATAGCGGCGACGATGGCGCTCGTGGCCGGCGGCTGGTGGCTGGCGCAGGGCGCGGCCTGGACTCCCTTAGGTCTGCGCGGCTGGCTCCTCCTGGGCGTGCTGGCGGTGGTCAGCACCTATCTGGCACGGCTCGCTATGTTTGTAGCCATTCGGGAAATGGGCAGCGGCCAGTTTGGACTGCTGCAGCCACTGGAGACCATGCTGACGGTGATGTGGTCGGTCTTGTTTCTGGGCGAACGGTTGGCGTGGGTGCAGTGGCTGGCCAGCGCCCTCATCGCCGCGAGCGCGCTGATGGCGATGCAGCGCCTGCGCCGGGTGCGCTGGCCGCGGGAATAGGCACGGGCCGGCGCAGCCTGGAAAGGACCAGACGCGCAGACCGGGCAGTCACACGACAAAGGACATCCCTATGGTGCTCTTGCTGACAGAACGCGACGTGCAAGCCGTGCTGACGATGGAGGTCGCCATGGCGGCCGTGGAAGAAGCCTTCCTGGGCCTGGCGGACGGCAGCGCTGCCAACCTGCCCCGGCGCCGGGTCGTGGCGCCAGAGGGGCTGCTGCACGTCATGGCGAGCGTGGTCGGCAGCCAGCGGGCCCTGGGGCTTAAGGCCTACGCCACGTTTGGCGGCCGGACCGATTTTCTGGTGCCGCTGTATCACAGCGAGACGGGCCGGATGCTGGCGCTGATGGAGGGCGACTGGCTGGGCCGGCTGCGGACTGGCGCTGCCAGCGGAGTGGCGACCCAGTATATGGCTCGGCCAGAGTCCGCGACCCTGGCGTTGTTCGGCACCGGCGGCCAGGCACAGACGCAGCTCCTGGCCGTCTGCGCGGCGCGCCCCATCGAGCAGGTGCGGGTCTACAGCCGCAGCGCCGAAAACCGCGCCGCTTTCGTGGCCGCAATGGGGCCGCAAGTGGGCGCGCGCCTGATCGCGGTAGACGACGCGCGCGCCGCCGTCGATGGGGCCGACATCGTGGTTACGATGACGACCGCTCGGACCCCGGTCTTCGACGGGGATTGGCTAGCCCCCGGCACTCACCTGAATGCGGCCGGCTCGAACCACCTGAAGCGGCAAGAGATTGACGTTCGCACCGTGCAGCGCTGCGGCCGCATTGCGGCCGATTCGGTCGAGCAAGCGAAGTTGGAGTCAGGCGACCTGGCGGAAGCGGTGGCGGCCGGCGTGCTGCGCTGGGAAGACGTGAACGACTTTGCCGAGATCGCCGGTGGGCGGGTGCCGGGCCGGGCCTCCCCCGCGGAGATCACCTTGTTCGAGTCGCACGGCCTGTCGGTGTGGGATGTGGCGACGGCCGCGCGGGTCTACGCCCTGGCGCAGGCGCGCGGCCTGGGCCAGCCTATTCCGCTCTTCGACTGACGGCTTTGGCCTCCGGGAGATGAAGCTCGAGCGGGATGACCCAGCCAGGCGGCGGCGTTCGCGCCACGCCCGTGAAGTCGTTGATCCAGGCGGAGGTGTCCTGCAACTGGCGGTTGAGCGGGGGCAGCACCCGGCGGATCTCGGCGCCGTAGCGCGGCATGCGCTCTGACCGCTCCCAGGCCTCGACCCAGATGCAGCGCATGCCGGGCAGCACCTCACAGCGGCCGTTGGGGCGCACGCCGCCGCACGGGCCGTTGCGCAGGTTCTTGGGGCACGTCATCGGGCAGGTCATGCCGGTGCTGTGCAGCACGCACTGCCCGCACATCCGGCAGTCAAACACGGCGCCCTTGCTGATGGCCTCCAGGGGCACAAAGGCGCGCTCGACCCACGTGCCGGGTCTGAGCCAGCGGCGAAACGGGCGCAGCAAGGCGTGCGCCGCGGCGTAAGCCAGCTCCAGCCAGTGGGGGTAGCGCTGCAGAAACCGCATGCCTCTAGATCCTGGGGAGCTTAGCCGCGCAGCGCCGCGGCCATCGCGCTGAGGTGAGCCGGCGTGTTGCCGCAGCACCCGCCGATGATGCGCGCGCCGGCGGCCCGCATTTCCGCCGCGCAGGCGGCCATCGATTCGGGCGTGGCGCCGTAGACGGCCTTGCCCTGGACGAGCCGCGGAACGCCGGCGTTGCTCTTTGCCACCAGCACCACTTCCGGCGCGGCGGCGCGCATCTTCTGAATTACCGCTAACAATTCATCCGGGCCGTTGCCGCAGTTGCCGCCCACGGCCGTTGCGCCCAGCTTGTGCAGCGCCGTCACGGCCTGCTCGGGCGAGACGCCCATCATCGTGTGGCCCCGGGTGTCAAACGTCATCGTGGTGATGATGGGAATGTCCGGCGCGACGCGGCGGACACCCGC
The DNA here is from genome assembly GCA_020845955.1 of Anaerolineales bacterium. Taxonomy (GTDB): domain Bacteria; phylum Chloroflexota; class Anaerolineae; order Anaerolineales; family UBA6663; genus JADLEU01. The sequence goes on from JADLEU010000278.1 coordinate 7,790, forward strand.
GAAGGCGGCCTGGGCCTCTTCGAGCGCCGACATGGTCTCGATCCAGATCACATCCACGCCCCCGGCGATCAAGGCCCCGGCCTGTTCGGAAAAGCCGTCTACGGCCTGCGCGTATTCCAGGGTGCCGAGCGGCGCCAGGATCTCGCCGCTAGGCCCAATGTCGCCGGCGGCGACGGCGCTCTTGCCCGAGGCGTCGACTTCGGCCCGCGTGAGGATCGCGGCCGTGCGGTTCAGCTCAGGCACGCGCGCCTGGAGGTTGTGCATGCCCAGGCGAAAGCGGTTGCCGCCAAAGGTGTTGGTCAATAGGATCTGCGACCCGGCGTCGAGGTAGGCGCGCTGGACCGCGCGCACCCGGTCGGGATGCGCCACGTTCCACACTTCGGGCGGGTCGCCGAACTGCAAGCCCGCTTCAAACAGCATGGTGCCCATGGCGCCGTCGGCCAAGATTGGTCCGGGCTGGGCCAGCAGAGATTGCCACTGCGCGCTCATTGCGGTTCGCCTCGTGAGGTCAGGTGATTCCCTGCGATTATAGGACACGATGGGCGCACGGGCCAGCCGGGGTTGAGGCCGGCCTTCGGCTTGTGAGAAAATGAGGCCATGTCCGACGCAGCAAGGATCGCCCTGCAGGCCTTCTCGCCAGCCGTGCGCGCCTGGTTCCGCGACCGGTTTGGAGCGCCCACGCCGCCGCAAGCCGAGGGCTGGCCGGCTATCCAGCGCGGCGGGCACACGCTGATCCTGGCGCCCACCGGGTCGGGCAAAACGCTGGCGGCCTTTCTGTGGGGCATTGACGAGCTGTGCCGTGAACTGCAGCGCGCGGTGCTGGCTGAGGCAGCCGGGGTCCGGCTGCTGTATGTCTCCCCGCTCAAAGCGCTGAACAACGACATCGAGCGCAACCTGCGGGCGCCGCTGGACGGGATTCGGGCCGCGGCCGAGCGCCTGGGGCAGCCCCTGCCGCCGCTGCACGTGGCCGTGCGCACGGGTGACACGCCCCAGAGCGTCCGCGCGCAAATGGTCAAGCGCCCGCCACACATCCTGATCACCACCCCCGAATCGTTGTATCTGATCCTGACCAGCCCGCGCGCCCGGGCGATGTTCCGAACGATCCGCAGCGTGATCGTGGATGAGATCCATACGCTTGTCGGAAACAAGCGCGGCGCGCACCTGGCACTCAGCCTGGAGCGTTTGGCCCACCTGGCTCAGAAGCCTGTGCAGCGCATTGGTCTGTCGGCCACGATCCGGCCCCTGGACGAGGCGGCCCGCTTCTTGGGCGGGCAACTGCCCTCGACCGAGCCTCTGGCGCCCGGCCCGGCCCGGCCCGTGACCGTCGTCAACGCCCACTACCGCAAAGCCCTGGACCTGGAAGTAGTCACGGTGGTCGACGACTTCCGTGCCCTGCCGGGCGACACGATCTGGCCGTCAGTCGTGCCGCGCGTGCTGGACGATATCCGCCGCCACCACACGACGCTGATCTTCGCCAACAACCGACGCCTGGCCGAGCGCACCGCCGACCGCCTCAACGCGCAATTGGAAGCGGAACAATCCGAGGAGGTGCCGCCGGGCAGCAGAGAGGCGCTGGCGCCAGGGGGCATCGTACGGGACAGCGGCATGTTCGCGATCGGGGCCGAAGGCCCGTTCCGCGCGCACCACGGCAGTCTATCGAAGGAAGCCCGGCTGAAGCTGGAGGACGACCTGAAGGCCGGCCGCCTGCCGGCGCTGGTCGGCACGAGCTCGCTGGAGCTGGGGATCGATATCGGCGCGGTCGAGGTCGTCGTGCAGCTGCAGTCGCCGAAGAGCGTCTCGCAGGGGCTGCAGCGGGTGGGGCGCTCAGGACACCTGGTGGGTCAGACCAGCCGGGGCCGCATCTACCCGACCTTCCGGGAGGACCTGGTGGAGGCGGCCGCCATCGCCCGCGGGATGCTGGAGGGCGACGTGGAGCCAACCTATGCGCCAAAGAATCCGCTGGATGTGCTGGCGCAGCAGGTCGTGGCCATGGTGGCGATGGAAGACTGGCAGGCTAGTGAGTTGTACGCGCTGGTGCGCCAGGCCTATCCCTACCAGTCGCTGCCGCGCGGCGCTTTTGACTCGGTCCTCGACATGCTGACCGGCGCCTATGCCCTCGACCTGCCGTCGGGCGTGCGCGGGGCGGCCGCTTCGCTCCGGCCCAAGATCGCCTGGGACCGGGTGCACGACCGGCTGACGGCGCTGCCCGGCTCGCGCCTGCTGGCGCTCAGCAACGCCGGCACGATCCCTGGCACCGGCGCCTATGCCGTCTACCTGGGAGATGGCAAGACGCGTCTCGGCGAGCTCGACGAGGAGTTCGTTTTCGAGACCCGCGTCGGCGACGTGTTCCTGCTGGGCAGCAACGTCTGGCGCGTGATCGACATCGACAATGACCGGCTGCTGGTGGCCGGCGCGGCCGGGGCGACGCCGCGCATGCCGTTTTGGAATGGCGACTATCCCTACCGGCCGTATGCGCTGGGCGCCCGGCTGGGCCGGTTTCGCCGGGAGGCCGCGGAGCGGATTGCGGCCCAACCGGCGCCCGAGGTGGAAGCCTGGCTGCGGCGTGAGTATGCCCTGGACGAAAACTCGGCTCGCAACCTCGTCGAGCACATCCGCCGCCAGCTTGACGCGGCCGGCGTGATCTCCAGTGACACGACGATCGTGGCGGAGAGCTTTCAGAACGCCTTGGGCGATCCCTATCTGGTGATCCATTCGCCCTACGGCGGCCGGGTGAATGGCGCCTGGGGGCTGGCCCTGCTGAGCGCCTTCCGCGAGAAGACCGGCGTTCTGCCCGAAGCGCAGACGAACGACGATGGATTGATCTTCCGCTTCGCGCAGGCCCAGCCCGAAGTCTCAGTCGACGTGATCAGGCAGTTGACGCCGGAGGCCGCTCGCGAGCGGCTGCTGTGGGAACTGCCCGAGTCCGCCGTGTTTGGTGCGCGCTTTCGGATGAACGCGGGCCGGGCGCTGTTGATGCCGCGCGCCCGTGGCCGGCAGCGCACGCCCTTCTGGCTTCAGCGGCTGCGCGCCAAGGACTTGTTAGCGCTGGTGCGCAGCCGGCACTTCGACGAGTTCCCCATCCTGGTGGAGACGTACCGCGACTGCCTGCAGGATGTGTTCGACCTGCCGCACCTGGAAGAGCTGCTGGGCCGGATCCAGAGCGGCGAGGTCCAGGTCGTGAGCATTGAAACGGCCACGCCTTCGCCCGTTGCCGCCGACCTGCTGTTCAATTTCGCGGGCGTCTTTCTGTACGAGTGGGACGCGCCCAAGGCCGAACGGCAGCTGCAGGCGCTGTCGCTGTCGGGGACGCTGGCCGGGCTGGTACCCGCCGCCGAGGCCGGCCCCGGGACGGGCACCGACCTAAGTAGCCTGCTGTCGCCGGAGGCGATTGCCGAAGTGGTGCAGCGGGCGCAGCACCAGGCGCCGGGCTATCAGGCGCGCACGCTGGAAGAGCTGGCCTACCACCTGCGCGAGCTGGGCGACCGGACAACGGCGGAAGTGGCGGCGAGCACGACGGGCGGAGGCGAGGCCTGGCTGCAAATGCTCATGGATGAGGGCCGGGCGATGCCGGTCACGATCCAGGGCGAGCAGCGCTGGGTCTCGGCGGGGCTGGCCGCGGAGTACGGCGCGGCAGTGGCCGGCGAGACTCCCGAGGCCGCTGAAGCGGTGTTGAGGCGCTATCTGCGCCACGCCGGCCCCGTCACGCGCGAGGCCATCCTGCAGCGCTATCCGTTTGAGCCTGATTGGCTCGAGGCCGCCCTGGCGCGGCTGGGCGCCGCGGGCGAGGTGGTGGCCGGGCGTTTCACCGGGCCAGAGCTTGACGAGGTGTGCGACGCCCACACCCTGGACCAGATCCGCAGGCGGACGCTGGCTCAGCTGCGCCAGGCAGTTCAGCCGGTGCCGCTGGAAGGGTACGCCAGCTTCCTGGCCCGCTGGCAGCACGTGCAGCCGGATGCGCGCCCGGCCGGGCCAGGAGCCCTGCGGCAGGTGCTCGAACAACTTAGGGGATTGGCGCTGCCCTGGCGCGTCTGGGAACGGGAGGTGCTGCCGGCGCGCCTGGACCGGTTCGACCCGGCGGCGCTGGAGGCCCTGGGGCAGGGGGGAGAGCTGGTGTGGGCCGGCGCGCCGAGCGGCGGCGGACACTTCGCGCTTGGACGGCGCGAAGGAGAAGATCAATCCATCGCCGCTCGTCTGCGGCGCGGGCGTATCCGGCTTTTCTTTCGCGGCGAGGGCGCCCTATTCTTCGATAACCCGGACGAGGTCGAGGCGGAGGTCAGCCCGCCCGCCCAGAGGGTGCTCGAGTTCTTGCGGGCGGAGGGCGCCTCGTTTGCGGCCGACCTGCAGGCCGGGTTGGCCTTAACGGCTGCGGCGCTGACTGCCGCGCTGGCCGAACTGGCAGCGGCCGGCCTGGTGACGCACGACTCGTTCGACGCGCTGCGGGCGCTGCAGGCGGCTGAGGACGACGGCGCCGCGGAGGCCCGGTCGCGCAGCGCGCTGGAAGAGGAGTTGGCCGCGCGCCTGGGCGACCGGGCCCGCCCGCTGACGGCGCACCGCTATCGCCAGGCCAAGCAGCGCGTGGCGCAGCGCCTGCGAGGCGAAGCGCTGGCCGTCCCCTCTCGCCCATCCGCGCCCCCCGTTCCGGCTGGACGCTGGGCGTTAGTGAATCGCGCGGGCGTGCTGGGCGCGCCGCTCTCGGCTGAGGAACGGGCCGAGCGGCTGGCTCGAGCCCTGCTGGCCCGCTATGGGGTCGTCAGCCGCGACAGCCTGGAGCGCGAGACCGGCCTGCTGGATTGGGCGCAGCTCTATCCGGTATTTCAGCGCTTCGAGCTGCGCGGCGAAGTGCGGCGCGGCTACTTCGTCGCCGGGCTGGCGGGCGCTCAGTTCGCGCTGCCGGCGGCTGTCGAACTTCTGCGGTCTGCCCCCGACCAGGGCGCCGTGGTGCTGAATGCGGTCGATCCGGCCAATGTGTACGGGGGTGACTTAGGCGTCGAGGGCGCGCCGCGTTTCGCCCGGGTGCCCTCGACCCACGTGGCGCTGGTGCGCGGCCGGCCGGTGGTGGTGTTCGAGGACAACGGTGACCGCATCACAACCTGGCCCGGCGTGGAGGCCGAGGCCATACAGAGCGCCGTGCAGGCTTACGTGCTGCGGCCGTCCGGCACGCGGCGGGTGGCCGTGACGCACTGGAACGGACAGTCGGTCGCCGGCAGCGACGGCGAGGCGCTGCTCAGGGCTGCTGGCTTCGGCTCGACGCCTGGCGGGCTGGAATGGCGGCCGGCGCCGTAGCTCTCACGCCCGGCCGTACCGAGCTGGCAGCATGACGACCCTGGTGATTGTCGAAAGCCCCACCAAGGCGAAGGCGCTGCGCCAATATCTCGGCGCCGGGTTCGTGGTGCGCGCCAGCATGGGCCACGTCCGCGATCTGCCGCCCAAAGAATTGGGGGTGGCCGTCGACGCGGGTTTCCGGCCGACGTATCATCTGCTGCCCCGAGCGCGCAAGACGCTGGCCGAGCTGCGCAAGGCGCTGCCCGAGTGCGAGGCCGTGCTGCTGGCCACTGACCCCGATCGCGAGGGAGAAGCCATTGCCTGGCACGTGACCCAGGCCTGCCGCCAGGATCTGACCGGCAAACGGGTGCTGCGCGCCCGCTTTCACGAGATTACGCCGGAGGCCGTCAAAGCGGCCATCGCCCGACCGTCGGCGCTCGACATGCGCTTGGTGGACGCTCAGCAGGCCCGGCGCGTGCTCGACCGGCTGGTAGGCTACCAGGTCTCACCGCTGTTGTGGAAGGGCATCTCGGGGCCGGCCGGTCTATCGGCCGGACGGGTGCAGAGCGTGGCGCTGCGGCTGGTGGTGGAACGCGACCGCGCCATCGAAGCGTTTGTGCCGGAGGAGTACTGGACCCTGGAAGCCGAACTGTCGCGCCCTGGCGAGGCGCACTTCTGGGCGCGGCTCTACCGCATTGGAAAGCAGAAGCCGGACCTCAGGACCGAGGCGGCGGCCAGGGCAGTGGTGGACGACCTGGCGGGGGCCGAGTGGCGGGTGGGCGACGTCAGTCAGGCGCGGCGCCAGCGGAACCCGTATCCGCCCTACATCACCTCCACAATGCAGCGCGACGCGTCGGCCCGGCTGCACTGGCCGGCGAAGAAGGTGATGGAAATCGCGCAGCAGCTCTACGAGGGCGTGACGCTGCCGGGAGAAGGCCAGGCCGGGTTGATCACCTACATGCGCACCGACAGCACCCAGGTGTCGCCTCAGGCGCAGGAAGAGGCGCAGCGCGTCATCGACAGGCTCTATGGGGCTGACGCGCGGCCCGCTCGACCGCCCGTCTACGCGAAGAAAGTCAAGAACGCCCAGGAGGCCCACGAAGCGATCCGCCCGACGCAGCCAGGGCGCCTGCCGGCCGCCGTCCGCGCGGCCCTGACGCCTGATCAGGACAAGCTCTACACCCTCATCTGGCGGCGCTTCATCGCCAGCCAGATGAAGCCGGCGGTCTACAACGTAACGACAGTCACGGTGCTGACCGCGCGCGGCGGCAGCCCGCTGCCGTTCATCTTCCGCGCCACCGGCCGCCAGCTTCTGGACCCGGGTTTCCTGCGCGTCTACGACGTCGACGAGGAACCGGCCGATGAGGACAGCGCCTCGAACGCGCAACTTCCGCCGCTGGCCAAGGGCGATGGGCTGGTCTGCCAGCAACTGCTTCCCAAGCAGCACTTCACCAACCCGCCGCCGGAGTATACCGACGCGGCCCTGATCCAGGAGCTGGAGCGGCTGGGCATCGGCCGGCCCAGCACCTTTGCCAGCATTGTCGATACGCTCTACCAGCGCCAATACGTGGCCAAGGTGCCGAACGGCCGGGCATTGCGCTCAACCGAGTTGGGCCGGGTGGTGTGCGATTTTCTGGTGGGGCACTTCCCGGCGCTATTTGAAGTAGGGTTTACGGCGCGGATGGAAGACCAACTCGACGAGATCGCCACGGGCGAGGCGCAGTGGACGGCCGTCATGGCGGCGATGTGGGCGCCGCTCTCGGCGTCGCTGGCGCGGGCGGCCTCGGCGGTAGCCTCGGCGCCGCGCGTGAGGGTCGCCACTGCGCCGCCCACCACGGCGCCCCGACGGGCGCC
>JADLEU010000279.1 GCA_020845955.1 Anaerolineales bacterium
CCGATTTCAAGCGCTACCTCGGAACAAGAATCCACTTGCCATCCCTTCGAAGACAATGGCCCGATCGCGGCATGATTAGGGCGGCTAATCGCTTCCGAGGCATCGCTGAACCAGACTAGCAACGCGCTCCTGGTTCTTGCCGCTGCACCCGTTCGTGCGCCCTGGAAGCTGGCCTCTCTCAGATGCGCTTGCCAGACGATGAGCAATGTAGTCTTGCGCTTTGACGAGCACCGGGCGCATCTGCACGCCCTGCGCGCGGCGGCGCTGGCCGCGGTCGACCCGGCGGCGGCGGTGCGGCGCTGGCTGACGCCCGCCGATTGGGCCGGGGCTGAGAGTATCTACGTGGTCGGGGCGGGCAAGGCGGGCACGGCCATGGCGCTGGCCGCGGCCGAGCTGCTGGGCGGACGGCTGACGGCCGGGGTGGTGGCCGTGCCCCAGGCGCCCGCGCCCGGCCCGGCCGGCGCGGTCCCCGCCAGCCTGAGCTTCATCGAGGCCGGCCACCCGCGCCCCACCACCGGCAGCCTGGCCGCCGGCCGGGCCATGGAAGCCCTGCTCAGCCGCACTGGGCCGCGCGACCTGGTGCTGGCGCTGATCTCGGGCGGCGCATCGGCCCTGCTGGAGCTGCCGCACCCCGGCCTGAGCCTGGACGATCTTCGGCAGACCACCGAACTGTTGCTGCGTTCGGGCGCCGCCATCCACGAGATCAACCTGGTGCGCGCACAGCTTTCGCGGCTGAAGGGCGGAGGGTTGGCGCGGCTGGCGTACCCGGCGCGGGTGCTCACGTTGATCCTGTCAGACGTGGTGGGCAACTCGTTGGCCAGCATCGCCTCGGGACCGACCGTGCTCGACGCCGCCGACCCGGCCGGCGCGCTGGCCGTTGTGGAGCGCTACAGCCTGCGCGCGCAACTGCCGCCGGCGGTGAGGCAGCGGCTGGCGCACGGCACCGGGCCGCTGGGCGAGGCCAAGCCCGCGGTGGAGCACCGGATCATCGGCTCCAACCGCGTGGCTGGCGAGGCGGCCGCCAGCGCCGCGCGCCAGATGGGCTTCGACGCGCGCTGGGTGGCCGACGACTGGCAGGGGGAGGCGCGCGCGGTAGGCGCGCGCTTCGCGCGCTTGCTGATCGCCCCTCCCGGGCCGGCGCCGCTGGCGCTGGTGGGACGGCCCTTTGCCCACGAGCGCCAGCCACCGCGCTGCTGGGTGGCCGGCGGCGAGAGCACCGTCGCGGTGCGCGGCGCTGGCCTGGGCGGGCGCAACCAGGAGGCGGCGCTGGCCGCCGCGCTGGCACTGTACATGCTGCCCAACGTGGCCGCGGCCATGATCGCCACCGACGGCATTGACGGGCCGACCGACGCGGCCGGCGCCATCATCACGGGCAGCACCATCCGCCGCGCCCGCTCGCTGGGCCTCGACCCGCAACGGCACCTGGACGACAACAACACTTACCCGCTGCTGAGGGCCGTCAACGCTCTGCTGGTCACCGGCCCGACCGGGACGAACGTCAACGACCTGATGATCGGGGTCGTGTATTGATCTCTATCCTTCAATCCACCGCCTGCGCTCAAGCGCGAATCGAGGTATAACCGGCGCCTATGACCAGCAACAGGCGGCAGGCCGGGCATGGACGCGGACGCTAAGCTGCGCGACCTTGTGCGGCAGGCGCTGGAACTGATCCGCGCCACGGGCCGCGAAGCGATCCTGCGGGAGTTCGACTTCGACCGGGCGCGGCGCTATGCCCTGGCCTACGGCTCCGAGCTGTTCGATCCGGAGGCCGTGCTCAACCTGGCCTTGGGGCTGCTGCACGACCGGCGGCCGCAGCCGCACCAGCACGGCGGGCTGAGCGAGCTGGAGGCGCGCGCCCAGCTCGTGCGGCTGGGCTTTGAGGTGCTGGCAGCCGATGTGCTGCCGCTGGCCGGCACGCTGATGCAGACCGACTTTGCGGTGGTCTCGCTGGACGCCAGCCTGGCCGAGGCCCGCGCCGCGCTGCCGCCCGCGGCCGTGCTTCTGATACAAGCCGTGCCCGGCCGGCTGCCCGACTACGCCGCCAGCCTGGGCGAGCTGACCCAGCTGGCCGCACGCCGCCCCGGCGACCAGCCGCTGCGGGGCCTCCGTGAGGCGTTCGCCGTGCCAGCCTGGGTGCAGCCCGAGCACAGCCTGCTGGACCTGTGGCGCCTGGCGCAGACCGAGCCGGGCCTGCGCCTGTTCGTCGTGGGCGATGCGGAACGCGAGCCGGTGCTGGGCGTGGCGCAGGCGGCGCTGGTGACCAGCCGCGTCGAGCGCCTGCGCCAGGTCATCCGCTTTCTGGCAGAGAGCCGTCTCTCGGCCGAGGTGTTTGCGGCGCCCCAATCGAGTGCGGCCACCCGCTACGCCTGCGCCGGTCCCCCCGCGCACCACGCCCCGCGCTCCGAGATCCAATACGATCCCAACGGCAGCCCGCGCTGCAAAGAGCACGGCAGGCCGGCCCCCGCCTCTCCGGCTTAAGGCAGAGACGCCGCGTCCGCCCACAGGCGCAGCCTGCTCGTCCCTTGGCCCGATCTTCACTCACAAGGCGCCGGGCGGCCGCAAGGCCGACGATGCAGAGTCGCCGCTCTCCTAATCTGGCTGCATTGGCAGCAAGAACACACTCACGCAGCTTAGAAGACCAGGAAGTTCACGCGACTGTTCCTGGTTGCCTTGGCAATCGTCATGCAGGCCGGAAGCCCGCCGCCCAGGGAGCCGCGCCGGCGGCAAACCGCATCAAGGCGGGGCCGCGGTAACGCGGAAACCTATCCCCGGCGCGGGGGGCCGCGAAAACATCGAAAAGGACCGTCACCCTTGTCACCATTGTCACAGCGCCTTGTTTTCAAGGGCTCTTGGTGTGACAGGCGTCGAGGCGGGGGTTGTCACCCCTGTCACCCTGGTCACGGGCTGGCGGTTGGCAGCGCCACGAAAGCAGTGGCGTGCAACAAGCCGGATTGCGCGTCACGATCGTCATCGGCTTCAGGGAAGGCCGGCTTTTTCCGGAGATTCCGGCCAGTCTTGGGGAAATCGGCGCCAGTGACGATCTCGGGGCCACGGTGGGTAGGATTGTCACGATCGTCATCGGCAGCGCGGAGGCCGTAAGGGCTATTCAGTTGGTAAGGAGCGCGGGCGGGCCGCGCCGGTTGACTTCAGTGTAGGGATGAATTGTTCCATTTGGAAGCAGGCGGGCGCGGTTATTTGTTGGCGCCAACGATTTTGTTTGGGGCGGCAGCGCACCGGGCGGGGGGCTTAAAGAAGATACGTATATAGACTCGTGACTCAGTATTGATCTCCTTCTTCTTTAAGGGCATGAAGTTCCGCAGAAGCCGGAACTTGGGATTGGTACCCCAGTACTATTCGTGACCTAGCGCACGATGAGCGGCACGTAGACCCGCGCCGCCCGCCCCGGCATGCCGGCGTCGTCGTCGAGGATGGTCAGCACTGCCAGCGCGGGCGCGCCCAGCACGGCATTGACCGGGGCGCTGAGGGCCAGCGCGAGCGACTCGGGCGCCTCGACCAGCGCGTCGTCCACCAGGCCGACGGTAATGGTGTGCTGGGTCTGCCCGGGCGCAAACACTAACTCCCCCGCGGCCGGGATAAAATCGGCCAGGCCGGCCGAGCCGGGCAGCGTGTTGTAGGTGACGGAGATGGTCCGCGTGTGGGCGCCGCTGACGGCTACCGCCACGCTGCCGAGGCCGGCGGCCTCCAGGGCGGTGTGCGCGGCGCCCGCGAAGGCCACCACGGGCGAGGGCGCCGGGGAGGCGCCGACCAGCACCGCACCCGCGCGGCCCGCCAGCGGCAGCGAGAGCGTCCCGCCGCTGACGGTGTAAACCGCGCCGGCGTTGAGGACGTCGGCCAGCGCGGCGCCGTCGGCCAGGTAGCCGCTGACCGGCACCACGGCCTGTCGCGCCGAGGCGCCGTTGTTGAGCACGACCACCGCGGTCTCGGCGGGCGCGGTGCGCACGTAGCCCAGCAGGCCCTGGGCGTCGTCGGCGAGCACCATGTGCGCACCCGGCCCGCGCAGCGCGGCGTGGCCGCGCCGCAGGCCGGTGAGGTGCTGGTAGTAGGCCAGGAGGCCCGCGTCGGGCGTGCCGCCCAGGTCGGCCCACGGGTAAGTCCGGCGGTCATCGGGGGAGGCCGTGCCGGCCAACCCGACCTCGTCGCCATAGTAAATCGTTGGCGCGCCCGGCAGCGTCAGCTGCAACAGCGCCGCCAGCCGCAGCCGCGCCGCGTCGCCGCCCAACAGCGTCAGCGCGCGCTGCCAGGCCGGCCCGCTAAGCGGGTTGAGCAGGCCGGCAAAGGCCTCCGGCGGCAACTGGGCTTGCAGTTCGTTCCAACCCGCCGCAAATGTGCTTGGCGCCCCGCCCAGGGCCACCTCCAGCGCCAGGTCGCGGAAGCAGGCGCTGGTCACGCTGTCCAGCTCGCCGGCATTGAGATAGCTCGCGTACAGATCGGCGTCGCACCCCGCGCCCAGGTCGCCCAGCACCAGGGTCTCCGGGCCGTAGGCTTTGAGGTATGGACGCAGGTCTTGGAACCAGCCGTGCGACAACGCCCCGGCGCTGGTGAAGCGCAGGCCCGCCAGGCCCTGCGCCAGCCAGTAATCCGCCACTGCCACGCCGCCCGGGCTGTGCGCGCTGCCGCCGCGGTAGAAGAAGGCCCGCACCGCATCGGTCTCTTGCAGCTCGGCCAGTGTGGCAGTGCCCTGCCAGCCCCACCCGCTGGCGCAGCCCCCCAGGCTGCCGGGTGTGAACCACGCCCGGTACGGCGACAGATCGGTCTCGCAGGCCCCGAACACGGTCGGCCAACGGCCGTAGCCATCTAGGAAGTAGCCGTCCGCGCCGGCATAGTTAAGCTCGGTCTCAAAGATCAGCCGCAGACCAGCCGCATCGGCCGCGTTGACCAAGGCCGCCACTGTCGCGCTCGTGCCCAGATGCGGGGCGATGGCGTAGTAGTCGTTGATGTCGTGGCCGTGGCTGGACGATGTGGCGAATGGCGGACTGAGCAGCAGAGCATCCACACCCAGGTCCGTGAAGTACCCCGCCTGGATCCTTTCGATCACGCCCTGGAGGTCGCCGCCGTAAAAATCGACGCCGTAGTCAGGCACGCTGGGCGCCTCGTTCCAGCCAGCGTGCACCGTCGTCGCGCACGGCCCGCCGCCGCACGTCTGCGGCCCGTAGACGGTCTGGCCGGAGGCCAGATCGTTGTCCACGTCGCCGTTGCGAAAACGGTCGAGCGCGATCTGATACACAATCGCGTCAGGCAGCCACGCCGGCACTTCATACCCAGCGGGCGGCGGCGGCAGGGTCGCCAGCTCCCACAGGGGCCCTTGCAGCGCCGCGCTCCACGCGCCGGGCCCGTGGTTGCCCAGGGTCGGGTGATAGTAGCTGGTCGCCGCGCCATCGATCAGCCGGAACAGATACCACTGGTCCGCCACCTGCGCCGGCGCCGGCACGCTGGTCGTCCAGGTCACATAGCCGCCGCTGCTGACCGCCGGCGCTAACCCATAGACGGCCTCGGCGCCGGGCTCTGGATCGCCGGTGGCCCACACCAGCACCGCCGCTTGCTGCACGTCATCCGCGCAAGTGCGCAGCCGGAGCTCGGCGGCCGCGCCGACGGCGATGGCGCCCAACGGATCGCGATACTGCCGGTCGGCGTCGTCGTGGTAGAGCCCGGCGGCCACGATGGCGCCATCTCCGGCGGCGGCCGTGGCGCACGGCGCGGGCACCGCCGTGGGCGGCGTGCTGCCGCCCGTCCCCGCCACCGTCGCCAGCCGGCGCTGAGTGGTGGCCATGCCCGGCCCGCCGGCCTGCGCGTCGGCCGGCGCCGTGTCGTAGGCGCCGTGCGCCAGCCCACCGCGGGTGGCGAAGAACTGCAGGTGCAGCGTCGCCGTCGGCGCCACGCCCAGGCTGGCAAAGGGGATCGCCAGTTCCACCCCTTGCCCGTCGGCGTAGGCGATGTGATCGCCAGCCTGGTCGCCGCTGCCCAGCCCGCCCCAATTGGCGCCAAGGCCGTCCCAGCCGCTGCCGTTCCACGCCCGCCATTCGGTCCAACCGTTGTCTCCCGATAGATACCCGGGGATGTTGCCGCGGATGACCACGTCGGGCAGGATGGCGTTGACCGTGGTGACCGGCAGGCTGCCGGTGATGTTGTGGGTGCTGGTGTAGCTGAAGGTGATGGCGTTCAGCCAGGGGTCGCCGCCGCCGCCGGAGTTCGGCACGTCGCCGGTCGTGTCGATCGCCAGCCCGATTTCGCCGGTGGAGACGCTTTGGCCGTAGCCGGGCAGCGCGGCGTAGACGTACAGGTGGGTGGTGTCGCTGGCGACGTACAGGGCTGAGAGCTCGGCCCAGGCCCACTCCGGCTCGGCCGCCAGCGCGGAGGCCAGGTCGTCGGGCGCGTCCACGGCTAGCAGCGTGTAATCCGCGTCGCGCAGCCCGTCGAGCATTACGGCCTCGGGCCGCCCGGCCGCCACGCCGGCCAGCAGCAGCGGCAGCAGGCCCAGCACCGCCGGCAGGCTCAGCGCGCCCCAGCGCGCGAGCGTAGCTCGCATCAGCATGCCCTCGCCCTCAAATTGGCTTGGAACGCCGAGAACCGCGCCGGCTGCCCCTACTCGCCTGCGCACATACGCACCTACACGGGTGCGCACTTGCGCCCCTCCCCTACCGCCGCCGCCAGACGGCCAGCAGACCGACGACGCCCAGGGCGGCCAGCCACCAATAGGGCGTCAGCAGCCCGGTGCCGATGGCCCACAGGCAGTTCACGGTGGCCCAGAAGCGAAACTGCTCCGGGCTGACCTTTGGAAACATTGAGTGCGGGCGCATGCTCTGCCCTTTCGATCGCGTGCTGGAGAGGGCGGCATTATAGGCCCGGCGGCCGGGAGCGCAAGCGGCGCCTGCAGGTGTCACTCCGGCCGGGGTGGATAAATCTCCGACAGGTCGAGTTTCAAGAAGATCTCGACCACGCGCGGGTCGAAGTGCCTGCCGGCCAGCGTGCGGATGTGCTGGCGCACCTGGACCTCGGGCCAGGCGGGGCGGTAGGGGCGCTCGGAGCGCAGCGCGTCCCACACATCGGCCACGGCGAAGAGGCGCGCCGCCAGCGGGATCTGCTCGCCGGCCAGCCCGCGCGGATACCCGCTGCCGTCCCACTTCTCGTGGTGGCTGTAGGGGATATCGAGCGCCGGCCCCAGGTAGGCGATGGGCGCGAGCAACTCGAAGGCCAGCACCGGGTGCTGGTACATCACGCTCCATTCCTCAGCCGTCAGCGGGCCGGGCTTGCGCAGGATGGCATCGGGCACGCCCAGCTTGCCGATGTCGTGCAGCAGAGCGCCGCGCCGCACATGCACCAATTCCTCGCTGCGCATGCCGGTCGCCCGCCCCAGCAGCAGCGTCAGCTCGGTCACGCGGCGGCTGTGGCCTTCGGTTTCGCGGTCGCGCAGGTCGAGCGCCCGCGACCAGCCTTCGATAGTGGCATCGTAGGCCCGCACCAGGTCCTGGTGGGTGCGCTGCAGGCCCGCGAACAGCGTGGCGTTCTCGATGGCGATGGCGACCTGCCCAGTGAGAGCCTCCAGGAAGTTCAGCCAGTCCCGATCGGGCTGCAGGGGCGTGCGGTTATGAATCTCTAGCACGCCCAGCACCTGGCCCTTGGCGACGAGGGGCACGCCGTAGTAGAAGGCAAAACGGTCCTCGCCCAGCGGCCCGGTGCGCGGCGCCGGGCCGGTCTCGATCACCGCGCGGCGCTGGAGCGCCGCGCGGCCGGCCCGCCCCTCGCCCAGCCGCACACGGGCGTGCTCAAGGCTGGTCGAGCGGAAGCCGCGCCCGGCGGCGTAGACCAGCACCTGGCCGGGTGATTCGAGCAGCATGACGCCGGCCGCATCGACGGCGAGCTGGCTAGTGACCTGCTCGAGGAAGATGTCCAGCGTCACGCGCAGGTCCAGGCTGCTGGCGATGGCCTGGTCGATGATGCGCAGGGCCTGAAGCTGCTCGAGCTGGCGCTGGATCTGGGCGTCGGCGCGCTTGCGTTCGCTGATGTCCCGCGACAGGACGAACAACCCCTCGGGCACGGGCTGGATGCTGAGCTCGAACCAGCCACGGCTGCCGTCGGGGTAGGTGAACTCGTTTTCCATCTGCCGCGCCAGGCGCTGCTGCATGCACTCGCGCAGCGTGGCGAACATCAGGGTCTGATCGATGCCGGGATAGGCTTCCATCATCGTCTTGCCCAGCAGCGCCTCGCGCGGGACGCGTCCGTGGGCGGCGGCGGTCACGTTGACGTACAGGTAGCGCCAGTCAAAGCCGATGACCTGCGCGCCGTCCAGCATGGTGTCCATGGTCGTGCGCAGGCGCTCTTCCGAAGCGCGCAGCGCCGCCTCGGCCTGCCTGTGCTCGGTAACGTCGCGGATGATCGACAGCATGGCCAGGCGCTGCCCCGCGCGGGTGAGGAACGTGGCGCGCGATTCGACCCAGCGCTCGCCGCCGTCGGCGCGCTGCACCAGCGCCTCGAACGCGTCGAGCGGCTCTTCGCCGGAAAATACGCGCCGGTACTGCTCGAGCGTGGCCGCGCTCCGCGCCTCGGGCAGCCCCAGCGTGAAGCTCTGCCCGATCGTTTGCTCGGGCGTGAAGCCGAACAGCCGGTGATAGGCCGGGTTGGCGGCCAGCACGAGGCCCTCGGCATCGGTCAGCGCCATGGCCTCCGGGGTGGTTTCCCACACCTGCAGGAAGATCTCCTCGGTCTCGCCCAGCAGCCACTGCACCTGCCGGCGCTGCCGCCGGGCCGCCGCCTCGCGCTGCAGTCGCTCGATGGCCGCCGCCAACTGGTCCAGGGCGTCCTTGGCGATGACATCGTGCACGCCCGCGCGCAGGGCGGCCGCGGCCTGTTCTTCGGTCAGGCCAGCCGACACGACGATGACGGGCAGTTCAGGCTCTGCCTGCCGCAAGACCTCGAACGCCAGCCGCGCCTCCAGGCCCGGCAAGCTGAAGTCCGCCAGCACCGCATCCCAGCGGTCGCCGCGCAGCGCCTGCTCCAATTCGGCAGCCGTCTCCACCCGGTGCGCGGCGACATCATAGCCGGCCTGCCGCAAAGCGGCCCGCGCCAACTGGGCGTCGATTGGCGACGCCTCAATCTGAAGTAGCTGCAGCGGCACACGGGTTGCCGGCACTTAACTCTGTCCTCTTCCTTTAGCCTGCAAGTTGTTGTGGCGCGTAGACGCCCGCCGGAAACGCGCCAGGGCCACGATTATAGACCCGTTGGTCAGGCAGGGAAACCGGACTCAAGTAGTGAAATTAGGGCCGCGGGCGGGGGCCGGATTCGACGGAATAGTCCTATACTGGAGGTGAGACTGCCAACGTCACCGGCTGGGGACCATCCAAGATGATCACTGAATGGCCGGCGCTCGTCACGCTGCTGGCCGCCACCGGCCTGTTCGTCCACCTGTGGCACGCCGCCGGCCAGAACCGGCCGGCGCAGCCGGGCCTGGACCTCCTGGCGCGCTGGCTCCATCCCCCCAGCTGGGATGGGTCCGGCGTACCCCTGCGCGGCACCGAAAGCGAGGCGCCGCTTCGCCGGCTGCCCGCCGATTTCGCCCGGCTCGAGGTGCTGCTCTCGCGTCTGTGCCTGGCGGCGTTCTACGCGCTGGCGGCGTTCCTGATCCTGATCCTTGGGCGCTGACGGCTGGGATCCCCGGACGATCGCGGCCCTGCCCGGCGCATCGCCGGTATGCTGGGCTTCGCCCGTGGCGTGATTGGCGGCCCCGCCGCGCTGCCGGGCATCCGGTGCGCCGCCGTCCTGGGCGCCATCCCGTCCCGCCGGCCCCTGGCCCAAAGACGTCGATCGGCTCGTGACCGTGCCGGTCGTCGCCTGGGCCGGAGCGCTCAACCGGCGGTCTGGGCCCCTCGCCGACAGCCGCGCAGCGCGCCCGGCCCCCGCGGGGTGAAGCCTGGATCCAGGCGTCAACCTTTTCGTCCAAATTGGCGCTCCACGGCGTCCACGCTCAGGTGGATCATGGTCGGCCGGCCGTGCGGGCACGTCCGCGGCGATACGCACTTCTCCAGCTGCCGCACCAGCTCGGCCTGCTCGGCCGGCGACAGCACCTGCCCGGCTTTCACCGCCGCCCGCTTGCACACGCGGGCGATCAGGCGCGCTTCTACCTCCGCCGCCAGGAGCGTCTCGTCCTCTTCGAAGTCTTCCACCACTACCCGCACCGCCCGCGCCGGGTCCACCCGTCCCAGCACCGTCGGCAGCGAGCGCACCAGGAAGGTGTTGCCCCCAAACGGCTCCAGGCGAAAGCCAATGCGCTGCAGCGCTTCCAGCTGGCGCTCGAGCAGCGCGGCTGCCTCGGCCGGCACGTCAACCGCCACCGGTTCGAGCAGCGCCTGCGACACCACCTGGGCCGCGGCCCGCTGCAGCCGGTAGGCCTCATACAGCACGCGCTCGTGCGCCGCGTGCTGGTCGATCAGGTACAGCCCATCCGGCCCCTCGGCCACGATGTAGGCCGCGCCCACCTGGCCAATCACGCGCAGCAGCGGCACCTCGCTGCCCGACAGCGGCGCCTGCGCCGGCACGCTGGCGGCCGGCAAGGGTCGGCCGGCCGGGAACGCCTCGGCGGCGCCCGCCGCGGGACCCTCGCCGGAACCGGCTTCGGCCGGCCCGCTCGACGCCTCACCGGCGAAGCGGCCCCACTCCGGCGACCAGCCCGCGCCACCCCGCTCCAGCCCGCCCAACGACCACTGGCGGGGCGCGAAATGCGGCACCGGCGCCTGGGCGGTCAGCGTCTTGCGCACCGCGCGCTCCACGGCCGTGAACGCCGCGTCGGGATAGCGAAAGCGGATCTCGGCCTTGGTGGGGTGCACGTTGACGTCCACGTCCTCGGCTGGCACGGCCAGCATCACTATCGCAATCGGGTAGCGCCCGACCATCAGCATGGTGTGATACGCCTGCAGCACCGCGGTCGACAGGCGGATGTCGTGCACCCAGCGCCCGTTGACGAACAGGGTGATGTCCTTGCGATTCGACCGATTGAGGGCCGGCGGGCTGATGAAGCCCATCACCCCGATCGCGTCGCGCGCGCGCCGCTCGTGCAGGAACAGGCCGTCGTCGTCCGTGTCGGGGGGCGCGGCCGAGGCCGGCGGCGCGTCGTAGACGCTGCCCAGCTCCAGCAATTGCCGTGCGATGTCGGCGCCGTAGGCCGCCGCAAGCGCCTCGCGCGCGTCGCCGCTGCCGCTGCTCTGGAAGTTGGTGCGGTTGTCGAACACCAGCCGGAAGCGCACGGCCGGGTACGCGATGGCGTAACGCGACACCAGTTGGGCAACGGAACTGCGCTCGGCCGTCTCCGATTTGAGGAACTTGAGCCTGGCCGGCACGTTGTAAAACAAATTCTCGACGGAAATCACCGTCCCCTGCGGCGCTCCGATAGGGCCGCGCTGGACCACGCTGCCGCCTTCCAGCCGGAGTTGGGTGCCCAGGTCTTCCGGGGCCGCGCGCGTGAGCAGCCCCAACCGGCTCACCGAGGCGATGGAGGCCAGCGCCTCGCCGCGGAAGCCCAGGGTCTGCACGTGGGTCAGATCCTCGGCCGAGGTCAGCTTCGAGGTGGCGTGGCGGGCAAAGGCCAGCTCGACCTCGGCGGCGGGAATGCCTTGGCCGTCGTCGGCCACCCGCACCAGCGCGCGCCCCCCGCCCTCTACCGTGATCGTGACGCTGCGCGCTCCCGCGTCCAGGGCGTTCTCGACCAACTCTTTGACCACCGAGGCCGGCCGTTCAACGACCTCGCCAGCCGCGATTTGCGACGCGACCGCTTCTGCCAACACACGAATGGGCATGGCGCGATTATACCCAGAGTCTAGCGAAGTGGACCTTGACCAGTGCCGAAAAGGCCAATATAATGACTATTAGTCATTTTCTGACCATCAGTCATCAATGGCTCGTTCTGCCACATCCTCCCGCCGGCTCAAAGAGAAAGAAGATCGTAAAGAGCGGATTCTGGCGGCCGCCCGCGACGTATTCTTCGACGTCGGCATCCGGCGCGCGACCGTGGACATGATCGCGGCCCGGGCGGAGATCGCCAAGGGCACGGTCTACCTCTACTTCCCCACCAAAGAAACCATCCTAGCCCACCTGCTGCTGGAAGGCCTGGACACCCTCAACGACCATCTCAGCTCAGCCTTCTATAGCTCGGCGCAGCTCGACGGCGAAGCGCGCCTGCGGTGGCTGGCCCGCGCATATTACGGCTACTACGTCCAGGAACCGGATTACTTCCGGCTGATGATGGCCTTCGACCGGGGCCAGTTTCAAGAGTCGGTCAGCGCCGAGCTGTACGAGTTGATCCTCCTGCGGAGCCTGCGCGGCCTGCGCTGGGTGGTGGAAGCGGCGCAGCAGGGCATCCGCGAGGGCAAGTTGGCGCCCGGCGACCCGCGGCAGCTGGCGGGCATGCTGTGGGCGGCGCTCAACGGCGCTCTGGTGGTCACTAGCCACCCGCTGCGCCGCGAGCTGGTGGAACAAGAAGTTGAGACGCTGTATGCCGGCGTTCTGGACACCATGCTGCGCGGCCTGCGCGCCCGCCGCGATTGAGCCAGCCGGCGGCCTGGGCGCGGCAGGCCAAGCGAAGCAAAGGGAGTAACCATGAAGGAAGTTGTCATTGTTGATGCGGTGCGGACCCCGGTCGGCAATCACGGCGGGGTCTTCCGCGACGTGGCCGCCAAGGAACTGGCCCGCACTGTCATCCGCGGCCTTCTCGACCGCACTCAGATCGCCCCGGCCACGATCGACGAAGTGATCTTCGGCTGCATTGCCCAACCCTCGGACGCGCCCAACATCGCCCGCGTGGCCGCGCTGCTGGCCGGCATTCCCAAGGACGTGCCAGCCTACACCGTGGCCCGCAACTGCGATTCGGGCATGGACGCCATCGTCCAGGCTTACCGCAATATCCAAGTCGGCGACGGCGAGATCTACCTGGTGGGCGGCGTCGAGTCGATGAGCAACATCCCCTACATCGTCAAGGGCGCGCGCTGGGGGCTGAAGATCCGCCACGCCCAGTTCACCGACGCACTGTGGGAGGGCCTGACTGACCCGATCTGCGGCCAACTGATGGGCCGCACGGCCGAGAACCTGGCGGAAGAGTTCGGCATCTCGCGCCAGGCGCAGGACGAGTATGCCGTGCAGAGCCACAAGAAGGCCTTCATGGCCTCGCGCATGGAGAAGTTCGTCGACGAAATCGTGCCGGTGGAAGTGAGCAAGAAAGTGGCGGGCAGCGAGGTGGCCCGCGAGAAGATCGTTCAGGACGAGACCATCAACGCCGGCCTGACGGTCCAGAAGGCCGCCCTCTACCCGACCATCTTCAAGGAGGGTGGCACCGTCACGCCCGCCAACGCCTGCGGAATCTCCGACGGCGCCAGCGCCGCGCTGATCATGACGGCCGAGAAGGCGCAGGCGCTGGGCTACCAGCCGCTGGCTCGCATCGTCAGCTACGCCTACGCGGGGGTGGAGCCGCAGCGCATGGGGATTGCCCCGGCCCACGCCGTGCCCAAGGCGCTCAAGAAGGCCGGCCTCAGGCTGGCCGACATGGACCTGGTGGAGATCAACGAGGCCTTCGCTGCCCAGGTGCTGGCGGTGGGCCAGGCGCTGGCCGACCAGGGCTGGGATTTCAAGCGCGTCAACGTCAACGGCGGCGCGATTGCGCTCGGACATCCGGTGGGTTCGTCGGGCTGCCGCATCGTCGTCACGCTGCTGCACGAAATGAAGCGCCGCAACGCCGAGGGCAAGACCCCGGCGCGCTACGGCCTGGCCACGCTGTGCGCGGCCGGGGGCCAGGGCAGCGCGCTGATCGTGGAGGCCGTCAACGGGCGCAAGTAGGAGCCGTCATGGACACGGGCGAGCCTGTCAACCCCGACGATTTCCGCTTGTTCTCAGGCAGCTCCAACCCGGCCTTCGCCAAGGCGGTCGCCGCCTACCTGGGGGTGCCCTGCAGCCCGGCGCGCGCCGGCCACTACAGCAACGACAGCCTGTTCGTGCAGTTGGGGGCCAGCGTGCGCGCCCGCACGGTCTTAATCGTCCAAAGCCTCAGCCCGCCGGTCAACGAACACGTGATGGAGCTACTGATGATGCTCGATGCGGCTCGCACGGCCGCCGCGCGCGAAGTGCATGCGGTGATCCCCTACTTCGCGTATGCGCGCTCCGACAAGAAAGATGCTCCGCGCATCAGCATTGCCGGACGGCTGGTGGCCCGCCTGATCGAGACCGCCGGCGCCACGCACGTGATGACCATGAGCCTGCACTCGCCGCAGGTCCACGGCTTCTTCGACCTGCCCACCGACCCGCTG
This sequence comes from Anaerolineales bacterium, assembly GCA_020845955.1. Lineage (GTDB taxonomy): Bacteria > Chloroflexota > Anaerolineae > Anaerolineales > UBA6663 > JADLEU01. The sequence goes on from JADLEU010000279.1 coordinate 14,298, forward strand.
ACCGCCCGGCCGGCGTTCGAGGCCTACTTTCAGCGCCAGGACCTGGCCCAGGCCGTGGTGGTGTCGCCCGACGCGGGGCGCGTGCACACCGCCTCACGTTTCGCGCAGCGGCTGGGCCTGCCGCTGGCGGTCGGGAACAAGACGCGGATCTCGGATCGCGAAGTGCGCGTCTCGGGCCTGATCGGCGACGTGGCCGGGCGGCAGCGCGCGATCCTCTACGACGACGAGATCGCCTCCGGCGCCAGCGCCGTCGAGGTGGTCAGGCTGCTGGCGCAGCACCACATCGAGCACGTGTGGGTCGTGTGCACCCACGGGGTCTTTGCTGGCGACGCGCTCCGGCGGCTGAGCGCGCTGCCCCAGGTGCAAGAAATCCTGACGACCGACACCGTGCCAATCGCGGGCGCCAGTCGGGTGGACAAGCTGCGCGTCCTGTCGGTGGCGCCGCTGTTTGGCGAAGCCATCCGGCGCAACTACCGCCGTGAGAGCATCGGCGACCTGTTCACGTTCTGGCAAGACTTCAAGTCGGAGGACTAGATGTACATCTTCAAAGCGGCCGTTATCGGCGCGGGCGCCATGGGCGCCGAAATCGCGCAGGTCATTTCCTACTCGGGCCTGCCGGTGCTGCTGAAGGACGTGGACCAGGGCATGCTCGACAAGGGCATGGCCCGCATCCGGAAGATCTACCAGGGCCGCGTCGACAAGGGTAAGATGTCGAGCGGCGACATGGACGGCAAGCTCTCGCTGGTCACGCCTACCCTGAGCTACGACGAGTTCGGCGACGTGGACATCGCCATCGAGGCCGTGCCGGAGAAGATGGCAGTCAAGCGGGCCGTCCTGGGCCAACTGGCCGAGGCGCTGCCCGAGCCGGCGATCATCGCTTCCAACACCTCGGCCCTGTCGATCTCCGAAATGGGCGTGGCCTCCGGCCGGCCGGGCAAGATGATCGGCATGCACTTCTTCAACCCCGCCCACGTCATGAAGCTGGTCGAGGTCATCCCCGGCCTCGACACGACGCAGGAGACTGTAGACGACGTCGTCACCTTCACCGAGTCGCTGCGCAAGCTGCCCATCGTGGTGCAGGAGTGCCCCGGCTTCCTGGTCAACCGGCTGCTGATGCCCTATCTGAACGAAGCCGTGCTGGCCCTGGAAGAGGGCGAAGCCAGCGCCAACGACATCGACCAGCAGCTGCAGGCCTGGGGCATGCCCATGGGCCCCTTCTTCCTGATGGACATGCTTGGGCTGGACGTGTGCGCCGACGTGGGCCAGCACCTGCAGGCTGAATACGGCGAACGCATGCGCGGCGCGGCCCTCTTCCCCATGCTCGTCGCCGCGGGCCGCCTGGGCGAGAAGAGCGGCGCGGGCTTCTACGGCTACGGCAATGAGACCGACGAGCCGGTCAAGGAGATGATCGCCGAGCTGCAGTCGACCGGCGCGGTGAGGCGCAGCGAGAGGCCCTTTGACCCCGACCGGCTGATTATGCCGCTCATCAACGAAGCCGCCCTTTGCCTGCAGGAGCACATCGCCAGCCCGGCCGACATCGATCTGGCCATGGTGGCCGGCATTGGCATGACTTACGGCGGCGAGCGCCTGGGGCCGCTGGCCGTCGCCGACCTGCTGGGCCTCGACACGGTCGCGGCCAGGCTGGCGGCCCTGCAGCAGGCCTACGGCGAGCGCTTTCGCCCGGCGCGCCTGCTGCGCACCAAGGTCCGTGCCGGGCATATTGGCAAGCAAACCGGCCGCGGCTTCCACGAGTATAGCAACTGAGTGATTGGAGCGATCGATGACCGAGCGACAATTCGTCAAGACCAGCCTCGAAGACCGGGTGGCCGTCATCACCATCGACCATCCGCCGGTCAACGCCCTGAATGAGGCCACTATTTCGGAGCTCAACGCGGCGCTCGACGAGGCACTGGCCAGCCCCGCCGTCAAGGCGGTGGTGCTTACCGGCGGCGGCCAAATGGCCTTTGTGGCCGGGGCCGACATCCATGAGTTCTCCAAGCTGAGCACGCTGGCCGAGGCCCAGGCTGTCAGCCGGCAGGTGCAGTCGGTCTTCGCCAAGATCGAGTGCGCGCCCAAGCCCTTCATCGCCGCCATCAACGGCGTGGCCCTGGGCGGCGGTCTCGAGCTGGCCATGGCCTGCCACATGCGCATCATCGGCGACCGTGCCAAAGTCGGCCAGCCCGAGATCAACCTGGGCATCATCCCGGGCTGGGGGGGCACGCAGCGCCTGGCCCGCCTGGTGGGCAAGGCCAAGGCCGTGGAGCTGATCCTGACCGGCGATTCGGTCACAGCGCAGGAGGCTTACCGCCTCAACCTGGTCAACAAAGTGGTGCCGGGCGGTGAAGTGCTAAAGACCGCCCGCGACCTGGCGCGCAAGATCGCGGGCAAGGGCGCGCTGGCCACACGGGCGGCGCTGGAAGCCATCACGCTTGGCCTCGACCAGCCGCTGGACGGCGGCCTGGCGCTCGAGGCCCAGAAGTTCGGCGAGGTCGTCGTGTCGAACGACGCCCGCGAGGGCGCCGCGGCCTTCCTGCAGAAGCGCCAGCCCGTGTTCAAGGACAACTGAGCCGCGCAGTATGAACTGGCTTAACGTCTTGGGGCTGACGCTAGCCGGGCTGGTCGTGCTGTTCGCCCTGCTGCGGGTCGAGCGTCGCGCCGTCTGGTTGGTGCTGGCTGTCCTCGTGCTGCCCGGCGCGGCGCTCATCGGCGGGTGGGCGGTCTTGTTCGGCCACTGGCCCGAGACGATCGCTGGCCTGGGGCTGGCGGCCGCCATTGTAGGCGGCTGGTGGCTGGCGGTCGGGCGGCGTCTGTCGCGGCCCAGTAGCGAGACCATCCGGGTCTGGGGTCAAGAGAAGCTGCCCAAGGCCACCCCGCAGGAGACAGCCGCCATGCGCGCCGAACTGCTACGGCTGAAACAGGACAAGGAAAAGCTCGAGGCTGAGTTGCGCCGCCTCCAGGGCCAGCCCCCTTCCAATGGCGGCAGCCCGCCGACCGCCTGAGATGCTGGCTGGATGTCCTGAGAGCGCCGGCCCATAACCCCATCCGCTGCATTCCGCAGGGCGCGCCGCGGGAAGCCGGCCCACAAGAGGCCAGGCTACGGGGGCCAGCCTCAGCGCCGAGCGCAGGCGCCGGAGTGAGATAATGGACTTTGCACTGACCGAAGAACAGAGAATGGCGCAGGACCTGTTTCGCGCGTTCGCCGAGAAAGAGGTCGCGCCGCTGGCGGAGCACACCGACCGGGCGGAAGAGCCGCCAATGGGGCTGCTGCGCAAGGCCGCGGCCGAGGGCTTCCTGGGCGCCACCCTGCCCGAGGAATATGGCGGGGCCGGCATGGACATGCTGACCTACACGCTCTTGGCCGAGAACCTGGCGCGCCACTGCCTGTCGACCGCCGTCATGCTCGGCATCCATACCATGCTGTCGGCCATGACTATCCTGGACGGCGGCACCAGCGCGCAGAAGCAGGCCTGCCTGCCCCGGATGGCCGGCGGCGAGCTGGGCACCTTTGCTCTCACCGAGCCGGAGGCCGGCTCGGACCCTGGCTCGATTCAGACCACGGCCGTGCGTGAGAACGGCCACTACCGGCTCGACGGCGTCAAGACCTGGGTGACCAACGCCGGCCTGGCCGGGGTGCACGTGGTCGTCGCGCTGACCGAGCCGGGCGCGCGGCACAAGGGGCTCAGCGCCTTTATCGTGGACGCCGGCACGCCCGGGCTCACCCTGGGCCAGCGCGAGCCCACCCTGGGCTTGCGCGGCATGGACATCCGGCCGATCTACTTTGAGAACTGCCGCGTGCCGGCCGAGAACCTGCTCGGCCAGCTCAACGGCGGCTGGTCGCTGGTGCTGCGCGCCTTTGGGCGCGTGCGCCTGAGCCTAGCCGCGGCCGGGCTGGGCGCGGCCGAAGGCGCGCTCGACCTGGGAATCAAGTTCGCCGTCGAGCGCCGCCAGTTTGGCGTGCCCATCGGGCAAAAACAGGCTATCCAGAACTACGTGGCTGACTGCGCCGTCGACATAGAGGCCCTGCGCCGCCTGGTGCAGTACACCGCCTGGCTGGCCGACACCGGGCAGGACTACGGCGCCAGCAGCAGCATGGCCAAGTACCTGGCTGGGCGCGTGGCGCGCGACGCCGCCAACAAGATGCTCCAGGTGCACGGCGGCTACGGCTTCAGCGACGAGTACGCCATCTCGCGCTTCCACCGGGATGTGCGCGCCCTGCGCCTGCTCGGCGGCAGCGACGAGATCCAGCGCTACGCGGTGGCCCGCGGCCTCTTCGACGCCCACGGCCTGCAGATCCAGCCCTAGCGCCCGCCCCAGTTAGCGAGGCTCACGATGGATTTCACCTTCTCACCCCAACACGCGGCGCTGCGACGCATGCTGCGCGACTTCTGCCAGCAGGAGCTGCGCCCGCGCGCGGCACAGGTCGATCACACCGGCCAGCCAGATCGCGAGATCCTGCGCTGGATGGGCGAGCTAGGCTTATTCGGCGTCCCCTTTTCGCAGGAGTATGGCGGCGCCGGCGCCGGCGAGATCGGCTACTGCATCTTGATGGAAGAGCTCAACCGCGTCTGCCCGTCCACGGCTGCTATCATCGGCGCGCACATCGGCATCGCCGCCATGAGCCTGTACCTGGACGGCTCGCCGGCGCTCAAACGCAAGTATCTGCCCGACCTATGTGCCGGGCGCGCCATTGGCGCATTCGGGCTGACCGAGCCCAACGCCGGCTCCGACGCGGCTGCCATTCAGCTCCGCGCCACCTTGGAAGGCGACGCGTACTTCCTCGACGGCCAGAAGATGTGGATCACCAACGGCCCAATTGCCGACCTGGTGATGGTGCTAGCCGTGACCGACCCGGCCCTGGGAGCGCACGGCGGCGCCACGGTCTTTGTGGTCGAAACCAACACGGCCGGCTTTTCGGCCGGCAAGCCCGAGAAAAAGATGGGGCTGCACGGCTCGCCCACTTCAGTTCTCAACTTCGACGATGTGCGCGTCCCCAAGGAGAACGTCCTGGGCCAGGTCGGCCTGGGCTTTGTGACCTTCATGAAGACGCTCGACATCGGACGGGTGTCGCTGGGCGCCGCCACGCTCGGCGGCGCCGAGGCGGCCCTGCAGGCCTCGCTGCGCTGGGTCAAGGCGCGCAGCCAGTTCGGCCGCCCGATCGCTAACATGCAGTCGATCCAGTTCATGCTGGCAGACATGGCCACCGAGATAGAGGCGCTGCGCTCGCTGGTGTACCGCACGGCCTGGCTGGTCGACACCGACCGGCCCTTCGTCAAGGAAGCCGGCATGTGCAAGCTGCTCGGGTCTGAAACCGCCAGCCGCTGCATCGACCGGGCCCTGCAGATCCACGGCGCACTGGGCGTCTCGCGCGAGTTTCACATCGAGCGCGGCTGGCGCGACGCGCGCATTGGGGAGATCTTCGAAGGCACCAACGAGATCCAGCGCATCGTCATCGCCAGCGAGCTGCTCCAGGAAATAGGAGTGCGGATCCGGCCATGAACATCGTCGTCCTGCTGCGCGCCCTGCGCGACCCCGCCAGCTTCAGCGTCAATCGCCGGGCTCAGAAGATCTTCGTTCACCGCGATCTCCACCGGCTCAACCCGGCCGACCACAACGCCTTGGAGGCGGCCCTGGCCCTGGCCGGCGCAAGCGCAGGCGGCTCGGTCGCCGCGCTCGCCTGCGGCGGCGAACCGGCCGGCGAAGCGCTCTACCAGGCCCGAGCCATGGGCGCCGGCCGAGCGCTGTGGGTTAAGGACGAGGCGCTTCAGCCGGCCGACGGGGCCGTGGTGACTCGCGTGGTCCAGCAGGCGCTGGCCCGCCTGGGCGGCGCCGACCTGGTGCTGCTGGGCGCCGACGTTCTGGACGCCGATCTGGCCCAGGTGGGACCGCGCCTGGCGGCGGCACAGGGCTGGCCGTTCGTCGAAGCCGGTTATCGAGTCAGGGCGGCGCCAGCCAGCCAAGGCCGCCTGCAGGTCGTGCTGGCGAAGCCGGGCGGCTATCAGGCGGTGGAGATCGGGCTGCCGGCCGTCGTCTCCATCGCCGTCGACAGCAACAAGCCGCGTTACCCGTCGGCGCCTAGCATTATGCGCGCCTACGCCGACCTCCAGGCGCTAGACGTCGTCAGCCCGGCCGAACTGGGCCTCGATCAGGCGGCCCTGGCAGCGCGGGTCGACCGGCTGGGCGAGTCGTTCCCGCCCGAGCGCACCTTTGGCGAACGCCTGGAGGGCACGCTTGGCGACGTCGTCGCGCAGTTGGCGGCTAGGCTCCAGCGTTAGGAAGCAGGTGAAGCATGGATTTGGCTGATCTTTCCGCGTTGTTGGGTGAAGACCTGGCCGCCGAGACCTTCAGTGACATCTGGGTCGTGCTGCCTGGTCACGAGGCAGCCACGCCGGCCGGCGCGGCCGTGCTGGCCGAGGCGCGGCGCCTGGCCGATGCGCTAGGCTGCTACGTCCACGCAGTCCTCTCGGATGACGCGGCCGCGCCGGCGGCCGTCGCCTTTGGGGCCGACCGAGCGCACATCACGGCCGACGCTGTCGAGTACGTCTCCGGCCAGAACCCCGAGTTCGTCTTGCTGCCGGCCGGCCTTAACGCCCTGGCCGCGCGCCTGGCGCAGCGCCTCGACTCCGGCCTGATTACCGCCGTGACGGCCGGCCTCGACGTGGATCCCGACACGCGCGCCCTGCGCGGCAGCCGCCCGGTGTATGGCGGCGACTACTTGCTTGACCTGGCGGTGACCTCGCCGGTTAAGATCGCGACCCTGGACACGGCCACCCTGCCCGCGGCCTATGCTGATCCCGGCCGGACGGGCGAGACGCTGATCAGCGACCTACCCGCGCCCGAGCCGCACGCGCGTGACCTGGGCCGCGTGGATTACCATCCGCCGGCCTGGCGCCCACTGTCCAAGGGGCGCGTCATCGTGTCGATCGGGCGCGGTTTGGGCGAGGCGGCCGGCGTGGCCCAGGCCCAGGCCCTGGCCAGCAGGCTGGGCGGCGAGCTGGCGGGCGACCGGTCAGCGCGCGACTCTGGCTGGATCGACGAGGCGCACGAGGTCGGCGTCACCGGCCAGGAGGTGGCGCCCGATCTTTACCTGGCGCTTGGCATCCTGGGCGACACGATTCACAACGCCGCCATCACCGGGGCCCGGCGCGTCATCGCCGTCCACGCTAACCCGGCCGCACCCATCTTCCAGGCGGCCGACGTGTGCGTCGTCGCCGAGCCGAGCGCGGTGCTGCCGGCGCTGCTGGCAGCACTCGGCTAGCAGCGCGGTTGCGATCGGCGTAATCCCAGAGCGCTCGGGTGTGGGGCCCGAAGGCGCGCGTGGAGCGTCCGTGGCGAGCCCAGGCGTGGGCCGCGAGCGGGGGCCCTGCGGGTTTGCGCCTGGCGCTGTGCCCGGCTCGCCCTCCTCGCCCGCACAGCGTTACCATTGAGGCAGCCCGCCCATGCTACCCCGTCACCTGAGCTGGCTCGCCGTGTTGTTTACCGGTGGTCTAGCCGCGGCCGTGTCCTTTGCCGCGCTGGCCTTCATCGACCGCTCCCTGCCCATGCCGCCCATCGCCAGTGCTCTATTGCCGCCCGGCCCTAACGGCGTGAGCGTGACCCGCGCCGCGCTGGCCGAGCCGCCAGCTGTCACCCCTACCCCAGCAGAACGCCTTTTGACCCAGCCGCCGCCGCTGCCCAGCCCGAGCGCCTCGGCGTGGGCCACGGCCACGACCCTGCCCACGCTGGCGCCCGAGCTGTTCCTCCCGCCGGCCGCCGAGCTGCCCGCCACCGCCCAGGTCGGCGGCATCGCCGGGCACGGCCAAAGCCTGCCGCTGAGCTGCGAGGCGCGCTCGGCCGCCGATTGGGCCGCCTTCTTTGGCGTGGCCATTGGCGAGCTCGAGTTCCTGAGCCAACTGCCGTCTTCCGACGACCCTGACCGCGGGTTCGTCGGCGACGTACACGGCGCCTGGGGCCAAGTGCCGCCGGCCGCCTATGGCGTCCATGCTGGGCCGGTGGCGCGCCTGCTCCAGGCCTACGGGCTGAACGCCGATGCCCGCCGCTACACCAAGTGGGAAACCGTGCAGGCAGAGTTGGCGGCGGGCCGCCCGGTGATCGCCTGGGTCGTCGGCCACGTCGAGCCTGGCACATCCGAGATCTATACCGCCGGCGATGGCCGCGAGACCATCGTGGCCCGCTTTGAGCACACCGTCATCGTCGTGGGCTATTCGTCCGGCACCGTCACCGTGGTCGACGGCGCCCGGCGCTACGAGCGCCCGCTGGAGCGCTTTCTGGAATCGTGGGGCGCGCTGCGCAACATGGTCGTCGTCCTGGACACCTGACCCCGGCGCAG
>JADLEU010000280.1 GCA_020845955.1 Anaerolineales bacterium
CAGCGGGCGCTTTGGCGTCCAGAGCATCCCCACCATGATGATCTTTAATGAAGGGCAACTTGTGACGCGCTGGGCTGGTGCCCTGCCCGAGGGGACCATCCGCCAGCGGCTTAAGCAGGCGCTGGGCATTGGCTAGAGAACGACCGATTGCCGGTCCGTTCAGTAGGTCGGGTTTCGTCATTCGATGGTTGTCTTCCGTCAATCGTTGGTATACTGAGCCAGTCATGCCCACCGTCAGTGAGTTCTTCGGAATCGTCATCAGGATGTACTTCAACGACCATTCGCCGCCTCACTTCCACGCATATTATGGCGAGGCCGAAGCGATTTATGCCATTCAGACCCTTGAAGTCCTTGAAGGTGGCCTGCCTCGACGGGCACATAATCTGATCCTAGAATGGGTAAGCGAGCGCCGGGCAGAGCTTATGGCCAATTGGAACCAGGCGCGACGCGGCCAGCCGTTAGCGCAAATCCCACCCCTCGAATAGGAGGCCCAATGTTAGTTCGCGCGCAAAGTGTGCAACCTTTGACAGGCCTTGTCGTCCATGTCACGTTCACGGATGGGACGACCCGCGACGTGGACTTGGGGCCGTACCTTCAAGGCCCAGTTTTCGAACCGCTGCGCAAGCAGGCTGATCTGTTTCGTGCTGTGCGCGTAGAGTATGGGGCCCTGACCTGGCCGAATGGGGCCGACATTGACCCAGATGTGTTGTACCACGGCGGCACGCCCGCTTGGGCCCGCCAACACGATCAGCCGGAAGCGGCCTAATGCTGCCTTGCGGTCACTTCGACCGGCCGCTACCCGGCGGCACTGGCTGCGGCCGCTACCCGCAATCCAGCGGCGGACAACGCCGGCCGAAACAGGACCTCGGAGCCTGTGATCGCGCCCGCTTGGAGCTCCACCCCGAAGGCGAAGGCCAGTTCCCACTCCGCGCCATGTTTGGCCATTGAACAACGGTCAGCAGGTCGATTGCTGGGCGGGGGCCTATCCTGAGCCAGCGATCAGACAGCGGCTTAAGCAGGCGCTGGGCCTTGGCTAGAGAACGACCGATTGCCGGTCCGTTCAGTAGGTCGGGTTTCGTCATTCGATGGCTATCTTCATTTTGATGGCCGCGCGCTTACGCCGGCGCTGGCCCGCCGGCTGGCTGCTGTTGGCGATGGCGCTGATCCTGACCACGGGCTCCAGCCGGGCCTCGCCCGCCAGGTCCGGCGCCGAGTCCGCGGTTGGGCTGCAAACGCCCGCCCTGGCCGGTCCAGGCGAGCCGCGCGTGCTCGTCGCCCGCGTCTACTTTGCGAACCGGGCCGATCGCGATCGGCTGGCCGCCGTGCTCGACGCCGTGGAGACCGCGACGACCGCCGGCTACCTCACTGCCCTGATCAGCCCGGCGCAATATGCGGCCTTGCTCCGGTCCGGCTATCGGGTCGAGATCGACGAGGCGCGCACCGCTTTGGTCAATTCCCCCGCGGCTGGCCTGCCCGAACAGGCCGAGGGGATCCCCGGCTACGTGTGCTATCGCACGGTCGAAGAAACCTACGCCGACCTGGCGGCGCTGGCCGCCAGCCATCCGCGGTTGGCCGCCTGGGTCGACATCGGGGACAGTTGGGAGAAAGTCGCCTCCGGCGGTTCGGCCGGCCACGACCTGCATGGATTGGTCATCACCAGCCAGGCGCGGCCTGGCCCCAAGCCGGTCTTCTTCCTGATGGCCGCCATCCACGCGCGCGAGTACGCCACCGCCGAGTTGGCGGTGCGCTTCGCCGAATACCTGGTGAACGGCTACGGCGTGGACCCTGACGTCACCTGGCTACTCGACTACTTCGAAGTTCACGTGCTGCCGCAGGCCAACCCCGACGGCCGCCAGTTGGCCGAGACCGGCCTCTATCACCGCAAGAACACCAACAACACCGCCGGTTCGTGCAGCAACACGAGCTACAACCACTATGGCGTCGACCTGAACCGCAACAGCAGCTTCCACTGGGGCACGGCCGGTGTCAGCGCCGACCCGTGCGCCCAGACCTATCCCGGCGCCGGCCCGGCCTCCGAACCGGAGACCAGCGCGATCCAGGCCTACGTCAGCTCGATCTTTCCCGACCAGCGCGGCCCACTCCCCACCGATCCCGCGCCGGCCGGCGCCAGCGGTGTCTTCATCTCGCTGCACAGCTACGGCCGCCTGGTCCTCTTCCCCTGGGGCGACACCAACAATCCCGCGCCCAATGATGCCGCCCTGCAGACCCTGGGCCGCAAGTTCGGCTACCTCAACGCTTATTCGGTCTGCCAGTCGGGCCCGTGCCTGTACGCGACGTCGGGCACCACCGACGACTGGGCCTATGCCGAGCTGGGCGTGGCCGCCTACACCTTTGAGGTCGGCACAAACTTCTTCGAAAGCTGCGCGTATTTCGAAGACACGCTGCTGCCCGCCAATCTGCCCGCTCTGCGCTTTGCCTTGAAGTCTGCCCGCAACCCTTACCAGGCGCCCGCCGGCCCTGACAGCTTGGGCGTCACCACGATGCTTACGACCGTCGTGGCCGGTCAAGCCGTCACCCTGACCGCCACGGCTGACGACACGCGCTCCAACAGCCACGGCTACGGCGTTGAGCCCGTCCAACCCATCGCGGCCGCGCGCTACACGGTCGATCAGCCGG
>JADLEU010000281.1 GCA_020845955.1 Anaerolineales bacterium
GCCGCACGACGCGCGACCAGTTGTCGATGGCTTTCTGGACATCGCGGCGCCGGAGGTGGATTTCGGCGACCGCCAGGTAGGTGATGGCGGCGTCGTTCAGCCGGCCCTGCCGCTCGAAGATTTCGCCACACTTCTCCGGCGCGATAGGGTCTCCGGCGTTTAGGGTGGCCGCGCGCTGATACTGGCGCAGGGCGTCATCCAGCTGGTCGCTCTGCAGCAGCGCAAAGCCGAGACTGGTCAGCGCCATGGCTTCGTCGGGGAACTCCTGCAACGCCGACCGGTAGGCGTCAATTGCGCGGTCCCAGTGCTGGTCCCATGCTGCCGAGTGACCCAGGCGCATGGCCTGGTCGAAAATGTCTCGCTGTCCGCCCATGCGCCTGGAGTATAGCACGGGCCGCCACGGACAGAAAGTTGACCCCCCTCCCTTTAGACCTTGATCGCCTGCATCTCTTCCCAGTTCTTCCCCGAGCGGACATCAACCTTGAGCGGGATGTCGAGCTGGAAAGCGTTTTCCATCACGTCGCACAGGATGGCAGCCACGGCATTGACGTCGGCGGCGTGGCACTCGACGACCAGCTCGTCGTGGACCTGCAGCAGCAACTGGGCGTCGCGCCCCTCCCGCACGAACGCGCCCGGCAACCGCAGCATGGCCAGCTTGATGATGTCCGCGGCAGTGGACTGGATAGGGGCGTTGATTGCCTCGCGCTCGGCCCGCGCCCGTGCGATGGCGCCCTCGCGGGTGTTGGCCGGCTGCGCGAGCCCGGGGAAATAGCGCCGGCGGCCCAGCAAGGATTCGACGTAGCCGCGCGTGGCGGCCGCCCGCTTGGTGTCGTCCAGGTAGCGCTTCAGCCCTGGCAGCCGCTCGAAATAGGCCTTTATGAAGTTCTCGGCTTCGGCGAGGGTGAAGCCAGTGGTGCGCGTCAGGCCAAAGGCGCCCTGGCCATAGAGGATCCCGAAGTTTATCGTTTTGGCTTGCCGCCGCTGTTCTTTGCTCACCGCATCGGCCGGCACGCCCAGCACGGCGGCCGCCGTTGCGGCGTGAATGTCCTCGCCGCGCCGGAAGGCTTCCAGCAGGGTGGGGTCGTGGCTGACGTGCGCGGCGATGCGCAGCTCGATCTGCGAGTAGTCAGCTGCCACCAATCGCCGCCCGCGCGCGGCCACAAAGGCCCTGCGCACCTGGCGGCCCAGCTCGGTGCGGATGGGGATGTTCTGCAGGTTGGGGGCCTCCGAGGCGATGCGGCCCGTAACCGACCCGGTCTGCCGATAAGTGGTGTGCACGCGGCCCGTGGCCGGGTTTACCGCAGGGGGCAGCGCGTCGACGTAGGTTGATTTGAGCTTGCTCAGCTCACGCTGTTCGAGGATCAGCTCGATGACTGGGTGCTGCCCGCGCATGTCCTCGAGCACGTCGGCGGCGGTGGAGAACTTGCCGACGGCCGTCTTGCGCGAGCGGTCTGCCGGCTTCAGGTTGAGCTTGCCGAAGAGGGCCTCGGAGAGCTGCTGGGTAGAGTTGATGTTGAACTCGTAGCCCACCAGCTCATAGATCTCCTTCTCCAGGCGCGAGAGCTTTTTGGCGAGGTCGGCCGACATACCGCCCAGGTAGCCGGTGTCGAGCGAGATGCCCGTCAACTCCATCTGGGCCAGGATGGGCAGGAGCGGCATCTCCATGTCGTAGAGCAGCGACAACTGGCCCTTCTCCTGCAGCTCGGCTTCCAAGATCGGCTTGAGCCGCGTGGTCATGTCCACATCGGCGGCGGCGTAGGGCGCGCAGGCCGCGACCGGCACCTGATCCATGGTCAATTGCTTGCGGCCCGTGCCGATCAGATCGCGGATCTCGGTCATCTCGACGCCCAGGCGCACGAAGGCCAGCTTCTTCAGCCCCAGGCTGTGCGACGCCGGGTCGCACAGCCATTCGGCCAGCATGGTGTCGAAGGCCAGCGGCGCGGCGCGCACGCCGTAACGCGCCAGAACGATGTAGTCGAATTTCAGGTTGTGCCCGTATTTGGGTATCTTGGGATCGGTAAGGGCCGGCCGCAGGGCCTCCACGACTTGCTCGACGGGCAGCTGTGGTCCGGCGCCCTCGCCGGTGTGCCCGACAGGAATGTAGAAGCCCTCGCCTTCTTTGACGCACAACGCCAGCCCGACGAGGCCTGAGCGGATCTCATCCACGCCGGTGGTCTCGACGTCGAAGGTGATAAAGGGAGCCGGCCGGAGCGCCTGGACCAGGGCGGCCAGCTCGGCAGGGGTCGTGACGCAGCTGACGCGCGTCTGGCCGCGCGTCAGCCGCTCGGGCAGTGGGCGCGCGATGGCGACAGTGAGGGTGCCGGGGGTCGTGTCGCCCAGCAAGGCCAACTGCTGAGGCGGGCCGGCGGTTGGAGCGGCGGCGGACTCGGCCGGTAGCGCCTCGCTCCCTTCGGGCAGCCGCCGGAGCAGTGAATTGAACTCCAGCACTCGGAAGAGGTCAAAGACTTTCTGCCGGTCGTAGCGCCCGGCTACGCACGCGTGAAGATCGAGCGTAAGCGGCACGTCGGTGATGATGGTGCTCAGCTTGAGCGAGAGCTCGGCCATGGCCCGGCCGGCCTCCAGCTTAGCGCGGAAGCGTGTGGGCACTTCATTCAAGTGGGCGTAGATGCCGTCCAGTGAGCCGAACTTCTGCAGCAGCTCGGCCGCGGTCTTCTCGCCCACGCCGGCCACGCCGGGGATGTTGTCGCTCTTGTCACCGACCAGCGCCTTGAAGTCGATGTACTGGCGCGGGGTGAGCCCAAAGCGCTCCTGGACCTCGGCTGGGCCGTAGTCCTTGGCTTCGGACAGCTTCTGACCCGAAAGGTTGATAGTGACGTGCTCACCGGCCAGCTGCAGCAGGTCGCGGTCGCCGGTGACGATCTTCACGTCCACGCCCTGGGCGACGGCCTGGCGCGCGGCGGTTCCGAGCACGTCGTCGGCCTCGTAGCCGTCGGCCGTTAGCACCGGGATCTGGAACACCTGCACCAGCTCCATGATGCGGTCGATCTGCACGCTCAGTTCGTCCGGCATCTTCTCGCGCGTGCCCTTGTAGCCGGAAAACAGGTCGTCACGGAAGGTCCGGCCGACGTCAAAGCTCACGGCCAGGTAGTCGGGCCGGTCGCGCTCGAGGATGTTGAGCAGCACCGAGGCAAAGCCATAAGTGCCGGCAGTCGGCTCGCCGGCCTTGGTGATCCAGCGCGAGTTGTCGCCACCCATGCCGGTCAGGGCGAAGTAGGCGCGATAGGCGAGCGCGTGTCCGTCGATTAGATAAAGAGTCTTGCGTTTGTCGGCCATTGGATACTCGTCGGAGCGCAGCGCGCGCCGCGGTGGTCCCGCCGATCAAGCCGCTGCGCGGCCGTGAGGCGGGCGGCGCTGAGCGAACCAGGCAGCCAGGCTGGATGGAGGTGGCGCCGCCGAGGCTTCAGGCCGCCACCGGCAGCGCCAGCGACGGCGCGGTCCGGCCGGCCGGCTCGGCCTGCAGGCTCCACGGGCTGGCGCGCGTCACCGTGACGCGCGCCAGCCGGCCAGTCCACTCGCCAGGCGCGGTGAAGAAGACAAGCTTGTTGGAGCGCGTGCGGCCCTTCCACTTGCCCTTGTGCTCGCCTTCGACCAGCACTTCCACCGTCTGCCCCAACAGGCGCGCGTTGATGCCGGCAACCACCTGCGCCTGCAAGTCTTCCAGGGCGCGGAAGCGCCGCATCTTCTCGACTTCGGGCACGTCGTCGCTCAGGCGGCGCTCCGCCACAGTGCCCGGGCGGGTGGAGTAGCGCGCCAGGTGGGCGACGTCGAGCTGCAGGTCCGCCAGGAGCGCGAGGGTGCGGTCGAATTGCTCGGCGGTTTCGCCTGGAAACCCCACGATGACGTCGGTGGCGATCGAGGCGTTGGGCAGGATGCGGCGGATGCGGTCTACCAGGCGGCGATAATCGGCGCTGGTGTAGCCGCGCTTCATGCGCGCCAGCACCTCGTCGTCGCCGGCCTGCACCGGAACCTCGATGTGTTCGCAGGCTTTGGGCAACTCCGCCACGGTCTCAAGCAGCTCATCGGTCATGTAGCTGGGGTGAGAGGTCAGGAAACGGATGCGCTCCAGGCCTTCGACCGTGTCGACGACGCGCAGCAGCTGCGCCAGGTTAGGGCCGCCGGGGACGTCGACGCCGTAGCGGTCCACGATCTGTCCCAGCAGCGTCACTTCCCTGACGCCCTGCGCGACCAGCGCGCGTACCTCGGAGACGATCTCGCCCACGGGGCGCGAGCGCTCGACGCCGCGCCGGAAGGGGATGACGCAAAAGGAACAGGCATGCGAGCAGCCGTACACGATGGGGACTTGGGCGGCCACCAGGCTGCCGCGTTGGGCGGCGGGCAGCACCAGGTCGGCCGTGGCGCGCGGGTTGAGCACGCTGGTGACCTCGTCCTGGTAGGCAAAGCGCCAGGCGGTCTCAGCTTGGGCCAAGTCGCGCCCGTCGCGCTCGGCCAAGAAACGCACAAGCGGGCCGGGCTCGGAAGGCGGTGAGAAAACGTCGACGTAGGGCAGCTTGGCGCGCAGTTTTTCGGCGCCTTTAACGCCTACCAGGCAGCCCATCAGGTTGATTACCAGGTCCGGGCGGCGGCGCTTGATCGGCGCCAGGCTGGTCAAACGGCCGTAGGCCTTGTCTTCCGCGCTCTGCCGGACCACGCAGGTGTTCAAGACGACGACGTCAGCCTGCTCGATGTCGGGATCGGCCTGGTACCCCAGCTGCTCCAGGGCGCTGGCCACCCGCTGCGAGTCGGCCACGTTCATCTGGCAGCCTTCGGTCCAAATATGGTACTTCATTCTGCCGCGAATTTTACCATAGCGGTCTGAATTCTCGAGCCGCGAGCCTTTGCCGCTCGCGCCAATCACTGCTAAACTGGCCACGACAGGCAGTATGGCTGGGCTGGGCCGGGCGACAGCGCCAGGGCCCAGCCCGGTTGACGAGTCCCACTCGAAGCGCCGCACGCGACTATGGAAGATCTTTCTGGGATGCAACTGGGGGCCTACCGCATTGTTGCTCAGGTGGGCAAGGGCGGAATGGCCGTCGTCTACAAGGCCTACCAGGCCAGCATGGACCGCTATGTGGCGGTCAAGGTGCTGCCGCGGGATATGGCCGCTGATCCGCAATTCACAGGGCGTTTTGAGAACGAAGCCCGCGTGGTGGCCCGCCTGCAGCACCCACACATCCTGCCCGTCTTTGACTACGGCCAGTCCGAAGGCTACACCTACTTCGTGATGCCGCTGATCGAGACAGGTACGCTGGCCCAGATGCTGCGTGGCAAGCCGCTGCCCGTCGATGAGCTGTGCACCTACGTGATGGAAATCGGCGAGGCCCTGGAGTATGCGCACGCCCGCGGGCTGCTCCACCGCGATATTAAGCCCAGCAACGTCCTCATCGACGAAAGCGGCCACTGCCTGCTGACCGACTTTGGCATTGCCAAGCTGGTGGATCGCGTCTCCAACCTGACGGCAACCGGCACTTTAATTGGAACACCCGCCTACATGTCGCCCGAGCAGGGCCGCGGCCAGGAGCTCGACCGGCGCAGCGACATCTACTCGCTGGGCATCATCCTGTACGAGCTCGC
>JADLEU010000282.1 GCA_020845955.1 Anaerolineales bacterium
ACGATTGAAATTCCCGACAACCTGCAGGGCCTGCTCCTAGCCCGCATCGACCGTCTGCCTGAGGACGTCAAGCGCACGTTGCGCGTGGCCTCGGTCATCGCCGTCATCGGCCGGCAGTTCTCCGTGAGAGTTCTCGAACAGGTCCTCGAACGCCTGCGCTAGCGCGGCCTCGGCCCTCGTCACCCGCCGCCACGCCCATTGTGGGTGGCCGCTCCGCCTCCGCGCCCACCGCGGTAGCCCCGGGCGCCAGCGGTCCGTCGCCGGTCGTCTGCCGGCGGCCGTCCATCTTGCTTTGCTTGTCGTCCGCCGCCCGCCCGTGGTCGTTTTATACCTCACTCTTTGCTATTCCCCCGCTTCGTACTAGAATCCCGCGCGCTCTACCTGACACCTGCCATCCGTGCGCACACGATCTACCTGGAGGGCATACCAATGCCGCACACCCGCGCCTGGTCCTTGTTGGCCTCGCTGCTCTTCGTCGCCACCCTACTGCCGGCGCCGCCACCGTCCGCGGCCGCGCCGCCCCCGCCCGATCTCCTGGCGCGGCTCGCCTCTGAAACCGGGGGCGCGCTGCGCGTCAGCCATCACCCCCGCACAGGCCAGGTCAACTTCCTGGCGCTCAGCGGTGGCCGCGCCTGGCAGCCCTCGGCCGCCGCCACCGCGGCAGCGCCCGAGGCCGCGGCCGAAGCGGCGGCGCGCCAGTTCCTGGCGGCCTATGGCTCGGTCTTTGGGCTGCAGGGACGGCCGGACGAATTGGAGGTGCTGCGCTCCGCCGTCCGGGAAGATGGCCGCAGCTACGTCCGCTTTCAGCAGACCGCGGCCGGCGTGCCGGTCTTTGGCGGCGAGTTGATCGTCCAGGTCAGCCCGGCCGGCGGCGTAGAAGCCGTCCTCGGCAAGGCGCTGCCCAACTTGACCGCGCCGGCCCAGCCCGCGTTGACGGCCGCCGAGGCGCAAGCCGCCGCGCTGGAGTCTGTGGCCGCCGCGCACGACGTCGCGCCGCAGGCGCTGCGCGCGACCGAGCCAGCGCTCTGGCTTTACAACCCCGTGCTGACCGAGCCGCACGCCGGGCCGACGCGCCTAGTCTGGCGCCTGGAGGTGGTCCCGGTCGAGCTGCTGCCCATTCGCCAATTGGTGCTGATCGACGCCCGGCGCGGCAGCGTGGCGCTGCAGTTCAACCAGGTCGACTACACGCTCAACCGCCTGACCTACGACGCCAACAACAACACCCTGCTGCCCGGCACCCTGCGCTGCAACGAGAGCAACCCCGCCTGCACGGGCGGAGACGCCCACGAGGTGGCCGCCCACACCTACGCCGGCGACACCTACGACTTTTACCAGGGCATGCACGCCCGCGACAGCATCGACGGCGCTGGCCTGACGCTCACCTCTACCGTTCACTACGGCTTCAACTACGACAACGCCTTCTGGAACGGGGCGCAGATGGTCTACGGCGACGCCTACGGTTTCGCGCTGGCTGACGACGTGGTGGCCCACGAGTTGACCCACGGCGTCACCCAATACGAGTCCAACCTGTTCTACTACTACCAGTCGGGCGCCATCAACGAGTCGCTGTCCGACGTCTGGGGCGAGCTGCTTGACCTGACCAACGGCGCCGGGGACGACAGCGCCGGCGTGCGCTGGGACCTGGGCGAGGACATCACCGGCCTGGGCGCCATCCGCGACATGGCCGATCCCACCCTCTTTGGCGACCCCGACCGGATGACCAGCGCCAACTACAAGAGCGCCTCGGGAGATGTCTCTCCGCCCGGTCCATTCGATAACGGCGGGGTGCACACCAACAGCGGCGTCAACAACAAGGCCGCCTACCTGATGGTCGATGGCGGCGCCTTCAACGGCCTCAGCGTCAGCCCATTGGGCATCACCAAGACCGCTACGATCTACTACCACACCGCCACTAACCTGCTCACCTCCGGCTCAGACTACCTCGATCTCTACAACGCGCTGTACCAGTCGTGCGCCACGCTGGTCGGCACGGCCGGCATTACCGCCGGCGACTGCCAGGAGGTGCGCGACGCGACCGAGGCGGTCGAGATGGACGAGCAGCCGCTGGCCAACTACAACACCCACGCGC
Organism: Anaerolineales bacterium; assembly: GCA_020845955.1. Classification (GTDB taxonomy): domain Bacteria; phylum Chloroflexota; class Anaerolineae; order Anaerolineales; family UBA6663; genus JADLEU01. Next base: position 2,090 of record JADLEU010000282.1, read on the forward strand.
CGCTTTGCCCGCCCGGCCAGAGCGTGGCAACCACGCTCTTCTTCGACAACCTGGAGGCCAGCGCGGCCAACTGGACCACCGGCGCGCTGGCCGGCACCAACCGCTGGAGCCGCAACGCCGACTTCGCCTACTCGGGCGCCTATGCCCTGTTGGGCAACGACTTCCCGGCGGCCACGTCGGATTCCTTCGCAGCCATGAACGCCAGCGTCGCGGTCACCACCAGCGCCTACCTGCACTTCCAGCACGCCTACGGCTTCGAGGGCGCCTCGGCTGATGGCGGCATCGTCGAATACAGCACCAACGGCGGCGCCTCGTGGACCAGCGCCGGCGGGCTGTTCGACTTCAACGGGTACGATGGCGCCATCTCCACCGGGCCGCTGGCCGGCTCGCAGGGCTTCATCGCCGACAGTCACGGCTACATCTCCAGCCGGCTGCGGCTCGAGCCCTTGGCCGGCCAGAACGTGCGCTTCCGCTTCCGGATGGGGCTGGGCACATTTGGCGCCGACATGGGCTGGTGGGTGGACGACGTCCGCATCTACACCTGCTCCGGATCGCCGGTTCCCACCCTGCGCACCTACTTGCCCGGCGTTATGCGCAATTCGGGCGTCTCCGGGGCGTGGGAGATCCTCGTGCAGGAGGGATTTGAGGGCGCCTGGCCCAACGGCTTGTGGGTGGTCGACGAGCCCGGCTACAACCAGTACTTCTGGGCCAGGCGCGACTGCCGCGCGGCGACGGGCGGCTTCAGCGCCTGGGCCATGGGCGGCGGCTCGCTGGGCAGCGGCCTGGGCTGCGGCGCCGACTATGTCGACTATGCCAATGCCTGGATGGTCTACGGGCCGGTCAACCTCAACGGCTCGACGGCGGCCGAGTTCAACCTGAGCCTGTGGCTCCAAACGGAGCCTGACTTCGATTTTGTGTACCTAATGGCGTCCATCGACGGCAACATGTTTTACGGCACTCGTTACACTGGCTCAACGAGCGGCGCTTTCAGTCCCGTCTCGCTCGATCTCAAGAACGTCTTCACCCTGGGCGACGTGACCGACGATGCCAGCACCTGGGTGGCCGTGCTGTTCGAAAGTGACGTGTCCGTCGTCGAGGCCGAAGGCGCGCACGTGGACGATGTCGTGCTGCGCCGCTGCACCGCCGCGGCCTGCCCTTCGACCGGCCTCTCCCTCGGCGCGGCGCACACGCTCGTCGGCGTCCCGGCCGCGCTCGCGCGCTCCGCGGCCAACCGCTGAAGCCGCCCAGCGCCTTGAACCAAACACCGCCGGAGACAACGCGTTTCCGGCGGTGTTTGGTTTTAGGCGCCCAGGACCTTCTGGATCTGGTCGATCACTTGCGCCAGCTCGGGCGGCGCGTCGCTGGCGGCGTCGATCGTCGTGACCGTCTTCTTCTGGCCGTCGTGCACGGCCGTGATCTCGTACCGGTAGCAGTCGGCGCACTGGCTTTCCTGGCCATAGGCTTCCTGCATCTCAAAGAAGCCCAGCCCATCCAGCCCGGCCAGCAGCGCCTCGACTTCGGCCGGCGCTACCGCTTGGCGGCTGCCCTCGGCCGACACCACCGTGCCGTCGGCGTAGATCATCCATTCATCGCTGCGGCCCGCCAGGCCGCCGCCTCGCCTGAAGACGATCACCGGCTCGCCGGCCTCGCCGCGCGGCGGCGCCGTCTCATCGACTGCCGCGCCGCCGGGCTCCTGTTGTGTCACCTGCCCGCTGGCCGCGTCGCCCCCCACCTGCGCCGGCGCGGTGCTTTCCGCCAGCGGGTCGCCCGGCGCACAAGCCGCCAGCAGCAGACCAGCCAACATAACCACGATCAGGGTTCGCATTCTACTGGCCTCCTTCCCCTTGCTAATAACAATGTAACGCTAATTGGCGGGCCCGTGTTCCCCATCCGGCTGTCCCAAGACAATCGCGTCCAATTATGGCCCTGCCGCCCCTCCTTGCAGCGGCGAGGTTTACTCCCGCCGAACCCGCCCGCTGCAGGAAGACGCGCGTGCCGAGCGCCGATCACCATTTACCAAACCCCGGCTCTACGCTAGACTCCCTTCCATGACCTTCATCGATCCTGAAGACCTCGAGCTCGCCACCCTGCGCGCCCTGACCGGCTTTGCCGGCCGCCGCGTGGTGGAGATCGGCACTGGCGATGGCCGCCTGGCCTGGGCGTTGGCGGCGGAGGCCGCGCAGTGGCTGGCGTTGGAGCCTGACCCCGATGAGTTGGGGGCCGCCCGCGAACAAGCTGCCAACCGGCCCGCCCCAGTTCGCCTGCTGGCCGGGGATGCGCGCGCGCTGGCGCTGCCCGCCGGCCAATTCGACCTGGCCTTTTTCACCTGGTCGCTGTGTTGAATCCCGCCAGGCGAAATGGGCCTGGCGGTCGCCGAGGCTTACCGCGTGCTGCGCCCGGGCGGGCTGCTGCTCGACATCCACCCGGCCGCCGCGCCGATGCGCCTGGAGCTGTGGACCCAGCGTGACCGGCGCGCCAGCGAGCCGCCGGCTGATCCCGCGCACTACGAGCGCCGGCCGCTAGGCGACCTGGCCTCCGGCAGTTCGCAGGATGCCTTTGCCGCGGCGACCTCGGCCCTGGCGGCTGCCGTGCGCGCCGCCCAACGGGGCTTCCAGCCAGCCGGCCGCCTGGAGTTTGACTACCGTTACGTCTTCGACAGCCTGGACGAGCTGACCGGCTACCTGGAAGAGAACGAAGAGCTTGGCCTGGCCGGCGACGGCCTGCTCGAACAAGCGCTGCTGGCCCTGCAGTCTGCCCTGGCGCCGGCCCGCCTGGTGCTGATCCAGCCCATCGTCGCCACTGGCCTGCGCAAGCCCTGACCACGCGCCCATGCCCTACCCACCCGCCGCCTGGCGCCTGCTGCAGACGCCGCCTACCGATGGCCCGGCCAACATGGCCATTGACGAGGCCATTTTGCTGGCCAACGCCGAGGGCAGCGCGCCCCCTACCCTGCGCTTCTTCGCCTGGACCCCCCCGTGCCTATCGCTGGGATACGCCCAACCCGCCGCTGAAGCAGACCGCGATCGGCTGCGGCGCTTCGGTTTTGACCTGGTGCGCCGGCCCACCGGCGGCCGCGCTATCCTGCACACCGACGAGCTGACCTATTCGGTCGTCGCGCCAATGCACGAGCCGCGCGTCCACGGCGGCGTCATCGAGAGCTACCAGCAGATCAGCGCTGGCCTCATGCGTGGCCTGGCGCACCTGGGGCTGGGCGTGCGCGCTGACAAAGACTATGTCGCCGCCAAGGTCGGTGCGCCCAAGGGCCCGGTGTGCTTCGAGGCGCCCTCGAACTACGAGATCACGGTCGGCGAGGCGGACCGTCTTCGCAAGCTGCTGGGCAGCGCCCAGGTCCGCAAGCAGGGCGTCGTTCTGCAGCACGGCACCCTGCCGCTAGAGGGCGACCTGGACCGCATCTGCGAGGTATTAGTTTTCGAGTCAGAGCCGGCGCGCCAGGCGGCCCGCGCGCGCGTGCGCCAGCGCGCGGCCACCGTCGCAGAGGCCCTGGGGAAGCCGGTGAGCTGGGACGCGGCCGCCGCGGCGCTGGCGCGCGGCTTCGCCGAGGCCCTCGACCTGACCTTGGAGCCTGGCCCGCTCACCGGGCGCGAGATGGTCCTGGCGGCAAACCTGCGCGCCCAAAAGTATGCGACTGACGATTGGAACGAGCGGGTGTGAGCATGCGGCCCAGCAGCCGCCGCGGGCTACGGCGGCGGAGCCGTGGCCTGCACGATGATGACGTCCTCGAAACCCAGCGACAGCAGCAGGCTTTCCATGAACGCCGCCGCGTTGCGGGCTGCCAGGTCCAGGATGCCGTCTTCCAGCGCCGCCCGCTCGATCTCCTGCTCAGCGACCTGGCGCGCCTGCGTCTCCAGGTTGATGTCGCCGTTAGTCAGCAATCCCGTCTGCCGGTCGTAGACGTACGACTTGTCATTGTCGAGCGTCGCCACGAAAACCTCCGGCGCCGGCATAATCACCGTCACTGTCCCGGCGGGCGTAACCGTGATGTCGGTCGCCTGCAGCTTGCTCAGGTCTACCCCGGCGATTACGCTGCCGTGGGCGACAAACAGCAGCCGGTCGCCGAACAGCCCGGCCAACGCCCCCTGGCCCGCCTCAGCGGTTATGACCTTTTCAATCGTATATTGAGCGCTCTCCAGCCGCGACAGGGCCCGGATCTGCAGGATCACCGTCACCGGGTCGGGGTAGATCGTCGGTGTCGGGTTGAGGATCTGCCGCACCTGCGTGGCGATACCACCCACCGCCGTGGCTGGCGCGTTCGTCACGCCGCGGACGGCGCTCACCAACGCCCAGCCCGTAAGGGCCGCGATCAGCAGCAGCCCGATCACCAGCCCGGCCGCCATGTTCTTCGACATACCGTTATTATAGCCTGACTGGCTGCGCGCCTATGCTACAATCCCGCGCCATGGTCATCGCCGCCTGCCGGCTGACGCTCCACCTGCCCGGCTGCGCCTCTCTCAAGCAAAAGCGCGGCCTGCTCAAACCGCTGCTGGCGCGCTTGCACCGCGAGTTCAACGTCGCCGCCGCCGAGGTCGACCTGCAGGATGTCTGGCAGTCGGCCGAGCTCGCCCTGGTGGCCGTCGCCAACGAAGCCCCGCCCGTCCAGTCTGAACTTCAGCACATCGTCAACTGGATCGAGCGCAACCGCCCCGAGGTCGAGGTCGTCGACGCCCGGTTCGAGCTGCGCTGACACGCGCATTCTCCCTACATGCCTCGGACCCCACGGTAGACACCTCCTCAGCCGGCCGAAGTCGCGCCCGGTAGGGTAGTGCGGGCGCCCGACCCGCGCCACGGCCGCTTCGGAACGAATCTTGCATCCCTCCAGGCAGCCAGCCCAGCCTGCCCATGGCAAGGCTTGTTTCGTGCTAAACTGGCCCCGCGATCAAGAAACGGCGGTTAAATAGTGACGCGATCCTTGTACGCCCGGTACGCCTGGCTGGCGCTGGCGGCCCTCCTGGCGGCCAGCTGCCAGCGAACCCTGATTACTATCTCCACCCCCACGCCCATCGGGGCCGTGGGCACCCCGGCGGTGGAGCGCTTCGCTGTTCTGTCCGAGTTCAGCGGCGCCGTTGAGACCCGCACCTCGGCCGGCGCCGACTGGGAGCCGGCCCGGCTGCAGCAGGTGCTGGCGGAAGGCAGCGAGCTACGCACCGGCCCGGCCAGCCGTGCCACTATGCTTCTGACCGAAGGCACCAAGCTCTACCTCGCCGAGGATAGCGAGTTCACCTTCGGGCTGCTCAACCCTCATCTCGACAGCCTGCTAACGGCCATCAAGCTCAAGTCGGGCTTGGTCTGGGTGCTGATGAACGGCGGTGCGCTCGACGTGGAGACGCCCTTCGGCACCGCCACTGCCCGCGGCGCCTACCTCAGCGTCGAGTACTTCCCCGACAACCGTACCGTCAACGTCACCTGCCTGGAAGGCGTCTGCGGCTTTGGCAGCATTCTGGTTCCAGCCGGCTACAAGCTGCCCGACGCTGCCGACAACACCGCGCCGCAGCCCATGAGCTTCGAAGACTACGGCGTCTGGGGCCTCAACGTCCCCGAGTCGACCCAGCTCGCCTACCTGGGCACACAGCCCGGGGTGCTGGAGACAGCCACCGCGCCTGTTGTCGCCACGGCCACCGGCACGGCGGTGCCCACTACCGCCGCGCCGACCGAATCGCCGCCGCCTGCCGACACCGCCACCCCGCTGCCGTCGCCACCCACGCCCGTGCCACCCACCGGCACGCCGACGGCGGTGCCGCCTACGGCCCCGCCAACAGCGGTGCCGCCCTCGCCAACCCAGCCAGTCATCCTACCCACCGTCGCCCGTCCGACCTTCACCCCCAGGCCGGCATATGCCATTCTGGGCCAGCACATCGTGCAGGCGGGCGAGACCCTCTTCTGCATCGGGCGCGGCTATGGCGTGTCGCCGACTGATATCGCGGCGGCCAACAACATGTCTACGGCCGCCACCCTGCGCTCCGGCCAGCGCCTGGACATTCCCGATGCGCCCTGGCGGACCATCTCGCCAGGCCCCGTCTGCGCGACGCAGTTCCTATCGCCTTACCCGGGCCTGGCAGCGCCCACGGCCACTAGCGCGGCCACTGTCACCCCGGCAGGGCCACCGCTGGCGGTAAGTTTCGGCATTCTTTGCGTGGGGGACAACTGCGACTCGCGCGAGGGCATCTACACGCTCCGCGTCGAGGCGCTCGTCAGCGGTGGCGTGGCGCCCTTTCAATACAGCCCGGCCCAGGTGCAGCAGCTCGACTTCCCGCACTGCACGACGGGCACGGGCACCGTCACGGTGACCTCGGCCGACAACCAGATCGTCACCAAGACCTGGAGCTACGAGGACCCGTCCTGTAGGTAACGGCCGGAGGCGTACCGCCTGGTCCTTGCCTTGCGCCGCCGGGCGCGGCCAGCCCCACTTGGGCCGGTCGCGCCCGGTTTGGTTTCCTCGCGCCAGGCCCTGCTTGCGCTTTCCACCGCCTCCCCTACCATCCGCCCGGTTGGTCCCTCTTCCAGTGGGCTGGCGCCCCCACGACGGTGTTCACCACCGGTCCTTTCACCCGCGCCGATCCCGAAACCGCGAGGGCTGGACAGAATTCTCCTGAGGACTACAATACCTCACCAGGGCGAAAGACAGCGAAGGAGTAGACATGACTGCCACACCTGCGACATCCATGACACCCACGGCCGACGGCCGCCCCGAGATGGAGGGCGAGGTATTCTGGCCGGCCCCCGAGGTCGTCCAGCACACTATTGTGCCGGATTGGGACGCGCTGGCCCAGCGCGCCGATCATGACCTGGAGGGCTTTTGGGCTGAGCAGGCGCGCGAGCTCGACTGGTATACGCCCTGGGACAAGGTGCTCGACGAGAGCAACAAGCCCTTTTTCAAGTGGTTCACTGGCGCCAAGGTCAACATCGTCTACAACTGCCTGGACCGCTATATGCACACGGCCATCCGCAACCAGGTGGCCTTGATCTGGGAAGGCGAGAAGGGCGACAGCCGCGAGATCTCCTACGCCGCCCTCAACCGCGAGGTTTGCCGCTTCGCCAACGTCCTCAAAGGCCTGGGCGTCGCAAAAGGCGACCGCGTCACTATCTACATGGGTCGCGTGCCCGAAATCGCTGTCGCCATGCTGGCCTGCGCCAAGCTCGGCGCCATCCACTCCGTCGTCTACGGCGGATTCTCGGTCGATGCGCTCGCTGGCCGCATCGACGACAGCCAGTCGCGCCTCGCCATCACCTGCGACGGCGCTTTTCTCAACGGCAAGATCGTCCAGCTCAAGCAAATCATGGACGAGGCCCTCACCCGCTGCCCCAGCATCGAGCACGTCGTCGTCGTCAAGCGCACCGGCGCCGGCGTGGCCATGCAGTCCGGCCGCGACCTGTGGTACCACGACCTGATGGCTGATCCCGCCATCAGCGACGTCTGCCCGACCGAGGTCATGGACGCCGAGGACCCGCTCTACATCTTGTACACCTCCGGCACCACCGGCGAACCCAAGGCCATTGTGCATACCCACGGCGGCTACATGGTCGGCATCTACGCCACGCTCAAGATGGTCTTCGACCTCCATCCTGAGGACCGCTGGTGGTGCGCCGCCGACCCGGGCTGGGTGACGGGCCACTCCTACATCGTCTACAGCCCGCTGCTCAACGCGGCCACGAGCCTTATGTACGAGGGCGCTCCGGCCTTCCCACAGCCCGACCGCTGGTGGGCGCTGATCGAGAAGTATCGCATCAGCATCCTCTACACCGCGCCCACCGCCATCCGCGGCCTCATGCGCTTTGGCGACGACTGGCCTGGCCGGCACGATCTGTCGAGCCTGCGCCTGCTGGGGACCGTTGGCGAGCCCATCAACCCCGAAGCCTGGAAGTGGTACCACCGCGTCATCGGCCACGAGCGCTGCCCCATCATGGACACCTGGTGGCAGACCGAGACCGGCATGTTTATGATTACCCCCACGCCGGTGGTCGGTCTCAAACCGGGTTCCGGCACGCGCCCATTCTTTGGCCTGCGGGCCGAGATCCTCGACGAGGCGGGCAACCCGGTGCCCGACGGCGAGGAGGGCTACCTAGTGCTGCTGCGCCCGTGGCCGGCCATGCTGCGCACGGTCTACCAGGACCCCGACCGCTACGTGCGCCAGTATTGGGGCCGCTATCCTGGCAAGTACGTCACCGGCGACTCGGCCAAGCGCGACAGGGACGGCTACTACTGGGTCATTGGCCGCGTGGACGACGTGATCAAAGTCTCCGGCTACCGGTTGGGGACGGCCGAGATCGAGAGTGCCCTGGTCAGCCATCCGGCCGTGGCCGAGGCTGCCACCATTGGCCTGCCGCACGATGTGAAGGGCACCGCCATCCACGCCTACTGCATCCTGCGCCAGGGCGAAACACCGTCTGACGCGCTGGCGGCCGAGCTGCGCGAGCACGTCGGACGCCATATGGGGCCGATCGCTAAGCCCGAAGCCATCACCTTCGTGGACAAGCTGCCCAAGACGCGCTCGGGCAAGATTATGCGCCGTGTGCTCAAGGCCCGCGCCCTGGGGCTGCCCGAGGGCGACATCAGCACACTCGAAGAGTGACCGGCCAGCCGTGGGAGCAGTCCGTGAGCCGGAGCGTTAACTGCCCCAATTGTCTGGCCGCCATCCCCGCGGATGCAGCCGCCTGCCCCACTTGCGGCGCCGATATCCAGCTCATGCTGCTTGTCGCCGACGGGCGCCTGCTCGACCAAATGCGCGCCCACGGCGCGCAGGCCCCGGTCAGCGCCGAGCAACTCGTCCCGCGCCTGGGCGACTACTTGGTCGAGCAGGGCTATGTCACCACGGAGCAGCTCCAGACCGCCCTGGCCGCCCAGGCCCGCTCGCCGGGCGGATCAGCGCGCCGCCTGATTGGGCAGACACTCGTCGCGTTAGGCTTCATCGCGCCGGCCAGCCTGGACGAAGCCATCGCCCGCCAACTCCTGGCGCTGCAGACGGCCCTATTGGAGGCCAATCACACCCTCGAGCAGCGCGTCGCCGAGCGGACGGCAGAGCTGGAATCCGCGCTCGCCCGGCTGACCGAAATCAACCAGCTCAAGGCCAACTTCGTGGCCAACATCAGCCACGAATTGCGCACACCGCTGACCCACATCAAGGGCTACAGCGCGCTCCTGGCCGATGCCACCCTCGGCCCGCTGACCGGCCAGCAGCAGGAGGCGCTCACGATCACCGCCACGGCTATCGGCCGGCTGGAGAGCCTGATCAACGACTTGATCTCCTATGCGGCCGCCTCGCGCGGCGAGCTGAACCTCAACCTGCGCCCGGTTTCGCTCGCCATGGTCGCGCTGCAGGTGCTGCAGCATTCTCAAGCCAAGGCTAACCGGCAGCAGGTCCATCTCTCTCACACGCTGACTCCCGATTTGCCGCCCGTTATTGCCGACGAAGAAAAGCTGTATTGGACCTTGCTCCAACTTACCGACAACGCCATCAAGTTCACGCCGTCAGGCGGCCGGGTCGTTATCGGCGCGGTGGCCGAGGCGGACATAGTGCACATCACGGTGCAGGACAGCGGCATCGGCATCCCGGCTGCCAACCTGGACGGCATCTTTGAGCCCTTCCAGCAGCTCGACAGCTCATCCACGCGCCGTTACGGCGGCACGGGCCTGGGCCTGGCCCTGGTGCAGCGCATCGTCGAAGCGCATGGCAGCCGGATTGAGGTAGCCACCGCCGAGGGCCAGGGCAGCCTCTTTTCGTTCTCCCTCCCTTGCTACGGCGCGGGGGCCGAGTTGCGGGTTTCCGCCCGTGGCTAGATAATCCGGCCCGCGTGGGGATGACTGCAGGCCGCGGCGCCAGCCGCGAACGAGGCGAAACATGACCGTGCGTGTCGATGCCAAGGGCAAAACCTATACTGAAATCGTACGCAAGGACGAGATCCCGGCGCTGATCCAGACCATCGCCAGCCTCATCCACGGCCACATCTATCTCCGGCCCGGCCTGCGGCTCAAGGACGAACTGAACGGCGCCAACGAGCAGTTCATCGCCGTCACCGACGCCGAGGTCTACAACGCCAACGGCCAGGTGCTCGTGCGCTCTGGCTTCCTCGCCCTGAACCGGGCCCACATCGTCTGGATCCGCCCCGACGACGAGCCCGAGGCTCCGGCCGAGAAATAGCGCTCGCATGACGACACTGCCGGACGATCGCCCCCGCCCGGGCCGCCTGCAGGCCTTGGCGCAGGCCCTGCCCGCCCAGAACGGATCTGGCGCGGCAGCCGGAGACCTGACCAACCCGGAGCTGAGCAAGCTCAAGCGGTGGCTTATGGGGCGCGTCTCGGCCACGTTCGACGCACATACTGGCCTGGCCAACGACGCCGCGACCCGGCGGGAGGTCGAGGCTCGGCTGGGCGAGGCCCTGGCCAGCACGCGCCTGGCCTTGCCCGAAACGCTCCGCGCGGCGCTGCTCAAGGATGTCCTCAACGAGTTCTTCGGTTTTGGCCCCATTGAGCCCCTGCTGGAAGACGGCGAGATCACCGAGATCATGGTCAACGGTCCGCATCGCGTCTACATCGAGCGCGGCGGCAAGGTCCAGCTCACCGCTGTTCATTTTGACGATGATGACCACGTGCGCCGCATTATCGACCGCATCATCCTGCCCCTCGGCCGGCGCATCGACTATGACACCCCCCTGGTGGATGCCCGCCTGCCCGACGGATCGCGCGTCAACGCCGTCGTCGCCCCCGTGGCCATCGACGGCCCCTCCATCACCATCCGCAAGTTTTCGCGCAGGCGCCTGACCGTCGACGACCTGATTGCCTTTGGGTCGCTTACCCCGCCGCTGGCCGAGTTTCTCAAGGCCTGCATCGTGGCCCACCTCAACGTCGTTGTTTCCGGCGGCACCGGCTCGGGCAAGACCACCCTGCTGAATGTGCTCTCGGGCTTCATCCCCGCCGACGAGCGCATCGTCACGATCGAAGACGCGGCCGAACTGCAGCTCCACCAGGAACACGTCGTGCGCCTGGAGGCCAAGAAGCCCAACCTGGAAGGCCGCTACGAGGTCAGCATCCGCGACCTGGTCAAGAACTCCCTGCGCATGCGGCCAGAGCGCATCATCGTGGGCGAGTGCCGCGGCGGCGAAGCGCTGGACATGCTCCAGGCCATGAACACCGGCCACGACGGATCGCTGACCACGCTGCACGCCAACTCGCCGCGCGACGCCATCTCGCGAATGGAAACCATGTCGCTGATGGCCGGCCTCGACTTTCCGCTCAAAGTGATCCGTGAGCAGATCGCCTCGGCCATCGAATTGATTGTGCAGCAAGCCCGCCTGCGCGACGGGTCGCGCCGCGTCACCCAGGTGACCGAGGTGGCCGGCATGGAAGGCGACACGGTGGTGCTGCAGGACATCTTCAAGTTCGCCGAGGACGGCCTCGACGCCGACGGCCGGGTCGTCGGGCAGCTGCGCGCCACCGGGCTGCGGCCCATCTTCACCCCCAAGTTGGAGACGGCCGGATTCCGGCTTCCACCTGAGATATTCTCGACCGGTTTGCCCACGCGCGATCCGCGGCGGCGCTGACGGCTGGCCGAGCTGGCATAAACGGGCGTGCTATAATCCGCGTCAAGGAGAACCGGCATGACTGACCTGCAGGCGGCCCAAGCACTGCGCGCGAGAATCACTGGCGTCCTCATCCGCGACGCGCGTGACGTCCGCGGCCAGACGCCGGCCGAATGTGCCGCGGCCATGGGCGCCACCGAAGCCGCCCTGGTCGATTACGAGGCCGGGCGCGCCAGCCCCTCGCTGCCAGAGCTCGAATTGTTGGCCTACCAACTCGACGTGCCGCTCACTTACTTCTGGGGCGAGCGCGTGCTCTCCCAGCAGGCCCCCGCCCCACGAGCCGCCCTGCCCACGACCGAGATCACCGCCCTGCGCAACCGCATCATCGGCGTGCAGCTGCGTCAGGCCCGCCAGGCGGCCCGGCTGGCGCCCGAGGCCGTGGCCGCAGCGCTCGGGCTGAGCCCTGAAAGCCTGTCGGCCTACGAAACCGGGCTCGAGCCGGTGCCGTTGGCCGTGTTGGAGGCCGCGGCCGCCCACCTGCAGCTTCCGCTCGAGCACTTTGTCGAGTCCAACGGCCCCGTCGCCGATTGGGACCGCACGCGCCGCGCGCTGGACCGCGTGCGCCAGCTTCCGCCCGAGCTGCGCGAGTTCGTCAGCCAACCCGTCAACGAGAGCTTTCTGCGGCTGGCCCGGCATCTTAGCGAGCTGCCCGTCGACCAGCTCCGCACCATCGCCGCCAGCCTCCTGGAGATCACCTACTAGCCGCGGGTCTGCCGCCCCCTGACGACGACTATGACTACTGCTGCTGAACTCAAAGACAAAGGCCTGGCCCTGTTTCGCAAGGATCGCCTGGCCGAAGCCGCCGACTGCTTTACCCAGGCGGCCGCGCTCTACGCGACCGGGGGCCAGGCGCCCGCCGCCGCTGAGATGCGCAACAACCTGGCCGTGATCCACCTGGCCGCCAAGGACTGGCAGGCCGCGCTGGCCGACGTGAATGACACACCCGAGGTCTTCCGGGCGGCCGGCGACCGGCTGCGCGAGGCCCAGGCCTTGAGCAATCTGGCTGCCGCCAACGAGGGCCTGGAAGAGCTCGAGGCGGCTGCCGAGCATTACTTGGCGGCGATCGAGATCTTCACCGAGCTTGGCGAGAAGGAAAACCGCGCCGCTTGTTGGAAGGCCCTCAGCGGCCTGCAGATCAAGCAGGACAAGAAGCTCCAGGCCCTGGCCTCGATGCAGGCCGGGCTAAATCTGCAGCCCAAGCTGTCCATGCGTGAAAAGACCCTCAAGGGCCTTCTCGATAAAGCCTTCAAGTTGATGAATACCGGCTAGGTCTGCGCGGGGTCTGGAGCCGATTGCGTGGTGCGCTGGCGCCCGGCGTTTGGATTGCTGGCCGGGCTTGTCCTGGCCGGCTGCGGCCTGCCAATGGCCGTGGCCGCCCCGCCGCCCGTGGCCGCGGCGAGCGCGACGGCCCTGGCCACGCCAGCGGAAAGGCCCACCGCACTGCCCAGCGCGGCGCTCGCCACACCACGCCCCAGCGCCACCCGCGCCCCTGCAACCGCCGGCGCGGCTCTCACGGCCGCTGTCCCGCCCGCCAGCGCGGCGCCGCCCTCGTCCATCGAGCTGCTCTTTACCGGCGACATCAACCCCGGCCGCTGTGTCTACGCCAAGGCCAAGGCCGCGGATGACATGCGCCTGCCTTACCTGGGCATAGCGCCGCTGCTGCAGGCCGCCGACCTCACCATCGGCAGCCTCGACGGCGCGATCTCAGACTACAACCCCCCCCCGCCCTGCGTGGAAACCCACCGCAACCTGCTCGGGCCGGCGGAAATGGCGCAAGGGCTGCAGTTCGCCGGCTACGACGTGATCACAGTGGCCACTAACCACGCCAAGGATTGCGGGCTGGTACGCGGCTGTCAGCACGAGGCGCTGCTCGACACGCTCGCCAACCTGCGCGCCGCTGGCATAGCGCCGGCCGGCGGCGGCCGCAGCCTGGCCGAGGCGATGGCGCCCGCCCTGATCACCGTGCATGGCGTGCGTTTTGCCTTTATCGGAGTGACGGCCGTCAACGCGCCGCTGTGGGCCGGCGCTAATACGCCGGGGGTTGGCTCATTCCGGGAGGAGGACTACGTCGCGGCCATCCAGCGGGCGCGCGAACTGGCCGACGTTGTCGTCGTGCTGCCGCACTGGGGCCGCGAGTTCTCAGCCGAGATTTCGTATCAGCAGCGAGAGGCGGCCCAGGCGATGGTCGCGGCCGGTGCCGCGCTGGTGGTCGGCAACCATCCCCACCGCGTGCAGGGCGTCGAGCGCTTTCCTAACGGCGCCATGGCTGCCTACGCCTTGGGCAACTTCGTTTTCGATATGACCTGGTCAGACGGCACGCTCTTCACCCTCCAGGGCATCCTTCTCCGCGCGCGCTTCCGCGGCGCCGCCCTAGAGGGGGTCGATCTGCTGCCCATCCACATCTACGACGATTTCCAGCCGCGCCTGGCCGACGCCGCCGAGGCTGAGCAGATCCTGGCCGACGTGGCGGCCTCGATGACGTCCGCCCCGCCCTAGTTCAGCCGGGCCAGTTCCTTCAGCATCAGGTCGCGGCCCTGCCGCACCGTTTCCACGTCGGCTGCCTGCGGTTCGCGCGCTAGGTACTCGTCGAGCAGCCGCGCGGCCTGGCGCAGCCGCCCCTGGCGATAATGCAGCACGCCCAGGTCTCGGGTGTACGCGGCTACCTCCGGCTGGAGAGACCGCAGTCGTTCGAGCACCGCCACCGCCAGCGGCCAATCTTCCACCGAGGCGTAGAAATTGCGTAGGTTGGCGAGCATGCGCGCTAGGATGGCGCGCGGCGCCGTTGGCGCCAGCCACCGCGGGTCGAAGCCGGCCGCGCTCTTGCCCGTGACCGCCTGGACCAGCTCATGGCAGTCGTCCAGAGTCAGCGTCCGGCCCTGGAAAAAAGGGTCGAGATATAGGTCGCCTTCGGCGCCGCCGACGCTGACGATGAAATGACCCGGCAGGCCGACGCCGGCCACCGGCAGCCGCAGCCGCCGGCCGATCTCGAGGAAGATAACCGAAAGGCTGATGGGCAGCCCCAGCCCTCGCTCGAGCACCTGGTTCAGGTACGAGTTGCGCGGATCGCCATAGTCGATCGTGTTCCCCCGAAAGCCCGCCTGGGCCAGGAACTGGGCCAAGGCAACGCCGCGCGCATGCGCGCCGCGGTGCGCCGCAACGACCGGCCGCGCCGCCTCGGCCAGGTCCTCCAGCTGAATCACGCAGTCAGACGGGCGTAGTTGCGGATAGGCGACCTCGCGAGCAAACAGCAGCCCGGCGCGAAACGGCGACAGCGCCTCGCCGGCGGCCTGGACCTCTAGGGTGAAGGTGGTGTGATCGATCTCCGTCACGTGGCTCGCCCTGGCTCTCAAGGTGTGGGTGTTGTCGTCGCCGTGGCCGGTGCTCCCGCGCTGCCGGTCGCCGCCGCACCCACAGGCGTGACCGTGAATGTGGCGGTCGGCGTCGGCGTGGCGATGTTGGCGCGCACCTCGATCACCTGGCCGATGAACAGCCCCTGGTCATCTTCGATGTCGTTGACCTCGGCGACGTCTTGGCCGGTACTGTTGAACTTGGCGGCGATCGAGTCGAGCGTGTCGCCGCACTGCACCACGTAGGTCAGGCGCGCACCGCGCGGCAGGTCGGTCGGCAGCGGGGTGGCCGTGGGCAGCTCCACGTCGTCGGGCGGGATAATCAGCGAAGTTCCAACGACCAGCAGCGCCGGGTCGGTGATGTTGTTCACCGCCATGATTAGGCAGACGTTGGCGCCGTAGAGCTCGGCGATGGTGAAGAGCGTCTCGCCCTCTTCAATCAAGTGCACCACCTGAGTGGCCGTCGGCGAGGGGCCGGCCGTGACCGTTGGGGTCGCGGTGGCCGCAAGTGTGTTCGTGGCTGCCGGGGTGGTCGCGGTGGCGGTCTGGCTGGCGGTCAGCGAAGGGGTGACGGTTGGCGTGCGTACCAGGCCTAACCCCGGCCCGTTGGCGATGGCAGCTGCCACCAGGATGACGATCCCGATCACGATGATGCCCGCAATGGCCAACAAGATGGCCGGGATCACGCGCGCCCGGCGGCGCCTGATCAGCGCCTGGACTTCCTTCTTCATTCGACTCGCCTCTCACCGGTCCCGCGAACCGCCTACGTGCCAATACGCGTGCCGTGCGGCAGCCGTCCCGCCGTGGCGGGCGGCCGGCTGCGCTTGTTTTGCTGCCAGCAACCACGTGCAAGCCCTGATTCTACCACAGGCAATTCGGGGCCGGCCTGCCTGTCGCCACGGTTTCAAAAGAGTTGTGCCCACGTTGTCAGGCTGTGCCAAAGGGCGCCTGGGACCTACTGGTGATTAGCACTGGCGGCCGATTGGTGTTTAATTTCGCGCAGCGCTGCGCCATCCGCCCTGGAGACGCCCATGACGCCGGACCCCGTGCTGCTAATTTCCCGATGACGCCCCAGCGGCTGCGAAACCCAACGCGCGGCCTAGGCCTACTGCTGGCGCTGAGCCTGTCCGGCGGCCGGGCGGCCACGCCGTGGTCCGAGCCTGGTCAGAGGCCGCGCGCACCCCAAGCGCCGCCAATGTTGGCCGGTTGTCAGGTTTTCCCGGCCGACAATATCTGGAACGCTCCAGTGGATACGCTCCCGGTGCACCCCAATTCGGCCGCTTATGTAAGCACCATCGGCCTCGGCGAGTACGTACACGCCGACTTTGGCAGCGGCGAATGGGATGGCGGCCCAATCGGCATCCCCTTCGTCGCCGTTCCGGGCACTCAGCCTATGGTGGCAGTTTCGTTCCTGTGGTACGACGAGAGCGATCCTGGCCCCTACCCCGTGCCGCCCGATGCTCCCATCGAGGGCGGCGCCGGCTCGACCGGCGACCGGCACGTGCTCGTGCTCGATCAAGAAAACTGCCTGCTGTACGAGTTGTTCCACGCCTATCCGCAGGCCGGCGGCGCGTGGTCCGCCAGTTCCGGCGCCATCTTCGACCTCAACTCCAACCTTCTACGGCCGGACGGCTGGACGTCTGGCGACGCGGCCGGTCTCCCCATCCTGCCCGGGCTGGCGCGCTACGACGAAGTTGCTTCAGGCGAAATCACGCATGCGCTGCGCTTCACCGCGCCCGAGACCCGCTCGGCCTACATCTGGCCGGCGCGCCATGAGGCCTCCGATCTGACCGGCGCCCAGTATCCGCCTTTGGGCCTCCGGGTTCGGCTGAAGGCCGGCTTTGACATCTCGGGCTTCTCGCCGCAGGTGCAGGTGATCCTGCAGGCGCTAAAGAAGTATGGACTGATGCTGGCCGACAACGGCTCTCCCTGGTATCTATCGGGCGTGCCTGACGAGCGCTGGGACAACGACGTGCTGCACGAACTGCACGAAGTTCCCGGCTCCGCGTTCGAGGCCGTCGATACCTCGGGGCTGCTCTTGGATCCAAACTCCGGCCAGGTGGCCTCGCCGGTCGAGTTCAACGAGTTTGTGTACGTTCCTCTCGCCGCGCGGTGAAGGCGCCTTCCACAGCGCGGCAAGATGCCTCCCCGCCCGCCGCCCAAGCGCGCCAGGCCTCGCCAAGACGATCACACAGCCCACGGCGATTGGCTCTTGTTTCACCCCGCGGCCGCGCTATAGCGATCTCCGCTCGCGTTGACGGCATGCCCTACTCCGCCCCCGCGGGGATTGATCCGTTGACACCGCCCCCCGCCTGCGCGCCCCCCGGCCCGCGGCCGGGAAACACCTGCCCCCCCCTGCAACCCTGGCCACACCTGCCCTGGCGGGCGGTGCCAGGGAGCCCGCCAGGGCGGGTGAGCCCCGCAGGGGCGGTGTGGCGGGCGGTGCCAGGGGAGCGTGCGGGCTTTGCAGGGCCACGGCCCCCGTGGGGGTCCGTTGCCCATCCGTTGATCCATTGCCCATCCGTTGACACCGTTGACACCGTCGACGCCGTATCCGCGCCTGAGACTTTTCGGGAATTTGCCTTAGACTGACATGGAGAACCGCGATCTCGTTAAACAGCGCTTCGGCGCCTATGCGCAGAACTACGTCGACAGCACCGATCATGCCAGGAGCGAAAGCCTGGGCCGCCTGCTGGCGGTGGCACAACCGCGGGCCGGCTGGCGCGCGCTGGACGCCGCCACCGACGGCGGGCACACCGCATTGGCCGTGGCGCCGCACGTCCGCGAGGTCGTAGTCACCGAATTGACCGCCGAGATGCTAAGCGCCGCTGAGGGCATGATCCGCACGCGCGGCGTCGCTAACGTCGGCTTCGGCGAAGCCGATGTCACTACCCTGCCCTTCGACGCGGGCGCGTTCGACCTGGTGACCTGCCGCGCCACACCACTTTCCAGAGAGATCATGAAATAGTACCAATATCCTGCCCCGCCTCCAGGCAAGAATCCACTAAAGTGCCTTAGAATAGGCAAAGCTCGTTCCCCCCGAACCCAACTCTGGCCGCCGGCGCTTGCCCGCGCACGGCCGAAAGGAGCGCATGATGACGGTGCAGAAACGCCGCCGAATGGGCCGCCGCGCGGCCCTGCGGGTCGACCGACTGCTGGCGGCCACCGCGCGGGCCGGCGTGGCAGTGCCAGCGGCGCCCGCCACGGGCCTGCGGGCTCCGGGGCAGCCCGACCTGCCCGCCGCCACGGGAGATCCGGCCCTGCCCTCGCTGGGAGTCATTGTCTACAACCGCCTGGCCTTTGGCGCCCGGCCCGGCGACCTGGCAGCCTTCAACGCCCTGGGCGGCACCGACGACGCGCGCCTGGGGGCCTGGATCAACCAACAGACTAATCCCGGCGCGATTGACGACAGCGAATGCGACGCGCGGCTGGCCGCGGCTGGGCTGGCGACGTTGGGCAAGCCGCTGCCGCAGTTGTGGGTCGAGTACTATCGCGGCAGCGCCGGCCGCACCGTGCCCGTGGGCGATGTCCGCCAGGCGACCTTCATCCGCGCGATCTACAGCCGGCGCCAATTGAACGAGGTGCTGGCCGACTTCTGGCACAACCACTTCAGCATCTACGGCTGGGACTACTCTTACGCCAGCGCCACCTGGGTCCACTTCGACCGCGATGTGATCCGCGCCTATATGTGGGGCAACTTTCGCCAGTTCTTGCAGGCCGTGACCGTAAGCCCGGCCATGCTCTACTACCTCGACAACTACATTAACCAGGTAGCTGGCTACAACGAGAACTGGGCGCGTGAGCTGTTCGAGCTGCACACGCTCGGATCGGCGAACTACCTGGGCGTCATGAACCCGCTGGACGTGCCCAAGGACCAGAACGGCCTGGCGATTGGCTACTGCGACAACGATGTGTACGAGGCCGCCCGCAGCTTCACCGGCTGGCGTGTCAACAACGGTTCGTCGGGCGCGCCGGGCGACGACGGCACGTTCTTCTATCACGCCGCCTGGCACGACAAGGCCAACAAGCTCATCCTCGGGCGCTATCAGCCCGCCAATCAGGCTGACATGGCCGACGGCAACCTGGTGCTCGACCTGCTGGCCAGCCACCCGGGCACGGCGCGTTACATCGCCAGCAAGCTGTGCCGCCGCCTGGTGGCCGACGACCCGCCACAGACGCTCGTGGACGCGGCGGCGGCGGTGTTCACGGCGGCCCAGGGCGCCGGCGACCAGTTGGCACAAGTCGTGCGCACCATCTGCCTGTCCGCCGAGTTCAAGGCCGCCTGGGGTCAAAAGGTCAAGCGGCCGTTCGAAGCCGCGGCCGGCCTGGTGCGCGCCCTGAACGCCGACTTCTACCCGTCCGACGACTTCCACTGGACGTTTAGCGCGGCCGGCCAGTCCTTGTTTGGACACCGCTCGCCCGACGGCTATCCCGACCGCCGCTCTGATTGGGCCAACACCACCTCACTGCTGCAGCGCTGGCGCCTGGCCAACCGGCTAGTACGCAATGAGTTGGACGATGTCACCGTCGATCTGCTGGCGCAGATGCCGGGCGGCCTGACGACCACCCACCAGATCGTGGACTACTGGATCAGCCGGCTGCTCGGCCGCCCAATGGACCCGCCCAGCAATCGCGCGCCGTTAGTTGACTTCATGGCGCAAGGCCGCAACCCCGACTTCGCCCTGCCCGCCGAGCAAATTGCCGAGCGCCTCCCGCACCTTGTGGCGCTGATTCTCATGGCGCCCGATTTCCAATGGCGCTAGCCAACCGGAGGCCAGCATGCGCAGAGATGTGACGTTCACCCGCCGCCAGTTCCTACAGGGCTGCTCGGCCGCGATCGCGGCGATGGCCGGCGCGCGCCTGACCCATGTCGCCTTTGCCGACCCCAACGCGCCCGGCAGCGCCACCCACGAAATCCTGGTAGTGGTTTTCCTGCGTGGCGGCTGGGATGCCCTAAACGTCGTGCCGCCCACCGACGGTCCCGACCGCGGCTACTACGAAGCGGCTCGGGCCGAACTCATGGTGCCCGCCAATCAGACCTTGTTCCTGACCCCGCAGTTCGGTCTGCACCCGGCGCTGAGCCCGCTCTATGCCCTTTACCAGGCCGGCCACCTGGCCATCGTCCACGCGGTCGGCCTCACCGAGGACACCCGCAGCCACTTCGACGCCATGCAGTACATGGAGTTGGGCACGCCTGGCGTGAAGACCACGGCCACCGGCTGGATCACGCGCCACCTGCAGAGCGCTCCCAACCTGCCCTCGGCCATCCTGCTGCCCGCCCTCTCGGCTGGCAGCAGCCAGGCCACGGCGCTGCTGGGCAGCCCCGAGGCAGCGGCCATGTCGGACCCCTCCAGCTTCTCGATCAGCGGGCACTGGCAGTGGGGCGATCCGCAGCGCGCGGCATTGCGCGAGCTCTACACCGGCGACAACTGGCTCTACGAGGCGGCTACGCGCACGCTGAACACGTTGGACGTAGTCGAGGCGGCCGCCGGCAGCAGCTACACACCCGCCAACGGCGTCGTCTACCCGGCCGGCTCTTTCGGCGACAACCTGATGGCGATAGCCCAGCTCATCAAGGCCGATCTGGGCCTGCGCGTGGCCACCATCGACTTGGGCGGCTGGGACACGCACGAGAACCAGGGTGATGGCGCCGACGGCTATCTATCGACCAACCAGCTTGCGCCCCTTGGCCAGGGCCTAGCGGCCCTCTACACCGATTTGAGCAACGCGGCCTGTCTGGAGGACTACACGCGCAAGCTGACGGTCGTCGTGATGAGCGAGTTCGGGCGACGCTTGCGCGAGAATGCCAACCATGGCACCGACCACGGGCACGGCAATACCATGTTCGTGCTCGGCGGCAATGTCAATGGCGGCCAGATCTTCGGCACCTGGCCCGGCCTCGCGAACCACCAGCTCTACGACCAGGCCGACCTGGCCGTGACGACCGACTACCGGCGGGTGTTGGCCGAGATCGTCAATAAGCGGCTGGCCAACCCGTACCTGAACACGGTCTTTCCCGGTTACACCGGGCACAGCGACCTGGGCCTCGTGCGCGGCGCCAGCAGCGGCGTCCCCCCGGCGCAGCCCGGGCCTTTCCGCATCTTCCTGCCGGCGGTCACCCACAACGACTGCCTATAGCGCCGCTGGCAGCCCACCGCTTGATCTGGCAAACGCGGAACGGGGCGGTCAGCCGTGCTGCCCGCCCCGTCTGATTTGCCTCGGCCTGCCTGCCAACTCCTAGGGCAGCGCCGTAACGATCAGGTCGTCGAAGTGCACCTCCACCGGCACCTCCTCGAAGCTCGAGACGAACAGGCCGATGTTACCGGAGGCCAGGGTGGTGTCCACCACGGAGGCGATTTCGACGCCGTCAACGATCAGGCGCAGCGTGCCGTCGCCGGCGCAATCGGCCTCGAGCCGGTAGGGGTCCGAATACTTCTCGATGCCGGCCGAGACGATCCAGTCGTTGTTGTCGTTGGTCAGCAGCCGGCTGCTCTCGCCGTCGTAGTAGCCGATGCCGTAATAGCCGTCGGGGCCGAAGCCCAGGTAGTAGTAGGCGCCGTTCGGCTGCACGTTGCACAACAGCCCGTAGCCCGGATCGGTCGACGCGCCCACGCTGGCCACCGTGACGGCGGCGTGGATGTTGGCCAGGTCGCCGGCCGATCCTTCGCTGGTAATGCGCCAGCCCGGTTCGAACACCTCGAAGGCGTACACCCCATCTCTGTAATTCATCGCCCGCCGGGTCGAGCTGCCGGTGTCCCAGCCGCTGCCGCTGTCGGAAAAGTCATCCTGGTACAGCACATCTCCGCCAGCCAGACCAGCCTCGCTTACCACCAGGTCGTCAAAGTGCACTTCCACCGGCACCCGGTTGAAGCTGGTCGCGAATAAGCCGATTTCGCCAGAGCCCAGGGTATCGTCGACCACCGTGCCAATCTCGACACCGTTCACCGCCAGGCGCAGGGTGCCGTCGGCAGCGCAGTCCACCTCGAACTGGTACTCGTCGGCGAACTTCTCGATGGCCGGCGTCGCCTGCCAGGAATCCTCGTCGGTGTTCAGAAAGACGCCATCCTCCCCGTCGAAGTAGACGATGCCGTAGTAGCCATCCGGGCTGAAGCCCAGGTAGTAATAGGAACCATCTGGCTGGTGGTGGCAGATGGCCCCCACGACGGGCGGATCAGACTCGGTGCCCACGATGCGCACGGTGGCCTGCACCCGGACGTTCTGCAGATCACCAGCCGGCGCCAGGCTCGGCACACGCCAGCGCGTTTCGTAGATTTCGAAGACCAGCGCGCCGTCACGGTACTCGACCAGGCTGTCGTCATCGTTGCGGGTCTCCCAGCCGCTGTCGGCCTCAAAATCGTCACGGAACACGATGCCTCCGGCGCTGGGCGTCGGCTCATCGTCTAGCACGGCGGTTGGCGCGGTCAGCGTCGGGGCGCGGCGCGTGGGCGTGCGCTCGGGCTGTTCTGTTTCGGTTGGCTCACCCGCGGCCGTAGCCGGCGTCCGCGTTGTCTCGGCACCCTGTTGGCCGCCGAACAGCTGTGGCAGCAGGAAGACCGCGCCGCACACCAGCGCCACGGCCCCCAGCGCCAGCAGGCCAGCGAGCCCGCCCAGCCCCAGCAGCGCGCCGCCCCCCAGCCCGCGCCGGGCCCGAGGCGCACCCGTCGGTAGCGCTGGCGTGGGCACAGGCGTCACGATCGACGGGTTGATGACCGGCGGCGGCGCAGGAGGCGCGGGCGGCGGGGGCTCGATCACGGTCGCTGCGCTCTGCCGCTGCGTCCGGACCTCTTCCAGGCACGCCTCCAGCGCCTCGACCATTTCGCCGGCCGTCTGGATGCGATCCTCGGGCTGCTTGGCCAGCGCCTTGTAGATGACGCGCACGAGCGACGAGGGCAGGTTGGGATTGATCTGTTCGACGGGCGGCAGCGGGTCCTGGACGTGCTTAAAGATGACGGCCACCGGGGTCTGAGCGCTGTAGGGCACCCGCCCGGTGGCGAGCTCGTACAGGATGATGCCCAGCGAGTAGATGTCGCTGCGCCGGTCGAGCTCCTGGCCGCGGCCCTGCTCGGGCGACATGTAGGCGGGTGTTCCAATTAAAGTGCCGGTTGCCGTCAGGTTGG
>JADLEU010000283.1 GCA_020845955.1 Anaerolineales bacterium
CAGGCCGAGTTGCCTCCCGCACACCAAATAGCAGAGGCCCTCGGTCGCCGAAGGCCTCTGGCTGCTAAGTTCCACCTGTAGAGGCAGCTTTGCCGCCAGATTTATCCGTCGTCGGCCGGATTGTAATGCTCCAGGCGTTCGCAGGCCCCCGGGTCAACCATCATCATTTGCTCCTGGAGCGTCAGCTCGACCGCGCGCCGCAGCGCCATGCCATGCATCGCATGAACCTCAGCGGCGGGCGCGAAGGACAGGGGCGGCAGGCTCAAGACATCGATCGTGGGACCAAACAGTGATTGGCCGCTGGGGCCTCCCATCTGCCCAACGGCCACCCCGCAGGCCGTCACCAGCAACCCCGCCACCATTCCGAGCGCGAGCAGCAAGGCCAACCGGTGTTTTCGCATTGTGCTCTCCTTCACAGCAGTAAATGCGGATGAAGCTAACCCAGTATGGCATAATCGGGATTTGCGAGTCAAGCATTCGCTGCTATTGCGCCAGGGCCTGCTCCAGATCCGCAATCAGGTCCGCGGCATCTTCAATCCCAAGCGACAGCCGCACCAGGTTATCCTTGATGCCCAACGCCAGCCGCTCCTCGGTCGAAAGCTCGTAAAACGACATCAACGCCGGCTGTTCCACCAGCGTCTCCACGCCGCCCAGCGAGGCCGCAATCAGTGGGATCGTCAGCGCGTCGACGAAGCGGCTGGTATCTTCCAAACCACCGTCGATTTCAAAGCTGACGACGCCGCCGTATCCCAGCATCTGGCTCCGCGCCACGGCGTGATCGGGATGCGAGGCCAGTCCCGGGTACCACACGCGCCTCACGCGTGGGTGCGCCTCGAGATAGGCCGCCACCGCCTGGCCATTCTCGTTCTGCCGCTGCACTCGCAGCGCCAGCGTCTTCAAGCCGCGCGTCAGCAGCGCCGCCGTGTGCGGGTCGGTCACGCTTCCCAGCACCCCTAGAGCCTGCCGCAGCGAGTCGATCAGCCCGGCCTCGCCCACCACGACGCCCGCCAGCAGATCGTTGTGGCCGCCCAGGTACTTGGTGGCCGAATGCACGACCAAATCGACCCCAAAGTCCAGTGGCCGCTGGTTGATGGGCGTGGCAAAGGTCGCATCAATCAGCGTCTTCACGCCGTGCCGGCGCGCGATCTCCACCAGCCGCACCAAATCGAGGCAGCGCAAATAGGGGTTGGTCGGAGTCTCGGAGACGATCAGGCGGGTGTTGGGCTGGATGGCCGCTTCGAGCGCGGCCCAATCGCCCATTGGGACGACCGTGGTTGCAATGCCCAGGCGTTTGAGGAAGGTCTGGCAAAACTGGCGCGTGCGGCGGTAACAGTCGTCGCCGATGACGAGGTGCGCGCCGGTGGGCAGCATCGCCAGCAGCACCGACGTGACGGCTGCCATGCCCGAGGCAAACAAGAGCGCCGCGTCGCCGCGCTCCAGCGCCGCCAGCCGGGCCTCGCAGTCGGCTACCGTCGGGTTGCCGTAGCGGCCGTACTCAACCCGCCCTTGAGCCCCACCCCACATCCGCGCGTCCTGAAAGGCGCACAGATCAGCCGTATTGTCAAAGGTATACGTGGCCGTCTGAACGAGGGGCGCTATTAGCGAATGGTAGGCGTGCGGGTGAGTTGTACCGGCGTGCACCGCGGCCGTCGATGGGCCCGGCGCGGGCGGAGCCGCCGGTACCGCCGCCACTTTAGTCTTATCAGCTAGGATCTGTAGGGCCGTCATCATCTCTCCTTCACACACACGGACAGCTTATCCAGGAGAGACCAGAGGGGTTTACCGCTGCAAAAAAAGAACCCCTTCTGGATGAGAAGGGGTTCGAGAAAGCACGTCGCGCCCAGCTCTCATCTTCCAGAAGTAGGCGACGCATCGTCGCCAAGCTTGCTTGCCGGAATTGGCACCTTGTTGCCACGCCACTCGCGCAGCACCCGCAACAGGTTGCCGAGGCATCATCGGGCCGGTCCCTCCGCCTCTCTGGATAAGAGTGATGCTATATAATTAGCCTGTAGACTATCACACCTACCCGGCCGCCGTCATGGGCAGTTTGCACGAAACCTGCTGTGCCCAGGCTGGTACCGTTGGCGAGGTCCGGGCTCGTCAAAACAGCAAGCGCTCCACGATCACGACGTCGCGCCACTCGTCGTCCAGGCGCGCGTGCCGCTCGTAGACGCCCACCTCGCGGAACCCCACCCCTCGCAGCAGCCGGCGGCTTGCCTCGTTCTCCACAAATACGCGCGACAGCAGTTTCCAAAAGCCCGCGTTGGCCGCCGCCTCGATCAGCGCTTCCATCGCTCGCCGCCCCACCCCGCGGCCGCGTGCCGCCCGCTCAACATAGACCGAGAACTCCGCGATGCCGGCGTAGCACTCCCGCGACCGGTACGTCGAGGTCGCCGCGAAGGCGAGCACCCGTCCATGGTCTTCGATCACGACTACGGGGTGTCGGCCGTCAAACCAGGCGCGGATGTCGTTTGGTGTGCGCAGACGCGTCTCAAACGTCGCGCCCCGGTCCTCAATCCCCTGGTTGTAGATCCGCGCAATGACCGCAACATCGTCCAGGGTCGCGCCGCGCGCCTTCATGCGTCGGCATCCAGCGGCGCCTGGCCGATCAGCCGGTCAGCGACCGCTAGCGCATATTGAACAAAGAGGAGCGCGCTTTGGAGGTCATCCCGGTCGGCCGGCTGCCCGACCCGCTGCCACTGCCCGGCGTGCCTCTCCCAGGCCCGGTCGATCAATCCCTGCCAGCGGCCGTCGAGCTCCGCCTTGGCCCACCGGGCCCCAGCCAACTTCGAGTGTACGCGTCCGGTGACCAAGGTCTGGAGCATACGGCTGAAGCTGAGCACCGCGTAGGGCTGGTACCAGCCGTCGTTCATTGTCTCTGGCGCGGCCAGGATCTCGGCCGCCCAGCCGCGCAGCGTTCCCAGCGTCTCTCGCCGCAACGCCTCGGCTGGCACTGGCCCCAGCAACTCCCGCGGCTCCGGCCCGGCGAGGGTCACGCCCTGCTCGCGCAGCACCCAGCGCACCACCAGCGTGTTGTCGTGTGCGGAGCGCTCGAGTTCCCGGCTGCCGTTATCGACGTACAGCAGCGGCTTTCCCACCGTATCGAGGTCGCGCAGCCACTCGCGCGGAAAGTACGAGCCTTCGAGATGTCGCGCCCAGTTCGATGCCATGCCGTACACCTTCACGTGCTCCGCCTGGAGAGGCAGCACCCAGGCTGCCGGCACGTCCTCGCTCACCACGATCACAAAATCGACGTCGCTGTCGGTGGTTGCATCGCCCACCGCGAAGGAGCCCTGCAGATAAGCGCCTACGAAGTTAGCGCCCAGAATCGGCCGCACTCCCGCAAGCAGCGCCTGGAGCACGCCAGCCAACTCGGGCTGAGCCGCACTCGCCTTCGCTGGCACGACCGGGCGCGGCCGCATGTCACGCGTCTCCGCCCACATGTTGAGCCAGCCATTTCTTCAGATCACGCGTGCCATCCGCGTTAAGTTTGTGCCCGACCGGGTACTCCCGATAGGTGACCTCGGCGCCGGCCCTGATCAGCAGCTGCCGCGCGGCCTGTGCCTGATCGACCGAAACGGCCTCGTCCTGCGCACCGTGCAGAATTAGCGCGGCTTTGCCCGCCAACCGCCCTGGCTTGGCCCAGCCCTGGGCAAATTCAGGCACAAATCCCGCCAGTCCGACGGCGCCCGCCGCCAGGGCCGGGTCTGACAGCAACAGCCCGAAGCTCATCGCCGCTCCTTGGCTGAAACCCATCAGCCACAACCGTTCCCGGTCCACCGGGTAAGCCCTGGGCAGCCCAGTCACAAACTCCCGCAGCGCCGCCAGCCCTGCCCGAAAGCCCTCCCCGTCGTCCAGGCGCCGATACCAGCCGAAACTGTGCGGCCCTACCTCGAGTGGTGCGCGTGGGCTCACCGACACTACCCCCAGCGGCAGGGTCTGGTCAAAAATACTCATGACCTCCTCGTTGCCCAGCCATCCATGCAGCATGACGACCGCCGGGTACAGTTCAGCGCTCGCCTTGCCCGGCACCCGCGCCCGGTGGACCAGCGGCAACGCCATTACTGCACCAATCCCTGCGCCACCAGGAGTTCGCCGTTCAGCAGCGAGCCGCCTGCCGCACCATGCACGGTGTTGTGTGAGAGGACGACGAACTTGACGTGGAACAGCGGATCGGTCCGAACCCGGCCGACGACGGTCGTCATCCCCGCGCCCGCCAGGCGGTCCTTGCGCGGCTGCGGGCGGTCTGGCTCGGAACGCACTTCGATCACCTGGCGCGGAGCGCTGGGCAGCGTCCGCACCATCTCGGGCGCCTCGAACCCTGCCAGGCACTCGGCGACTTCCTTCGGTCCCGCCGCCCGCTCAAACTCCACCGAGGCGCATACCATGTGCCCGTCCGACACCGCCACCCGGTTGGTGTGAGCCGAGAACACGACAGGCGCCGGCCTCACCGCCCCGGCATGCAGCGTCCCTAGCATCTTGCGCGGCTCCTGCTCGATCTTTTCTTCCTCTCCCGGAATGTAAGGCACCACATTGTCGAGGATGTCCAGCGAGGCCACACCCGGGTACCCGGCGCCCGACAGTGCCTGCAGCGATACCACCATTGCCCGCCGCAACCCAAAGGCCGGCTGCAAGGCCTTCAGCGCAATCGTCAGCCCGGTGCTGGTGCAGTTGGGATTGGTCAGGATGAAGCCCGGCCAGCCGCGGGCGGCGCGCTGGTGGGCGATCAGGCCGGTATGATCGGGGTTCACCTCGGGGATGATCAGCGGCACGTCGGGCGCCATGCGAAAGGCTGACGCGTTCGACGACACCGCGTAGCCGGCGGCGGCCAGGGCCGGCTCGACCGCCCGCGCGGCCTCGGCCGGCAGCGCCGAAAATGCCAACCGGGCCTCAAAGCCCGGCTCGGTCGGCAGCACCAGCATGCCGCGCGCGTAGTCCGGCATCGGTTCGGCCAGCACCCAGCGGCAGCCATCGCCATACTGCTGCCCAACGGTCCGATCCGAGCCGGTCAGGGCCGTGACCTCGAACCAGGGATGCGCTTCTAATAGCTGCACGAAGCGCTGCCCCACCGCCCCCGTTGCGCCCAGGATCGCCACCGGTATCTTCGTCATCGCGCTTTCTCAGTCCTCTCCCACGATCAGCGTGTGCACGGCCCGCACGGCCGAGTCCGCCTCGCCCGACAGCACTACCAGGCTGATACTACACTCCGACGAGCCCTGCGCGATGGCGATGACGTTTACCCCCGCCTGGCCCAGCGCGGTGAAGATCTGGCCGGCCAGACCGGGGGTATGCCGCATCCCAGCGCCCACCACCGTCACCACGGCCGTCTCTTCCGAGCTGGCAATGCTGTCGATGTCACGGCGGGCGAGTTCGTGCCGGAACTCCTCCTCCAGGGCGTGCTGCACGGCCTCGGCGGAGGCGCACGGCACCACGAAGCAGATGCTTTGCTCCGAAGAGGCCTGCGAGATCATGGCCACGCTGGTGCCGGTGCGAGCTACAGCCGCGAACGTGCGCGCCGCGATGCCGGGGATGCCGATCATGCCGCGCCCTTCGAGCGTAATGATAACTTGCCCCTTGAAGGCCGTCACTGCCTTGATGCTGCCCGGCGTCTGGCCGTTGTCGGGCACCACGCGCGTGCCGGGACACTGCGGGTTGAATGTGTTCTTGACCCACAGCGTCACGCGCCGCTCAACGACGGGCCGGATCGCCTTCGGATGAAGCACCTTGGCCCCGTAGAACGCCAGCTCGGAGACCTCACGGAAGGTCAATTCGGCCAGCGTCCGCGCGCGCTGCGCCACGCGCGGATCGGCCGTCATCACCCCGTCGACGTCCGTCCAGATCCAGACCTCATCGGCCTCGAGCGCCACCCCAAGGATGGCGGCCGAATAATCACTGCCGCCCCGCCCCAACGTTGTCACGGCGCCGCCCGGCGTGGCGCCGACAAACCCGGTGATTACGGGCACTGTGCCCGTCTCCAGCAGCGGGCCAACCGCCGCCTCTGCCCGCGCCTGCGTGGCCTCCATGTCGGGAGAGGCGGCCTGAAAGGCGGCGTCGGTCACCACCACCCGGGCGGCATCCACCGCCGCCGCCTTCACCCCGGCCTCCGTCAGCGCCGCTGCCACGAGGGGCGCGCTCATGCGCTCGCCAAGACTGGCGATAGCGTCCAGCGCCCGCGGCGACGCCTCCCCCAGCACGCGCACTGCATGGCACAGCGTCTGAAACTCCTGCAGGCATGCCTCGATTGCGGCCCGCGCCACCGCGGCGTTGTTCAGCCGGGCGAGCTGTTCGAGCGTCTCCACGTGGCGCTGCCGCAGCTCGGCCGCCCGCCGAGCCGGCTCAGCCTCGTCGCCGGCCACCGCCCGCTGAGCGCCCGCCAGCAGCGTGTCGGTCACCCCGCTCATGGCCGAGACCACCACCGCCACCCGCGGCCAGGTCTCGCGCGCGGTGCGTACGATGCCGATCAACTGCCGCAAGGCGCGCACGCCCCCGACCGACGTGCCGCCAAACTTCATCACCAGCGTCTGGCTCATTCTGACCTCCCATCGGCAGCGCTGCCTGCCGGGACAACAAAAACGCGGAGCCGCTCTGGCTCCGCGTTTGGGTCGCTCGATTCAGGCACCCACTACCACGCGCAAGCGGCGGCCTCCCAACCGGTAGGCGCAGTCTGCATGGTAGTAGTCGTGGTGCCAGCGTTCGGATACATCGTAGGCGTCACGTTAGCACAACCCCGCCGCCGTTGTCAATCCCAGACCCAACGGAGTTCTGGCGCTCGCTTTTGGTCGCTGTGCACATGCCTAACCCTTGGCGCCGGGCGGCCTCTTCTTCTTCCCGGGCGGGTTCAGCATCTTGCGCACCTTCAACGCCAGGTGCACCGCCAGGCGCGTATCGGGGTTATTCATGTCTAGGCCCGCAATCTGCGAGATGCGCTCCATCCGATAGAGCAGCGAATTGCGGTGAATAAACAGCTTCTCCGCGGTCTGGCTAAGGTTCCCCAGTCGTTCGCAGAACGCCTCGAGGGTTTCCAGCAGGTCGCCGCCGCCCTCATATTGCAGCAGCGTCCCCAGCGCCTCCCGGCAAAAGGCCTCCAGCTCGGGGTTGCCTTCCAATTGAAACAACAGTCGGTACACCGACAGGTCGCCGAAGTACAAAGGCTTCTGCTCATGCAGCCGGGCCGCCATCGACACCGCCTGCGACGCCTCGCGGTACGAGTCCTTCCAATCTGGCAGTTCGGCCGCGGCCCGGCCGACACCGCCGTAGGCGTCGACCTGCGGGTACTCAGAGGCAGCCGCTTTCCGGATAGCCTGCGCCAGCGAGATCGCCGCCTCGGGCCGGTCCAATGCCGCCACGCTGCAGAACACCACCACCTCGCCGCCCCGCGGGCGGACCAGCGCGCTGACGCCTTGCTGCACCACCGACTGATTGACGAGGGTTTCCAGCCGACGCAGGCTGGGCGCCTCAGGCGTCGCCGCCCAACGCCAGACCAGCGCCACGTGTGGGGCGTCCGGCACGATGCCGATGCGCTGCGCCCAGCGCACCAACTCGTCGGTGGGCACGCTGCCCGTCAGCACGGCGTCGATAAAGTCGCCGTGGGCGCGTTTCTCGGCGTCGCTGACCGCCTTGGCCTTAGCCATCTCCAGCGCGCAGGCCGCAGCGCCGAATTCCACCACCAGTTGATCCAGCGCGTCCAGCTCGCCGGTTGGGCCAACCACCGAAAGATAGCCGCGCGCCATGCCCTGCGCCACAATCGGGCACACTAACCGTATCAGTCCGCCCGGCAGCGATTGGTCGCGCATGCCGGCCATCGAGGCGGCCTGGCGCCGATCGCGCAACCCCTCGGGCAGTTGGCTGAACGAGCTCAGCGCGTCCAGCACAGCGGGCCATGCGTGGCTCATCGCCGGGGCCACGGCCTGAGCGAGGGACTTGAGGCGCTTATCCTGCACCACGACCGTTTTGCCGGTCAGGTCGAACATGGCCCGCGCCAGGCCTTCCAGCCCGGCGCCTTCCAAGACGCGCTGCATCAGAGTCTGCGACACCAGCGCGCCGCGCTCCATCAAGTACGATTGCCGGTTGACGATCAGCTCCAGGGCAGCGCGCTGGATGTCGCGCAGTGAGGCGCCTTCGGGCAGCACCACAGTCGCCACCGGCGCCGCCGCCGGAGCCGCCCCCCCGTCGGCGAGCACGGCCAGCCCTGCGATTCCTTTCGCCGCCCAGGCGGCCAACTCGCGCCGGCTGGGCACGCTGCCACACAACACGAAGTCGCCCTCCGCGGGCGTGACGCCGGCGCCAGCCATGACCACCCAGTTGACGACCTGATCGCGCGCCAGGTCCGCCGGCGCCTGGGTGCCGGTCGGAAAAGCGAGCCGCAGCAGCTCGCTCAGGGAAACTTCAGTCGTCGTTGTCGGCACAGAGTTATTCCGCGCGTGCGTGAAAGGCCCCTCCGCTCAGGCCGATGATAGTAACAGAAATCGCATAAATCAGCCAATCCGAACGGTATTTGATTGGCCCGGGAAAGATGCGATCCACCCGCTCCGCCTCAAGCCTGTCGCTTCGTCACTTGCGACAGCCGCGGCAGCACCCAGCGTCGCTCGCGGACGTCCTCGTCCGTCAACTGCCGCAGCCGCGCCTCCATGATACCCGTGCGGCCCAGGTAGCCGACCAGACAGCGCGGATCCTCCCGGCTGACGACCGGCAGCCGGCCGACGTTATTCCGCAGCATGCGGTTGACGGCCTCGCGCAGCGGCTCGTCGGGAAAGGCCCGTAGCACGCTGCGGGTGCCGGCTTCCAACACGGTGAGCTGCGCGGCGTTCTCAAGCTCCAAGGCGCGCAGCACATCGCCGCGGGTAACAATGCCCACCAGGTGGCCGTTGCTGTCGACGATCGGCGTGCCCTGCCGGCGAGCCAGCGGCGAATCGCCGCGGCCGATCAAGTCGGAGTACGCCACGACCGGCAGGCTGGCCGCGATGGTCGGCGGGTCCGGGTCCATCACATCGCCCACGCGCAGGGTATCGAGGGGATCGACGCTGTACTCGTAAGCGATGTGGTGTCCGCGCCGCGCGACCTTTTCAGTCAGGATCGACCGCCGCAAGAGCAGCACCGTCGCGGCCTGCGCCGCCACGCAGCCGAGGAACACCGCCGGGAGCGCGTTCAAGTCGTGGGTCACTTCCAGCGTAAAGACCGTGGCGGCCAGCGGCGAGCGCATCGTTCCGCCCATCATGGCCGCCATGGCCACCATCGCCCACAACCCAGCGTCTCCGACCGGCAGCATGGGCGCCGCCAGGGCCCCCAGCGCGCCGCCCACGATCAACAGCGGCGCCAGCACCCCACCGGACGTGCCCGAGCCGAGCGCGATGGCCCACACGACGGCCTTGGCCGTCAAGAGCCCAATCACAGCCGCTCCGACCAACTCGCCCCGCAGCAGTTGATGAATGACATCATAGCCCACGCCCAGCACGCGCGGCTCGATCAGACCGCCCACGCCCACTACTAACCCGCCCAGCGCCGGCCACCACATCCAGTGGATCGGCAGCCGCTCGAACAACTCCTCCGCCCCGTAGACCATGTTCGTCAGCAGGCCCGAGACGAGCCCCGCCGCCAGGCCGATGAGCACGGCCAGGACCAGGGTCTCGACGTGCAGCACGGCGTGCGGCGCCACCGGAAAGATAGGACCGTCGCCCAGCACGTAGTCGCGCAAGACGCCGGCCGTGGCGGCTGCCGCGGCCACTGGGATGAAGCTGCGCGGCTTCCATTCGAACAGCAGCAACTCGACCGCGAGCAGCACAGCGGCCAGCGGGGCGGCAAAGATGGCCGCCATCCCGGCCGCGGCGCCAGCCGCCAGCAAGATGCGGCGCTCGACCGCCGAGAGGTGAAAGAACTGCCCGAACAACGAGCCGAACGCACCACCGGTCATAATGATCGGCCCCTCCGCGCCAAACGGGCCTCCGGTGCCAATGGAGATAGCCGACGATACTGGCTTGAGGACGGCTACCTTGGGCTCGATACGGCTGCGCGCGATCAAGATTGCCTCCAGCGCCTCGGGGATGCCGTGACCGCGGATCTTCGACGAGCCATAGCGCGCCATCAGGCCGACCGCCAGGCCGCCGAGCGCCGGGATCAACACCGCGATCAGCCCAAGTTGATTAGCGGCCGGCGTAGCGCCTCCATCCGACAGACGCTGGAAATACGCCAGGTTCGTGATAACATCAATCAGCCAAATCAGCGTATACGCTACGACCACGCTGATCACCCCTACCGCCGCTGCCATCAGCGCCAGGGCCAGCACCCGCCGGTCCATCGTGAAGTCGGCCAGGCGGTCCGAATCCTTTGAAAGGGCTGTCATGCCAATATCCTCCTTCCAGGCAAGCACACAAACTCCCATTATATCGCATTACGATGTAATCTAGAGGACTTGCCGAAGGAGGCGCCGCCGATGCCAGTCACCCAAGCCGAGTACGCCGCGCTGGCCAATTTCCGCTATGCGATCCGCCAGTTCCTGCGATTTAGCGAGGAAGCCGCCAGCCAATTAGGGTTGACGGCACAGCAACATCAGGCACTGCTGGCCATCAGGGGATTTCCGCAGCGCGATGCGCTGACGGTCGGCGAGCTGGCCGAGCGCCTGCAGGTCCGCCACCACAGCGCCGTCGGCCTGGTCAATCGCCTGGAGAAACAGGGGTTGGTTATGCGCCGGCCCAGTCCGGCCGACCGGCGCCAGGTTTACGTCGCCCTCAGCGCCCGCGGTGCCGATATGCTCGAGCACCTCACGGCAGCCCATCGCGCCGAGGTCCGGCGCATCGGCCCGCAGCTTCGTGCGCTGCTGAAGGTCGTGGGCGAATAGCGGCGGCTAATACATCGCCTTGTACGTTCCTCCATCCAGCGCCAGCATCACGCCCGTCAGATAGCTGGACGCCGGCGAGCACAGGAAGGCGGCGACGTTGGCGAACTCTTGCGGATCGCCGATGCGGCCCAAGGCCGCCCCCGCGGCCTGCTTCCTGGTTTCCTCTTCCACAGTGGTGCCGGCGCGGCGCGCCAGGTCTTCCAGCAGATGCTGAACGCGCTGTGTCGCCACGAAGGCCGGCAGGATGCTGTTGAAGCGGATGCCCTCGCCGCCCAGTTCCAGCGCCAACGACTTCGTCAGCCCGATCACGGCCATGCGAATGGAGGTGGACAGGATCAAGTTGGCAATCGGCTGCTTGACGGCAAGAGACGTGATCGTCAACACCGCCGGCGTCGGCGACTTCCGCAGATGCGGCAGCGCCGCGCGGATGAGGCGCACGGCGCTCATCAGCTGCAGGTCGATCGCTTTGCGCCAGGCCTCGTCGTCAAAGTCCTCGAAGGCGCCAGGTGGCGGGCCGCCTGTGTTGGTAACCAGGATATCCAACCCCCCGAAGTGTTGGGCGGCGCCGGCGACCATCCGCTCGACGTCGGCGGCCGAGGTGACGTCGCCTGGCGCCGCGAACACCTGGCCGCCGGTCTCGGCGCTGAGATCGGCGGCAATGCTCACCAGCTTGGCGGCCTCGCGCCCGTTGATGACCACGCGCGCCCCCTCTCGCGCCAGCTGGCGCGCGGTGGCACCGCCCAGACCGCGGCTGGACGCGGCCACCAAAGCCACCTTATCTTTTAGTCCGAGGTCCATAGGCTCAACGCGTCGCGATAGTGATCGTTTTGATAGTGTCCGCCGTGGTCAGGCGGGCGGCCACGTCCAATCCTTCGGTCACGGTGCCAAACGTGGTGTAGTCGACGTCCAATCCTGGATTCTCACCCAGCAGAATGTAGAATTCGCTGCCACTCGATCCGAACGAGTCCGGCCGGTACCAATAACCCAGCGAGCCGGCAGTGTGTTGTCGCACCACTTCAGGAGGTACGCTGTAACCGATATCGCTGTCGGGCTCGCCGGAGGGCGATCCGCTCAGCACGAATAGGTCTGGCTCGGCGTAGTTGATGGGAAAGTTGTCCCAGTAGCCCAGGTTGGCCAGCACCACGAAGTTGTTGACGCTCTCGGGCGCGTCGGCGGCGTATAGCTCAACCACGATCGTGCCCTGGCTCGTCTCGATGGTAGCCACGAAGTCCTGGCTCGGGTCGATGCTCATCGCGGGCCGCCCGGTATAGAGGTTCTCACGCTCTTCGATGGCCAGGTCCGCCAGCGGCCGGCCCTCGGTCGGCTCGGGCGCCACCGGCACCGGCGTCGCCGTCGGCGGCGGCAGCAGGCTCTCGGCGACTTCGCTGATCTCGACCGTTTGCAGCGTGTCACCCGCGAAGTCGGGGTCCAGCTGCGGGTCGCGCAGCCGCAGCGCCAGGGCGACTTCCATTCCCGCCACCACCTTGCCGAAGATTGTGTGCTTGCCGGTCAGGTGCGGGGTCGGAACGAACGTGATAAAGAACTGGCTGCCGTTGGTGTCGGCGCCCGAGTTGGCCATGGCCAATAGCCCTGGCTCGTCAAAGCGCAGATCGGGATGGAACTCGTCTGGAAAGCTGTATCCAGGCCCGCCCGCGCCCGTACCGGTCGGGTCGCCGCCCTGCGCCATGAAACCGTCCAGCACCCGGTGGAACGTGGTGTTGTCGTAATAGCCAGCGCGCGCCAGGAAAACAAAATTGTTGGCTGTGACGGGCGCCTTGTCGGCCAGCAGTTCCACCACGATGTCGCCTTTATCGGTCTTTAACGTGGCCAGATAGATTTTGCTGGGGTCGATGGCCATTTCAGGCGGCGACGGCCAGGTGAGTCGGCGGTCGCCGCTGGCGGAGGCATCGGCAGCGGCGGCCGGCGTGGGCGGCGCCGCTGTGTCCGGCGGCTGCCCCGCGGGCAGCGCATCGGTTGGCAGCAGCAAGCTGGCGCCCGCATCGTTGGCCGGCGCCGGCGGTGTGCACGCAGCCACCAAAATCACTACCAGGGCACCCAATAAGAAAACTAGGCACAACGGTTTGCTTCGAGGCACGAGCTTTGCTCCAGTCTTCACCACTGGCGAGAGATCGCGTTTCATTATACATGTGTGACGAGCGGCGCCTGGCCAGCCATCCGTAATGGCTTGCACTGACAGCTTCAGCTAGGCCCGAGATCGTCCAACGTCCCGGCCAGGGTCAGCGCCGCGCCACCGACGAAGCCGAACGACACGCCGCCAGCGCCAGCAGCTCCGCTGCTTTAGCCCTACCGCTCCATCGCTCATGCCAGCGGTTCCGAGCGTGCTCTTGGCCCCGCCCCTAAGCGGCCTCGCCTGAACTGCCTGTCGCCCTCCGGCGGGGATCCTGCGGCAGTCCTTCCGCGAAACATCTTTTGGCCGGTCGCCTATAATACTGCATATGCCCAACCCGGCCATGCTCGCCGCGCGGCGCCGCAGCATCGAGGCGAACATCTTCCCCTATGCCCGCGCTGCCATCGACGCGTGGGGCAGCTTTCGCTGGCATGGCGCAGCCGGCGAGGCGTGCGACGCCTACAAAGAGCACTCGTCGCAGGCGCTGTCCATTGACGTCTTCGGCACGCTTAAGCGCCACCCCGCTCGCCACGCCGTCTTCAACGCGCTGGCCGCCGATCTCGGCCTACCGGCGGACGGTCCCTGGGAGGTGACTCTCGAATGGCACGATCCCGACAAAGTTATGGCGGAGAAGCAGCCCACCTGGGTTGACGCCGTCGCGCGCGGCCCGGGGAGTTTGATCTTGTTCGAGTGCAAGTTCACCGAGCCGGACGGCGGCAGTTGCTCACAGACCCATCCGATCGCCTCTGGCCGCCGCCGCGGCACCCGGCAGTGCACGGGAAACTACCTCTTGCAGGCCAACCCGGCCAACAGCCACACGTCCCGCTGCGCGCTGACGGCTAAAGGGATCCGCTATTGGGACCTGATCCCCGAGGTCTTTGGCTATGCCGCCGATCTCGACTACGCCCCCTGCCCATTTGCGGGGCCTTGGTTTCAGTGGATGCGCAACCTCACCACCTGCGCCGCCGTCGGCCGCGCGCAGGGCTTGCAACCGGCCTTTGTGGTCGTCTACGCCGACGGCCCCGGGCTGCCCATGGCTGCCCGCGTCGGCGGCCCCGATTGGCGTTGGCTCGAGGCGCGCGTCAACCTCGCGGCCGTCACCTTTCGGGCCCTCTCGTACCAGGCCCTGCTTGCGCTGGCCGCTTCGGCCGCTCCCCCAGATCCTATCTGGCCGGAGTTGTTGAAGTGGGTGCAGCGAAAAATCGCCAGCGTGTGCGGCATACAATCCTGGGACTACGAAGCAAACCCGCACGCGGACGGTCACAACTAAGTTCAACTGGCTGCGCGGCAAGCCCGACAGATTTCCGCGTTATGTCGTGCTCGCAACGCGTTCGACCGCCAAACGTTGGGCGGGCGTCATGCAAAGCAATTGGCGGCCCGTCATAATGGGCACCGGCATCTCACCCGGGCAGTCCTCACGCCTGGCTCGGAGGCCGCCGAAATGCCGCACACCCACTTCGCCTGGCCTGTCGCGTTTCATACCACCCGGGCCTCACTGCTCTTGGGCGCTGGGCTAGCCGCAGCGCTCCTGGCCGGCTGCGCCGGCAGCCGCCTCGCGCCGACTGCCATGACAAAGCCCGAGACCCAACTCGTGGTCGAGGCACGCGGCGAATCCCGTGTTAGCGGCAATCGCGGCAATGACCGATTAGGCGATCCGCGCGCCGGCGTGTCTTTCGACTTCGCCACGCCCACCTGGGTGCCGCCTGGCTTCCACCCGATCGACGCTGTCAGCCTGCCGGCCGATGCCGACTGGGTGCTGCTCGGTTGGGAGCAGGGCGCCGGTGACCGCATCGACCTGGTCATCAGCCCCCACCTCCCCGACCTGCCCGACGGTCCCGCGCGGGTCGTCACGTCCGTCTCCGTGAACGGTCAGCCGGGCTTGCTCATGCTGGGCCTGAGCCGCGAGGATCCGGAAGGTTGGGATCCCACCCTCCAGACGATTTTGGCCTGGCAGGCCGGCGAGGTTCACTACGCCCTCGCCGCCACTGGCGCGAGCGCCACAGCCTATGACCTGCTGCGCATGGCCGAATCATCAATGAACTGAGCACCCACGCCGGCGCTTCGGGAATGAGAAGCGCTCGTCATCCTGACGAGCGCTTCTGGCATTTGGTGCCCCTACGGGGACTCGAACCCCGGTTTTGGCCTTGAGAGGGCCACGTCCTGGGCCACTAGACGATAGGGGCGTTCCACACCGCGGCGGGCATTGTACCATGGCGTTTGTCTCAGCGTCAATTCAATCGTGCCTATGCGTTGCCGTGGTATTCCGGCCGGGTTTCTTGAGCGCCGGCGCGGAGGCGCGAGGCGCGACCTGATGCGGCGCATTGACAGAAATCCCGGGCTTCGGCTATAATTTCGTTCCGTTGCCCTGGCCTGCGCTGGGGCATATTGCCGTCGGCGCCCGTCTGGCGCCATCAACCAGTCTTCCCCGCGCGTCGGCCCTCTTGCAGTAACTGCCGCACCCGGATCGGGCCCCGGCCGGCCGCGGCGAAGCGAGGATTGGAGATCACGATGAAGTACGCCATTATCCGCAGCGGCGGCAAGCAATATCGCTGCACCGAGGGCCAGGC
Source organism: Anaerolineales bacterium (assembly GCA_020845955.1). Taxonomy (GTDB): domain Bacteria; phylum Chloroflexota; class Anaerolineae; order Anaerolineales; family UBA6663; genus JADLEU01. The sequence continues at coordinate 15,527 of JADLEU010000283.1, forward strand.
AATCGAAGTCGATCGCCTGGCCGCTGAAGCCGGCACCACGTACACCTTCGGCGATGTGCTTCTTCTGGCCGACGACGGCGGCGTGACCGTGGGCGCGCCCACGGTGCCTGGCGCAACCGTGAGCGCTACCGTCGACGGCGAGGTCAAGGGCCCGAAGGTCTACGCCTTCCGGTACAAAGCCAAGGAGCGCCAGCGCCGCAAGCGCGGGCACCGGCAAAAGTACACCCGGCTGATGGTTAAGAAGATTGAAGGATAGGATCACACCATGGCTCACAAGAAGGGCGGCGGTTCCAGCCGCAACGGTCGCGACAGCAACTCGCAGCGCCTGGGCGTCAAGAAATACGGCGGCGAGCTGGTGCGCTCCGGCCACATCATCGCCCGCCAGCGCGGCACGCATTTCCATCCCGGCACCAACGTGCGCATCGGACGCGACGACACGCTCTACGCCATCGCCGCTGGTCACGTCAAGTTCGAAACCATGCCCGACGGGCGCAAGAAGGTCAGCGTCGTCCCGGTCGAGGCTCCGGCCGAGGTCTAGCACGTAGCAGCGCCGGCGTTCCTGCGAGTCGCGTGTTTCCGGCCCCGGGTTCACGCGATCGACGGAACACTCAGGCCAGTGGCGGGGCAAAGGACAATCATGAAAACTGGTATCCACCCAAAGTATTACCCGAACGCTAAGGTCGTGTGCTCTTGCGGGAACACCTGGACCACTGGCTCGACCCGCGAGTTGATCCACACCGACATGTGCGCCAAGTGCCACCCCTTTTACACCGGTGAGCAGCGCATGGTCGACACGGAGGGCCAGGTCGACCGATTCTATAAGAAGCTCGAGATCCGCGACCAGTTCCGCGCGGCCGCGGCCGCGCGGGATGTCGCCAAGAGCTCGCCCGATCAGCCGATCACCAGCCTCGAGCTGGGCGCGCGCGCCGAGGCTATCCTGGCGAACGCCGGCCTGCACTCGGTGTCGGCCGTGCTCGAGCGCTTCGAGCAGCAGGGCGAGGACTCGTTCCTCACCCTGGAGGGCTTTGGCCGTAAGAGCCTGATCGATCTTAAGAAGCGCCTGCGTGCCCGCGGCTTGCTGCCCGAAGCGGGCGAAGCCGAGCCGGCGTCGGCTGAGCCCGCCGCCGAATAGGCGCCTGGGTCGCGCCGCGGTGGCTTGCGCGCAAGTTGGTTGACAAGGGCAGGTGCGCCCGCGCGGGCGCCCTGCCCTTTCGCTTTACCCACCAGGACAATCCATGAAGCACACCGCCGGCTCCATCGAGGTCATCACCGGGTCCATGTTCAGCGGCAAGACCGACGAGCTGATTCGCCGGCTGCGCCGGGCCCGCATCGCCCGCCAGAACGTCCAGGTCTTCAAGCCCATCATCGACGACCGCTATGCCATCGAAAAGGTCACCTCGCACGCCGGTAGCGAGTTCGATGCGACGCCCGTGAAGTGCGCGGCTGACATCTTGCCCCTGGTCCGGCCTGATACCACCGTCGTCGCGCTCGACGAGGCCCAGTTCTTCGAGCCGGCGGTCGGCAACCTGTGCCGGGAGCTGGCGCGCCGCGGCGTACGCGTGATCGCCGCCGGCCTGGATCAGGACTTCCGCGGCGAGCCCTTTGGCCCCATGCCGCAGCTGATGGCGCTGGCCGAACACGTCGACAAGCTCCACGCCATTTGCGCCGTCTGCGGCGGAGAGGCCTCGCGCACCCAACGCCTGATCGATAACCAGCCCGCCTGCCACGACGAGCCCATCGTGGTTGTGGGCGCCAGCGAGCTGTACGAGGCCCGCTGCCGCGAGCACCACGTGGTGCCGCGCCGCTGAGGGAGATGGCCATGCCTGACTATCGCGATATCCTGGCCGAGATCCTGGTGCCGGCAGACAAACTGCAGGTCCGCGTCTCGGAGCTGGGCGCCGAGATCAGCCGCGACTACGCCGGTCAGGACTTACTGCTGCTGTGCATCCTGCGTGGCGGGGTCATGTTCCTGGCCGACCTGATGCGCCAGCTCAGTATCCCGCATGCCATCGATTTCATGGCGCTGTCATCCTACGGCGTCGGTGCGCGCAAATCCTCGGGCAGCGTGCGCATTTCACTCGACCTCAACCAGAATATCGAAGGCCGCCACGTGCTGGTCGTCGAGGACATCGTCGACACCGGCCACACCATCGCCGCCGTGCTGGAGCTGCTGCAGACGCGCCGGCCAGCCTCGCTCAAGATTTGCGCCCTGCTCGACAAGAGCGAGCGCCGGGAGGTCGTCGTCCCCATTCACTACGTGGGCTTTGATATCCCCAACAAGTTCGTCTTCGGCTACGGTCTCGACGTCGACGAGCTCTACCGCAATCTGCCCTTCATTGGCGTGGCCAAGCCCGATGTCTACGTGACGCCCGGGCCGGAGCCGCCCGCCAGGCCGTGACCCAGCCACCTGAATTGCCCGCCATCGTCGCCCGCATCAGCGCCGCAGCCCCGGCCCACGCGCCGCTCTGGCTGGTGGGCGGCGTGATCCGCGACTTGCTGCTCAACCGCCGCCTGAACGATTTTGACTTCGTCGTCGCCGGCGACGGCCTGGCCGTGGCGCGGAGTGTGGCCGACTCGTTGGGCGCGCCCTACTATCCGCTGGATGCCAAGCGTGGGGTCGGCCGCGTGATCCTGGAAGGGGTCGACGGCCGGCTCACGTTCGACTTTGCCCGGGCCCGCGGCCCGGATCTGGCAGCTGACCTGGCCGCCCGGGACTTCACTATCAACGCCATGGCCATCGCCGTAACCGCGCCCCAGATCTTGATCGACCCTCTCAACGGTTACGCCGACCTGCGCGCCAAGCTGATCCGCGCCTGCGCGCCCACCGCGCTGGCCGACGATGCGGTGCGCACCGTGCGCGCCGTGCGCCTGGCGGCACAACTCGAGTTTCGACTAGATCCGGCCACGCGGGCGGCGGTCCGCGCGGCAGCCCCGGGCCTGGCCGGCGTCTCGCCCGAGCGCCGCCGAGACGAGTTCATCCGCTGCCTGGGCGGCGCGCGCGCGCCGGCGGCCCTACGCGCCTTGCACACGCTCGGCGTGCTGCCTCATCTGGCGCCGGAGGCAGCTGCCCTCAGCGCGGTGGACTGGCCGCCGGCCGGCACCGCCTGGGACCACACCCTCGCCACGCTCGCTCGGCTGCAGGACATGCTGATGGTGCTGCAGCCCGTCTACGACATGGAGACTGCCTCTGACCTGACCATGGGGCTCCTTTCGCTGCGCCTGGGCCGCCACCGCGGCGCCCTGGCCGGCCACCTGCAACACGCCCTGAGCGACGAACGCCCCGCCTGCTGGTTGCTGATGCTGGCGGCGCTGCTCCACGCCGCCGGCCAAACCGAGACCGCCGCCACGACGCCCAACCGCGCTGGGGCCGACGTTGCCCGGGCGCGCCTGGCAGCCCTGCGCTTCAGCAACGACGAGGCCCAGCGCGTGGCGGCCATCGTGGCCGGCCATGCCGTCCCGCTCAGCCTAGTCCAGGCCCTCCCCCTCACGCGCCGCGACATCTATCGCTACTTCCAGGACTGGGGAGCGGCCGGCGTCGACGCCGTGCTGCTGGCCGCAGCCCGCTTCCTGGCGGTCTTCGACGGCCCGCCGCCGGCCGCCGATTGGAACAAGCTTCTCGACGTGGCATCGAGCCTGCTACGCGCATATTTCGAGAACCCCCAGGAGGCGGTGAGCCCGCCCATGCTGCTGACCGGCGACGAGGTGATGGCCGCTCTGGGCGTTGGGCCCGGGCCATACATTGGCCGGCTGCTAGGCGCTTTACGCGAGGCGCAGGCCGCTGGCGAGGTCCGCGACCGCGAGGCAGCCCTGGCCTTCGTGCGCCGCCAGGCCTAGCCGCACAGTTCGGCCACGGTGCAGAATCCAAACAGCTCGCCGTCTGGCGAGCCGATAGGCGCGTGCGCATGCTGGCGCACGAAAGTCAGGGCTATGGATAGACTTCTGTCAGCACGGGCTCGTAGTAGCAGCGACAGCCCAAGCCGTGGGAGCAGCCTGGCACAGGCAGGATCGGCACGGAGTGTTTCGGGTGCGCACCCTGCATCGCGGCGCAGGCCGGGCAGCAATTGTTCATCACGGAGATCCGAATCAGGCGCACCCGATTGTTGGCCTGGAGCGCCTTGCGCGCTAGGGCCGTGTGGGATCGCTCAGCCAGGTTTGCGCCGCAGTTTGGGCAAGTATTGGCCACGTCAGATGATTGGGTATTGCAGTTGCCGCAGGTTTGCACGAGGATAGACCTCCAGATGGGTGCGCGTATTGTACTTAACTTCACACAAAACGCAAGCATACGCGGGGCACCAGGGAAACAAAAAAGCCCGGCTGGGCTTTTCTGCAAGGTGACCCCAGTAGGATTTGAACCTACAACCTAACGCTTAAGAGGCGCTTGCTCTGCCGTTGAGCTATGGGGCCGTACCGAAAGCAATTATACACGCACGGGAGCGGTCGTCAACCACACCGTCACAGGCCACGGGGAGGCGTAGGCCAACCGGATGCCGTGAAGCCTCCGCCGGCGGGGAACTGGACGAGCCAGCGCCCCGCCGCCACTGGCGTAAATCGTGTAGGCGATCGACGCTGGGATTGGTTCCGCGTGCTCTGCCAAATGCTTGGTGAGCCGCTGCAACAGCGCCTGGCACGCCGTCAACATTTCGCGATAATTGCGCCTATCGAAGTAGACTAACCTCTACCGAAATGATGACATTCGTCACGCGACGGCCTTAGTGCCAGATCCTATCCTGAGGCCACGCACCCTGATGGCAAATCCCCTCGCTGGAGGTTCTATGTCACTGACTCTCACGGAAATCTTTGAGTACCACAGTCGCGGCCGGCCGGGCAAGATCCAGGTAGCGGCCACCAAGCCCCTGTTGACGCAGCGGGACCTTTCGCTGGCCTATACGCCCGGCGTGGCCAAGGTCGTCGAGGAACTCGAGCGCAGCCCCGAGGCCGCCTACGACTACACCGCCAAGGCGAACCTGGTGGCCGTCGTCTCGAACGGCACCGCCATCCTCGGCCTGGGCGATCGCGGACCACTGGCCTCCAAGCCGGTGATGGAAGGCAAAGGCGTGCTGTTCAAGCGTTTCGCCGACGTGGATGTGTTCGACATCGAGGTCGACAGCCACGATCCGGAAGACATCATCCGTGTGGTACGAGCGATCGCTCCGACCTTTGGCGGCATCAACCTCGAAGATATCAAGGCGCCGGAGTGCTTTTACATCGAACGGCGGCTGCGCGAACTGCTCGACATCCCGGTCTTCCACGATGATCAGCACGGCACGGCCATCATTTCGGGGGCGGCCCTGCTCAATTCGCTCGAGATCACCGGCAAGGACATTGCCGAACTGCGCGTCGTCGTCTCCGGCGCCGGCGCCTCGGCCGTTGCCAGCAGCGAACTCTACGTCAAGCTTGGCGTGAAACGCGAGCATATCACGCTGGTTGACACGCGCGGCGTGGTCTACGCCGGGCGCCAGGCCGGCATGAACGAGTTCAAGGCCCGCTTTGCCGTTGAGACCGAGGCCCGCACTCTGGCCGAGGCGGTACGCGGCGCCGACCTCTTCCTGGGCCTCTCGGTGGCGGACATCCTCTCGCCCGATATGGTGCGGTCCATGGCGGATCAACCAGTGATCTTCGCCATGGCGAACCCCGATCCCGAGATCAAGTACGAACTTGCCAAGGCCGCGCGGGCAGACGCCTTAGTGGCAACCGGCCGTTCGGACTATCCCAACCAGATCAACAACGTGTTGGGCTTCCCCTTCATCTTTCGCGGGGCGCTCGACGTGCGCGCTCGCGCCATCAATGAGGAAATGAAGATTGCGGCCGCGCATGCCCTGGCAGACCTAGCCCACGAGGATGTGCCCGAGGCGGTCCTCAACGCCTATGGCCTGCAGGCGCTTGGCTTTGGTCCCGATTACCTGATCCCCAAGCCGCTCGATCCCCGCGTGCTCCTGTGGGAGGCGCCGGCGGTAGCCGAAGCAGCCATGCGCACCGGCGTGGCGCGCATTCAGATCGACCTGGACGAATACCGCGAGCAGTTAGCCGCCCGGCTCGGTTCGGGTCAACGCGTGCGCCGCTCCATCATCAACAAGGCCAAGACCCAGCCAAAGCGCATCGTGTTCGCCGAGGGCGAGAATGCCAAGATCATTCGCGCTGCCGCGCAGGTCGTGGATGAGGGCATTGGACAGCCGATCTTGCTGGGCCGGCGCGACATCATCTGCCGCGAGGTCGAGACCTTGGGCCTGCGCCTTTCGCCCGAAATCCTGGACCCCAGTACCGATGCGCGCCGCGACAACCTGGCCGAGGCCTATTTCGAGCTGCGGCAGCGCAAAGGCGTCACGCGCCAGCACGCCATCGACCGCATCCACAATCCGAATCTGTTCGGGCTGATGCTGGTGAAGGAAGGGATGGCTGACGCCTTCGTGTCAGGCTTGACTTACGAGTATCCCGAAGTCATCCGGCCGGCGCTGCAGATCTTCCACACCTGCCCCGGCATCCATCGGGCGGCTGGCGCTTACGTGGTCCTGGTTGACAGCCAGGTCTACATCTTCAGTGATACCACGGTCAACATCGATCCCACGGTGGAAGACCTGGCTGAGATCGCTATCCTGTCGGCCGATTTTGCCGAGCGGCTGGGTCTGACGCCGCGCGTGGCCATGCTGTCGTTTTCGAACTTCGGCAGTGTCAAGCACCCGCTGGCCGAAAAAGCCCGCCGTGCGGTCGACCTGGTCCGCCAGCGCCGGCCGGATTTGAACATCGACGGCGAGGTCCAGGCGGATGTGGCCGTCGTGCCCGAGCTCATGGAGAGCCGTTTCCCGTTCAGCCAGGTAAGGGGCGCCAACGTCCTGGTCTTCCCCGACCTGGTGGCGGCCAATGTGGCTTACAAGCTGCTGAGGCGGCTGGGCGGGGCCGATACCATCGGCCCGGTGTTGCTCGGCCTCGACGCGCCGGTGCATGTGCTCCAGCGGGGCGATGATGTCGAGGAAGTGGTCTCCATTGCGGCCATGGCGGTCATGGACGCGCAGCGCCGGACAACGCAGAACGGCTGTCGCTGAGCAGTAGGAGCAAGAAACAGGCGAATGCAGGCGCCGGTGCCCGGGGGAGGCGCCGGCGCCGCTGATTCAGCCGCCAGGCGAAGCCTGCCCGATCGGTTGTGGGGCGAGCGCCCCAGACGCTGACGCAGGGTCATGGTCATAGGCGCTCGCCAGCAGCATCGGCACTGTTAGGCTGACGGCCCACTCGGCCGCCAGAGCTACGTCGCCGGCGCTGCCGCGCTCGATCAACTCGCGGCCGGAGCCACAGCGCGCAAGCAAGTCCCTAAGTTGTTCGCGGTCGGCTTCAAACGCGGCCGCGGCCGTCCCAGCTTCCGCCGACCGTGAGCCCGGCAGGCGCCGAATGATCGCCCCGGCCCCAAGCCAGTCGTCCGATCCAGGGCGCAAATGCCGCCTGGCCAACGCTCGCCGGCCGTAAGGACTGTCACGGGCGGGCCGTGCCGGGCCGCGGCATGGACAACGGCCGTGGCATTCCGCGGGCATCCGGCGTAGGTGGGAACGCCGCCCCTGCCAAGTGAAAGCGTGGACCCATTCGGGGAGGGCAACACCAGCACCGTGCCCGCTGGGATGGTCCTCAACGAACTCGCCGGTAACGAGAAGCCAACCTCCCGGTAAGGGCTGGCCAGCAAGGCCAGGTGCGCCGCCGAAAAATCGGCCGCCGCGGCGCGGCGCTGCTGGAACGGAAAGACCTGGACCACCGCGGCTGACGGCTATTTCGACCGCGGTCGAAAACGAAAGCACATCGACGATCACGACGGCCCGGATTCCCGGCAGGCAGGCCGCCAGGCCCTCCGCCCCCCCTCGCGGCGCACGGCATAGGCAGGCTGATCGAAGTACATGGTTCCCCGCGGTAAGATGCCGTCTGCGCCGGCTGGCAGGCCGCTGCTGACCCGTCCGAGACGTGACCCGGTCGAGCCCAACGCTGCTCGCGCGGCGGGTCTGACCGGTCAAGTATAATGGCGATTGGCCGGGTCATTCGACGACCTTTGCTTAATCGAGTTCGACACGGCTGACATTCGAAACATTGTGCGCGCTGTATCCGGCGCTGGCGTCGTCGGCCAGCCAATCCCAGGCCTCCCCTCGGCCGCCGCGCAACACCTGAGGCGGTTCCCTGACCGCAAATCCGCCGCCCGGGTGGGCGGTCTAGACAAAGCTTTCGGAGGCTTCGATGGACATCGTTCTCATGCTCCACTCACTCGTGCGCTGGCTGGTGCTGCTGGCCGCCGTCGCCGCCATCGTCAAGTTCGCTCTTGGCTGGCTGCGAGGAAGCGAGTGGAGCGGCCTCGACCGCGGCTTGAGCACGGCGTTCAGCGGTCTGATGAGCTTGCAGATCTTGCTTGGCCTGATCGTCCTCTTTGGGGAGGGCTTCTTTGGCGATGCCGGCTTCCCGCTCCAACGTATCGAGCACGCCCTGATCATGACGCTCGCGGTCGCCTTGAGTCACCTACCCAGTCTCTGGAAGAACGCCGCGCCCGCGATCCGCTTCCGCAACGCATTGCTCTGCGTCTTGATCGCCCTGGTCTTGATCCTGGCGGGCATCGCCGTGGTGGCCGGCAGCCAGAACCAGTAGGGCCGGTCACGGCGCCGGCCTGCGCGGCCGCAGCTCACACGGCGGCGCGGTCGTACAGGCGACGGGGACACCCAGGCCCTGATCTTGGCGCTACAGCCCCTCGCGTCAGCCGGCCGCCTGGCCCTGTTTCTGCCAATAGCGCAGCAGACCATCGACCGACATCCCCGCCGGACCGAGGCTGGCATACACGGGCCACTCGCCGGGGGGGATGCCATCAGCCGCTAGTCGCCGCCCTTCCCAGGCCGTCATCTCGGCCAGGATCGCGTCGCGATCTTGGCCCGCCTCCAGCGCGGTCTTGACCAGCCCGACGTATTGTGGCAGCAGCTCGGTCACAACGTCCCAATGCGCCGCCGCCTCAGCCACCGCGTCGAAGTGGGTGAGATAGATCCGCCGAAAACTCAGTGCCCGCATCCGGGCCACACTCGCGGACCAGGCCGGCAGGTCAAACTCAGGCGGCGGAGTGGGCAGGCGCACAAGCGGCCTGCCCCGCCGGCGAACGCCTCCCAGGTCACCGACGAAGGCCACGTCGTCGAGTTGGTACACCAGATGGTGCCGCGCGTGGCCGGGCGTGTCGTGGGCTACGAAGCGCAGGCCGCCGGCCTCGATCACGGCGCCGTCCGTCGTTGGGCGCAGCCGTTCCACCGGCGCCGGCAAGACATCACCCCACAGCGCGTCCATCTGGTCGCCGTAGATGCGGCGCGCGCTCAGCAGTAGGCGGCTCGGATCGGCCAGGTGTGGCGCTCCGATCGCATGGACGTGAATGCGCGCGCCTTGCCGAGCCCACCACCCGGCCGCGCCGGCATGGTCCAGATGGATGTGTGTCACGAGCACGTCCTGGACCTGTTCGGGCGCGACGCCGCGCTGGGCCAGCCCGGCCAGCAGTGCCGGCAGCGTAGAGCCTGGCCCCGTCTCGATCAAGACAGGCCCGGCCGGGCCGCGCACCAGGAATGCAGCGATCGCCCGCGGCGCGCCCAGGAAGTGAAGATCAAGCGTGTCAATCATGACAGGGTGCTCACCTCCGCCCTCGCTAGCCATTTAGGCCGGCGCCTTGTCGAGGGGCGGCATCACGGCGAGGAAATCTTGCGCGAAGCGTTCGGCGTAGGCTTTCAGCAGCTGCTCGACCCGCGCGGAGTCGGGCGAGGCCACGATCAGGCCGGCGTGATGCTTCTTCTTGAGCCGCCAGACAACTTCGCGGTCGTCGTAGGCGCCAAGGTCCGGCCATTCTTGCCTTGCGAGGCAGTTGATCACCCCGGCATAGCCGTCGCGCATCTCCGGCAGAGCGTACGGCTCGCCGCGCAGGTAAGCGGCTTCGATGCCGGCCCACTCGGCCCACAGGTCGATACCGGTGGCATACTGCACCGCTTCGGCGATGTTCGCCCCCCCGACGCGGGCCGCGGTCTCCAGGAAATACAGCCGGCTGTCCGCATGGGCACGGATGAATTCAGTGTGCGTGGCGCCGCGGCGCATGCCCAGGGCACTCTGCACCTGGCGGTTGAGACTGAACAGCATCTGGGCTTGCGGCGACTGCCGGTCGAGCGCCCGGGTGAGGAAGATGCCGCCTTGCTGATAAATGCTCATCGGCGGCTGGCCATATTGATGCGCCTGCTGAAACAGCATCTCGCCCGCATCGGCCAGGCCATCCACGTGGAAGACGTCGCCCGGGATGAACTGCTCTAGGACAAAAAACGATTGCTGATCGCCGAGCGCCTCGAGCAGCGGCCAAAGCTCGCCGGCCGCATTGAGCTTCTTGATCCCCATCGAGCTGGCCTCGGAGCGCGGCTTCAGAACCCAGGGCGGCGGCACCCGCTCCAAGAAGGCGCGCAGCTGGTCGTAGTTGAAGACCCCGGTGAACTCGGGTACTAGGACGCCTCCGACCCGGGCCTGCAGGCGCATGGCCAGCTTGTCGCGGAAGTGCCGGGCCAGGCTTTCGCCCATGCCGGGCAGGCGCAGGTGGTCTCGCAGCGCGGCGGCCGTTTCCACATCGTAGTCGTCGAGCGCGATGACCTGATCGATGACGTGGCTGCGCGCCAGGTAGCTGACGGCGTAGAGGATGTCCGGCCGGCGGCTGAGGTCCGGCATGAAATAGACCTCATCCAGGCTGTCGCGCGGCCAGGCCTCCTGGGCGAACGCCTCCTTGGCGATGAGGATGACCGTGCAGCCAAGCCGCTTGGCTGCCTGCAGAAAGGCGCTGCCCTTGAAGTAGGAGGCCAGGCACACGAATGTCAGCGGACGAGTGTCAGCCATCAGAGACCTCCAGGTTGGCCGGCGCTTCCAGTACGCCGGTTTCCGTCTCGGCAATCAGCTGGTCCACGACGGTCTTCAGATCGCCAGTGCGGCGATAGGTCGCCAGTTGGCGGTCGGCGCTGGTGCCGTCGGCGAGGATGCGGTAAGCATATTCGATCTCGCGACGGCTGCCCAGCTCATCCATGGCATCGCCCAAGAACCAGTCGATCAGCTCGTGGATCAGCTCGCGGGCGGGCTTCTCTTCCTGCTTACCAAAGTCAATCAGCTTGCCATCCAGCCCATAGCGGACCGCGCGCCACTTGTTTTCTTCGGTCAGGGCCGACGGGTACTGCCGAAAAGTCATATTGTCGCGCCGGAGCATCCACAACTTGTAGATGAGGGCCTGGAAGATCGCGGCAATGCAGACGGCCTCGTCCACGCGCGTGCACACGTCGCAGATTCGGAACTCCAGCGTCGGGTAGTTGTGGTTTGGCCGCACGTCAAACCAGATCTTGGTGCCATCGGGAATCGAGTTGGTCTTGACGAGCGTGTCGACATAGCGCCGGAAGTCGGCGTAGCTGTCGAAGCGCGGCGGGATGCCTGTTCGCGGGAAGTTGCGGAAGATGATGCTCCGGTATGATTTCAGGCCCGTATCGTGACCGGTCCAGAACGGCGAGCTAGTCGCTAGGCAGAGCACGTGCGGCAGAAAGTAGCGCACCACGTTCATGGCGTCGATCAGGAACTCCGGATCCTCGATGCCGATATGCACGTGGGTGCCAAAGATCAGCAGCTGCTGGGCCAGCATGCCCATGTCCTGGCGCACGCCCAGATAGCGCTCAAACGGCGTAATGGCCTGCGCCTGCCAGGAGGAAAACGGGTGCGAGCCGGCCGCGGCGATCTTAAGCCCGTTCCTGGCGGCCAACTCCATCACCCCCCGCCGCAGCCGGATCAGCTCGCTGCGGGCCTCCCCCGGTGTACGGCAGACGTTGGTGCCCACTTCGACGATCGACTGGTGCAGCTCCGCCTTGACTTGCTCTTTCAAAACCATCTTGCCGGCATCGAGCAGCTCGGTGATATAGGAGCGCAGCTCGCGCGTCCGCGGATCAACAATCTGATACTCCTCTTCGATCCCGATGCTAAATGACGGTGTTGTCATAGCTCACTCCCGCTGTTCCAGCACAAATGTCGGCACCGTGGAGCCGCCGCCGGCGGTGACGTTGAGCAGCGCCGCCGTCGACAGGCGGGTGAGACAGCCCGAAACGTAGTCACCATGCCAAACGTAGGGATTGGTATCGAGCATGCGGTCGATGATGCGCACCCGCCCCGCCACCAGGCTCGGATAGGGCTCAGCGGGCAACGGGATCCGCTGCTGGACGATGTGAGGCTCGGCCAGCGCCGCCTGCAGCGCCTGACGCCACCGGCCGACCTCGGTCTCCCAGCCCAGGACGATGCCCTTACCGCCATATTCATCGTTGGGCTTGAGCACGAGTTCATCTTTGTGCTCGGCCACGAACGGCAGCAGGTCGATGTCACGCCCGTGAAATGTGGTGCGCCGGTCAGCCAGGATGCGCGTCCAAGGGACGTGCGCGTCAATCGCCCGGGCCTGCTCCGCCGTGAAGAGCGGGCGGTTGACCTCATCGCTCAACACCGCCAGGCTGGCCTTCTTATGTAGGATCTTGCAGCGAAACGGGTTGACCATGCACACAGCACCGTCCCGCACGGCCTGCACCACCGGATTCTCCAGGCCGCAGCGCTCGACCAGCTCGCTGATCAGCACCCGCTTGTAGATCAAGTTGACGGGCGTGATCCCGTCGGCCAGCAGCTGGCCGTCACGGTATTCAAACTCCCGCGGGTCGGCGATCAGGCAGTCAAAACCGTGCGACCGAAAGTATTCCTGGAACAGGACGAACTCGCTGTAGGTGGGCACCTCGCGCCAATCCAGGATGGCCATGCGCGGCCGCTCGCGCCCGCCCCACTGCTCGTAGGCGTCGAGCAGCACGTGCAGCACGTGATGGCGCCCCGGCAATGGCCGGACTTCGTAGTGCCGCTCGAAACGCCGCATGATCGGCAAGCCAAAGAAGACCTCCGATAAGAGGTCGTTGTAGGCCGGCGCCGCCGGGGTTTCGGCGTTGTACTCGGTGAACCACAGGGCATCGGCCGTCAGGAAGGTGTCCATCCGCGCGGTGGGGCTCGGGGCCGCAATGCGCGGGTCCACCTGGAGCAGCGCTTCCTCCCATTCCGCCAGGCCGAACTGAGCCCGAAAGGCTCGGTCGGCCAGCGCGACCTGGTAGATACGGTCAAAGGCCGGCATCACGCTCGCCACCGACCGGCGCAGGGAGTGATACTGGTCGGCCGACATGAAGCGCGGGCGCAGCACCGTGCACAGCGGGCGCTCGCCGAAGAACAGCTCGCGCCGGTGCAGCTGGTCGTTCAGCTGCGCCTGGCTGCGCTGGCCGGTCTCGTCGTCCAGCAGCTCGTGGTAACGCTGGATGGCGGCGGGCAGATCGATCATCAGCGTGGCCTTTAGCCGCCAAACAGGCCGTTCCAGCGCAACTCGGCGGCCGGCGGCCGCGGCTCACGCGCCAGGCGGATACACATGTCGGCCATATGCTCCACGCACCAGCGGTGAAACTCGTAGCCGAGCGAGTTCACGTCCATGTCGGGCGCGGGGTTCATGAAGTCGATGGCGTGCGGCACGCCGCCGCGCACGGCCCACTCGACGGTGTTCATATCGTAGCCCAAGGCCTGCACCAGCCGACGCGAGTCCTCGACGATGCGGTTGTACAGCTCGGGCGCCAGGTCGTGGTGCATGTAGCGCCGCTCGTTGGGGTCGTACTTCATCACCAAGATATCGCGCTGGGCCAGACACATGCAGCGGATGTAGTTGTCCCAGTGGATGAATTCCTGCAGCACCATCGTCAGCAGACCCGACTGGTCGTAATTGGCGAAGAGCTCATCGATTGAATGACAGATGTAGACCTGCTTCCAGCCGCCGCCGTGGGCGTCTTTGAGTACGACCGGGAAACCACCCAGGTAATCCACCAGCCCTTGCCAATCCAACGGGTAGACCAGGTTGCGCAGGCTCTCGTTGTGGACGATCCCGGGCACGTAGTCCTTGTTCGGCAGCACCACCGTCTTGGGGCTGGCGATCCCCAGGCGCGTCGCTAGGGCCGCCTCAAAGAACTTGTCGTCGGCCGTCCACATGAACGGGTTGTTGACAATGTGCGCCCCTTGCAGCGCGGCATACTTCAGATAGGAGCGATAGTAAGGCACCTCGTGCGAGATGCGGTCCACCAGGACCGAATAGGAGACGGGCTCATCCATGCGCGTCCCGCCCAACTGCGCGTATTCCGCCGTGACGCCCGTTTGGCGCCGATTGACCTCCTCGACGAACGCGGGCGGCCACGACCACTCGCGGCCGACAATGACGCCGATCTTGCTCATAAAGCCTCCTTACCGCGGCTTGGCCGCCGCGCGCGGGAAATGGCTACGCCGGTCGCCTGGCCTCGACGATGTAGCGGCGGTCGCTCAGAACAATGCCCTCGAGCCCGAGCCGCTCGCGCTCCAGGCGCAGCAAGGCCTCCAGGTCAGTCTCCATACCCTGGGTGGATCTGTTGAGTGGGCACGCGGCCGCCGGGCCGCAGCACCCGCGCCACACCGGCCGGATCCAGCTCCTCGTGCCGGTTAAGCACCAAGTCGAAGGCGGCGTCGGCAAAAGGCAAGTCCAGGCTGGAGCAGTGCACGACGCGCGCGCCCGCCGCGGCCAGCCTTCGCGCGGCTACGGCCACGTTCGGCGGCCAGGCTTCCGTGGCGACGGCCTTCCCCCCGAACCCCGCCAGCAATTCGGCCAATACCTCGCCGCCGCCTGTCCCCATATCCAGCACCCCGCCGGCCTGTGCCAGCAGAGTCCGGGCCGGCGCCGCATAATCCCAAGGCGGCGGCGGCCCCAGCGGCCGGGGCTCATGGGCGAAGGTCCACCCTTCCATCTGCCGCGCCTGGGCTACATACGGACGAAGCTCGCTCAGCCGGCGCCAGCGTCCGGCCGGCGCGAGTATGCTCAGTCGTGGCCCCTGATGTAGAGCCGGATCATGTCCCGCCACCAAGGCCAGTCGTGCGCCCAGCCGTCCCACAGCCGCAGCGCATTGCCAATCCCTTTGTTCCACAAGATGCTCGAGAGGTGCTCCGTGCCGGCGCGATTGGGATCGTCTCTGCCCGTGACCAGGATGATGTCCATGCTCCGCAACTGCTCGAGCCGCCAGTTTTCGTGCTCGTTGGGCAGGTACTCGACCGGGTTGTTGAAATAGATATTGTCGTCGTGGTAGCCGTCGGTCCAATCCCGAATGTCATACACGCCGCTCATGCCGATCATACGGCGCACCAGCTCCGGGTGGCGAAAAGCAAAGTTCGCGGCGTGATACGCGCCGAAGCTGGCGCCGGTCGTCATGGTGAAGGGGTTGGCGTTCTTGAGCCGCATCAGAGGCACGACTTCGTCGACCAGGTAGTTCTCGTACTGGACATGCCGCCAGGCCCGGCCGCCCGGATGCGCCCAGCGCGCGTACCAGCTCTCTGCGTCGATGCTGTCCACGCAGAACAGCTGAATCCAGCCGCGCTCCAGGTGCTCACCCAAAGCGCCGATCATGCCGCGGTCCTCCCACTCGTAGTATTTGCCCAGCGAGGTCGGAAACACCAGCACCTTAGCGCCCGCGTGGCCGAAGACCAGCAGCTCCATCTCCCGGTTCAGGGCCGGGCTGTGCCAGCGGTGATATTCTCGATTCATAGGTCCTTTCCGCGGCCCGCCGCGCGGCCGGCTAGGCCCGGTGGATGGTCAGCAGTGAGTGGAAGCCCCCGGCGCCGTCATCAACCCGCGCAGGGTTCTCGACGTCGTGGATCCAGCGCTCGCCGTCAACCAAGTACTTGTAGGCATGCTGGCCGGACGGCGGCGGCGGCAGCCTGATCTGCCACAGGCCGGGCCGGCACTCCCACATGCCGCCGTCGACCGGCTGCCAGCCGTTGAAACTGCCCGCCAGAGCCACCGACCGGGCACCCGGCGCGTAGCAATACCATGTCACGGCGGCCGGCGTAACCCACGGGGAGAATGGCAATCCGGTCAAGGGGCCGCCCGCGGCCCGCAGCGCGGCGGCGACGGCCCGTGGGGCACTGATCACACCGCGCCCTTGCTCGGCCTGCGGCACGTAGGGCAGCGGTTCGGCTGTTTCGATCAGGATGTCTTTCACCTGGGCTGGCGATAGCCGCGGGTTGGCCTCCAGCATTTGCGCCACGAGGGCGGAGACGATCGACGCAGCCATGGAGGTGCCGTCGACGTGCTGGTAGTGCGGATGGATGTATTTCTGCTCGACAATGCGCCGCCGGATAATGGCGCGCACCTCGTCCAGGGGCCGCCGTAGCGTCTCGCGCTTGAAGCGCGCCTCGGCCTCGCGCGTCCGCAGATAGCTGGCAAGCTCCTGATCACACAGGCGCTCCAGGCGCCACAGCCAGGTCGCCTCGTTGTGCGCCCATGTCCGGGGCAGCATCGGCGCAGCCACCCAAATTGCCGGTGCAATTAGGTCGGGCTTGAGCACGCCGCCCACGCCCGGCCCAAAGGATGAGCGCCACATCCGGCGAAAGTGCGGATCGAGCGAGTTTTGATCGTCCAGACCGCCGACCGTGATGGCGGAGCGCGCGCTCGCCGGCGGGATGATCTGGTTGACGCCGCCATTGCCGGCTGCCGCCACGACGACCAAGCCTTGCGCGACTGCTTCCTCAACCAGGGCGTCCAACGGAGTCTGATCGCCCATGGCAGGATAGTCGCCTCCGATCGACAGGTTCACGACGCGCACGCCGAAGTCGGCATGATGGCTGACCATCCACTGAAAGGCGCGCAGGATATCGCGGTCGGGGATGCGGCGGTTGCGGCGGTTGCCGGTTTTGACCAGGACCAGGCTGGCTTCGCTGGCCAAGCCCCGGTAAACGCCGCCAGACAGACACCCATTGCCCGCCGCCACGGCCGACGTCATCAGGCCATGCCAGCTCGACGGGTCAGCGCGCCGGAAGTTGGGCTTGATAACAGGCTCGGGCACGGTGGCGTCGACATGCGCCAGCACGCGATTGGCGGGCTCGGACAAATCGGGATGCGGATAAAACCCCGAATCAAGAAAGGCCAGCGTCACGCCGCGGCCGGCGTAGCGCGGGTTGGCGTGCAGCCGCACCGGCGTCGGCAGCAGCTCGGCCTCGTCGCGCGCGTAGACGGGATAGGACAACAGCAGGTCGGCATGCATCGAGGTCGCGCTGCGCTGGCGGCGCAGCGCGGCGAGCGCGGCGGCCAGACACTCCGGGCACACGTCTTGTTCGGGATTCCACCGGGGGTGCAGCAGGCGCAGCCGCTGGAGCAGGCGCCCGTCGAGTGCGCGATGCATGCGGGCTACCTCGGCGGCCAGCCTCCGGCCGCAAATTGGACAAAACAGCGCGGCAGGCGCCGCCTGGGCGGAAGTCAGCATTATTCGGCGTAAGCGGTCGAGCCCGATTAGGGGGGATTGTAGCGGGCCTGGACGGGAGCGTCAAATTCTGCCCCGGCAAGGGCGCAGCGGCGGCCTTCGATTGAACGCCGCTGCGAATGTCACTCGCAGCGATCTCGCCCGGCCGTGGCCGGCGTTCCGGGATACCCCCTCGCGATGGATCGGCGCACAAGCGGCTAGATGACCGCGCCGTCTGGCACGATACCATCCTTCATGATAATGACGATACCGTCGCGAATTGCGTAGTGCTCAGTTTCAACGTCCTGCCGGTCGGCCAGGCCGCGGATGACGACGTCCTTTCCAATGCGGGTGTTTTTGTCGATGATGGCGCCCTCGATGACGCTGCCCTGCCCCACCCCGACATGCGGCCGGCCGAGGGCGCTGTTCGCCTCGCGATCAGCGTCAGACTCGAAGTAGTCGGCGCCCATCATCACGGTGCGGGTCAGGCGCGCCCCCGGCCCGATCTGGCTGCGAATGCCGATCACCGACTGGTAGATCTCCGAGCGGATAATCTTGCAGCCGCCTGCCAGCAGCGCGCGGTCCAGAATACAGTCCCGGTCGATCAGGCTGGGCGGCAGGAAGCGCGGATGGGTGTAGATAGGCCGGTCCGGGTCAAAGAAGCTGAACGGCGCCCCCGGCTCCACCAAAGCCAGGTTGGCGTTGTAGAAGGCCCGGATGGTCCCAATGTCCTCCCAATAGCCGGTAAACGGATAGGCTTGCACGTGGCGCCGGCCAATACTGGCCGGGAGGATGTCCTTGCCGAAATCTGATCCGCTCTGGCTGTCCAACAGGCTATAGAGCGCCTCAGCGCGAAAGAGGTACACCCCCATTGAACCCAGGTACGGCCGATCAGGGTCCGGATAGGTGGCCAGTTGGTCGAGCACATCTGGATCTTTGGGTTTCTCGTGGAACCGGCTAATGCGGCCGCCGGAGTCCGTTTCGACGATACCGTAACGGCCGGCATCACCGCGCGAGACCGGCAGCACGGCCAGGGTTACATCTGCCTTGGCGGCGCGGTGCGCGCGCAGGAACTCGGCGTAATCCATCCGATAGAGATGATCGCCGGCCAGGATCAGGAAGTCCCGCGGCGCTACCACCTCCAGCTCGAGGCGCTGCTTGCGAATGGCGTCGGCCGTGCCTTGATACCAGTCCGTGCTTTTGGCCGTTTGCTCGGCGGCCAGGATTTGAACCCAGCCGCGGGAGAATACGTCGAACTTATACGTTTGGGTAATGTGGCGATGCAGCGAGACCGAGTTGTACTGGGTCAGGATGTAGATGTTCTCAATGCCCGAATTGAGGCAGTTGCTGATGGGGATGTCCACCAGCCGATAGTTGCCGGCAATCGGCACGGCAGGCTTCGCGCGCAGCTTGGTCAGGGGATACAGGCGAGTACCTGCGCCGCCGCCCAAGATAAGGGCCAGCACATCGGTTTTCACCATGCCGCACTTATACCGCAGCCGCACATGGAAGGCAAGGCCGGCACGCACCACGGTCTTGGTGGCGCGTCGGCGACACGGCGTCCCTGCCTTGTCAGGCGCCGCTGATCATCAGGTTAATCTCGCGTGGCCATCGGAGGTCTCGCGGCCGGTTTTCAAGATGATGGGCGTATGGGAGGTGCGGCGCAGCAAGCGGTCCCTGGAGAGCCCGTCGAGCTCAGGCGGCCTCCGATCCACCATGATGACGTCAGGCGCCTGTTCGCGAGCCAGGGCCAACCCCGTCACGCCATCGCCGGCAACCGGACCTTATGGCCAAGCAGCCGCCAGGAGCGCTGGCAGCACCAGGCCGGCCGGCCCGCACAGTGACCAGGAGGCCGCATCGCTCAGCGGCGTCGTCTCCGGGTTAACTTCGACCAGCAGCGCGCCCCGCTCTGCTGCCATCCGAGGCAGCGAAGCAGCCGGCTCGACCACGGCCGAAGTGCCGATCGAGAAAAACAGGTCGCAGCCCTCGGCGGCAGCAAACGCTGCGGCTAGCGCCGCGCGCGGCAGCGCCTCGCCAAACCAGACCACGTCGGGCCGCAGCCATCCGCCGCAGTCGGGACAACGGGGCGGCACTTCTCCAGTTTCTGTCCAGCCGTTGATGATCCGGTCTTCGTCAAAGCACTTGACTCGCCCGAGGTTGCCGTGCAACTCGATCACCTCCGGGCTGCCGGCGGCCTGGTGCAGCCCGTCGACGTTCTGCGTCACCAGGGTCAGGCGCGGCACACGCTGCGCCAGGTCAGCCAGCGCATAATGCCCGGGGTTCGGCGTGACCTGGCTCACCAAGCGGCGGCGCCAGGCGTACCACTCCCACACCAGTTTGGGATCCCGCTGGAAAGCCGCGCGGGTCGCCAGCGCCATCGGATCGTAGCGCGCCCACAGGCCCGCCAGCGCATCACGGAAGGTGGGCACGCCGCTTTCGGCGCTGATCCCGGCCCCGGTCAGCACGGCGAGGTGCCGGGAAGTGCGCAGGGCGGCCAGCAGCGGCGCGGGCGAGTTCATTCCCGCTATGGCAGCGCCGCCGCCACCACGTGCGCCAACTCGGCCCGCCGCCCGCGGTCTTCAGCGGCGGCGATCTCGGCCGCCGGCACCTCCGCCTCCAGCCGCGACAACACCCGGCCGGCCGCGGCTTGCGTGTGGCGCGTGCTGGATGGATGATACAGCGCGAATGTCAGCAGCTCTGCCGCCGGAAGGTGGCGCCCGGCGTGCACCCACAGCGCGCCGATCCCCACCAGGGCATCCAGGGCTGGCGGCAGGGCACCGATCACGAGCGCGGCCCGCAGGGCTTCCGCCAGGTGCCGTGCCGCGGAGGCCTCGTCGTGGCGCGCCGCCGCAGCCAATCCGAGGCCGGTCAGGGCCAGAGACTCGCCGCGGCGGTGCCCGGTCTCGCGAAAGAGGCTCAGGCACTGCTCGTAGCGGCGCTCGGCCTCGTCGAGCTGGCCGCTCTGGGCCGCCAGGTCGGCCATGCCCAAGAGATCCAGCGCGATCTCATTACGGTTGCCCGTCTCCTGGCTGAAGGCCAGGGTAGCTTCAAAGCTGCGCCGGGCCGCCTCTAGGTCGCTGCGCGCCGCCGCTAGGCGGCCGGCCAGGCGATGTCCTGGCGCCGCGGCAGCGGCCTGTCCCAGCGCCCCGATCAGGCGGTTGCTTTCGTCGAGCCAGGTCTGAGCGCGAGCAAGATCGCCCAGGTCAATGGCAATGGCGCTCGCCAGGCCGAGCGAACGTGCCATGCCATGACTGTCGCCGTGGTCGCGCCGCAGGTGTAGGCTTTCGGCGCAAACAGACTGCGCCGCGGCGTAATCGCCCACGGCCAACGCGGCGCTCGCCAGATGCTCGAGCGCCATCGCCGCGCCATGGCCGTCGCCCACTGCCCGGTGAAGCGCGAGGCTCTCGTCCAGGGCGCAGCGGGCCGCCTCATATTCGCCCAGATCGACCAGCACTTGCCCCAGGTACAGCTGCACGCGGGCCTGTTCGCTTTCGGGCTGAGGAGCGCCAGCGGCCCGGAGCCGCTCCAGGCCCTCGGCCAGCGCTCTCCGTGCCCGCGCGTTCAGGCCCAGCCGGTGCAGGAACACACCCTGCCCGGCCAACAATTGCCCGAATACAATGTCCTGACCGCCGCCGGCCGGCGGTAGACCGCGCCAGACTTCCAGGGCGCGCGCCAACACCTCGGCGCCTTCGTGGAACCAATGCTGCATCTCGTAGAACAGAATCAGGCCCGGCGCCGACCGCAGGACGATGTCGGTCCGGCCGTGCGTTGTGGCCCAGCGCCAAGCCACCCGCACATTGGCGATGTCGGCACTGATAGCGGCCAACGCCTGGGCTTGTTGGCCGCCTTTCAGCGCCGGCAGCCAGTGCGCCAGGAAGCCGGCGTAGTAGTCGCTGTGCCGATCGCTGGCCGCCAGGTGCTCGTCGGGCAGCTCGCGCAGTCTGCCTTCGGCGTATTGTCGCAGCAGCTCCTGCATCTCGTAGCGGCCGTTGGCAGCTTTTCGCAGGAAGGCCTTGTCCACCAGGGCCGAGAGAAAGAACAGCGAGGCTTCGGCCATTTGCTGCGCCGCCTCGAGGGTAAAGCCGCTCCGAAAAACCGACAGGCCCCTCACGCGCCGGCGCTCATCTTCCGACAGCAGCCCCCAGAAGTAGTCGAGCACCGCCCGCGCGCTCCGCTGGCGTTCGGGGATCTCGGCGCGACCTGTCGTTAGGAAATCCAGGCTGCGCTCAATCTGGTTGGCAATCTCACGGCAGGTGAACAGCGGTGTCCACGCGGCCGCCAACTCGATCCCCAGCGGCATGCCTTCCACCAGCTCGCAGATGCGCCGGACGTACAGGCGGTCGTCATCATGGAGACTGAAATCCGGCATAGCCCGCCGGGCGCTTTGTAGGAAAAGCTGCTCGGCTCCGAAATCGCCGTCCGCGCGCTGGCCGGTCCGCGAAGCGTCATTGCCAGCCGCCGGCAGTGGAAAACCGCGTAGCTCAAAGACGGCCTCCTCAGGCAGGTTCAGGCGCTCGCGCGACGTGATCAACAGCTTCACTCGCGGGGCCTGCTGGCGAATGTCAGCCAGCAGGGCGGCGGCGTCCAGCAGGTACTCGAAATCGTCCAGCACCAACAGCAGCTCGCGCTCGGCCAGGTGGTTGACGAGCTGCCGCCGGGCCTTGCTCGAGCCTGCAAAAGGAAGATTGAGGGCGTGAGCGATGGCGGAGACGAGGTCATCCGCCGTGGTCACCGCAACCAGCGAAACAAAGAACACGCCGTCAGGAAACTGCGTGCGCAGCTCGGCGGCTGCCTGCAGCGCCAGGCGTGTCTTGCCCATGCCGCCGGGGCCCACCACGGTCAGCAGCGGTTCGGTTGCGATCTGGTGTTTGAGCCCGCCCAACTCGGCTTCGCGCCCAACAAACGCCGTGATCGGCGTCGGCAGGTTGTGAGGCGGCGGGCGCAGGAGCTGCTGCAGTGTCGCCGCCAGCGGCAGCCGCCCGTAGTCCGCCGCCAGTGTCCAGCCAGGCTCTTGGGGCTGCAACACTTCGCGTTCTACCAGGTAGACGAGCGCACGCTGGATTGCGCCGGGCAGCCCGCCCGTCTCCCGGTGCAGCCACTCTGTCGCGGCCTCCGGCGGCTCCCAGCGCAGTACCGTCCGCAGCCACAACCGCACGCCCAATACGGTCAAGGGCCGTAGTTCTACGCTGGCCTGCAGCTTGGTCTCAAAGGGCGGGGTACGATTGGGGCTGTTGGGCTCGGCCGAGTATGCCAGCGCGACCACGCCAAGCTCAGGCGCAAACAGCAGCCGCCACAACAACTCGAAGCTCGCCCGGTCGAGCTCGGCCAGGTCGTCTACCGCCAGCAGTAGCCCTGCCATCCCCTGCTCGTCCAGCGCCTGCTGGACAGCGCGCACAAACGCTTTGTCGCTGGCGCCCAGCGCCGGCAGGCCCGGCAGGGGCGGCGTTGCTTCGGCCAAGGCGCCATAGACGCGGCCGCGCAGCGCCGGCCGGGCTGGCACAGACCAGACCGCGTAGCCCCGCAGCCGGGCCGACTTGGCGATCTCGGACAGAAACCAGGTCTTGCCCACCCCTGGCGGACCTGTAACGGAAAACACCCCGCGTTTGTGCTCTGTCAGCTCGTCCAGGAACTGGCGCAGCCTGGCCAGCGGAATTTCTCGATCCACGAGGCGCGAACCAGCCTCAAACGACATCCTCCCGGGCGCCAGCGGATCATCGGTGACAACCCGCGCTCGGCCATGCCGTTTAGCCTCGAACAACCGTCGGTCGGCGCGCTCGAACAAGTCCTCGGCGTTGTGGCCATCCTCAGGGTAACTGGCCGCGCCGATGCTCAGGGTCAGCGTAAGTGCCGGATTGCCTGGAAACGGGGTGCCGCGAATGCCCTCCAAGAGCCGCTGAGCGAACGCCAGTGTGTGAGTCCGGTCCGTGTGCAACAGCAGCAGGACGAATTCGTCGCCGCCGTAGCGGAACAACAGGTCGGAGTCGCGTGTCAGGCTGCGCAGGCGCTCGACAAAGCCTATCAGGATGAGGTCGCCTCGCGTGTGTCCGAAGGCGTCATTGATGGTCTTGAAGTGATCCAGGTCAAGGATCAGCAGGGAGAGGGACAGCCCATAACGCCGGGCCCGCTCGACTTCTTCTCGCAGCCGGTCCTGGAGAGTTGCTCGGGAGTGCGCACCGGTAAGAGGATCGCGCAGCGCTACTTCAGCAGTCACCCCGCCAGGCCCTCCAGCGCAACCAGGGAGCATTCGGACGGACACGCGTGGAAGCCAGCCAACCGCCGCCTGGAACGTGCGCGTGCGCCAATTCGAGGCGCTTTGCTGAACCGGATATAAAGTGCATGCCAGACTTGGAGTATTATTATATGCGGGATTTTCTAACCAACGGCGGCCGCGCCCGGCAGAATGCCCGGGTGATCACGCCTTGCCATCAGCCTACCACAGCCTATGGCAGGCGCGCAGACCGTGTCCCACTCGGCCAGGCGCACGCGCCCACAACCCTATTAGGAGGCTTCGCGCGGGGCGCGACGAGGGCCGGTTCCGCGTGGACCCCACGACCTAATGCGGTTGCCCTGGGCCGAACAGCCGCCGGGCCAGAGGAAACAGGCACACACGCCGGTGTTTGAGTCACCCCAAGCCCAGAACCACATTTCAACCCGATCGGCTGCCATCATCGGGGCTGCCGTGGTTGGGAGCCTGATCTGGCTGGCATTCCGCCACTGGCGCACGGCCATGTACTATTGGAGGCTCTTCCAGGCCAAGCGGCTGGCCGATCAGTTCTATGCCGAGTGCCCGACGGTTCACCGGAACGTCGTCTATCATTCGGACATGCCCAAGCGGCTTGACGTCTATTGCCCGCCGGCCGCTGGCGCCCATCCAGTGGTGTTCTACGTCTATGGCGGTTCGTGGCACAGCGGCAATAAAGTGCTCTACGCGTCGGCGGCACAGCGGCTGCTGTCGGAAGGAGTTGTGGTCGTCATCCCGGACTACACCGTCTACCCTGCCGCAGGCTATCCACGCCAGTCGCAAGAGGTCGCCGCGGCGCTCGCCTGGACCCTGGACCATAGTCACCTTTACGGCGGCGATCCGGGGCGTGTGTTTGTCGCCGCCCAATCGGCCGGGGCGCAGATCGCGGCGCTCGCCTTGTTGGACCGCCGGTTCCTGGCCCCATACGGTCACAACCCTTCCGAAGTGCGCGGCTTCATCGGCATCAGTGGGGTTTATGACATCCCGACCCAACTGGCCCATGAGCGCCGTAAGGGCCGCTCGGGACAGTATGTCATCAGCGTGATGGGCGGCCGGCAAAACGTCACCGTCGCGTCACCCCTGGCGCACGCTGGCGCACACGCGCCGCCCGCCCTGCTGATCCATGGTGACGTCGACGGCACGGTGCCCGTGCAGATGTCACTCGATCTGCACGCGCGTTTGCGTGCAGCCGGTGTTGACTGCGAACTAGCGATCTATCCTGGTGGCGGCCACTCTGGCATTCTCTTCGATGCCCTAAGGCAGAAGCCTTCTCGTCTAATCAGCGACGTGATGGGCTTTGTGCGCCGTGCGACCGCCCCCCTCGCCTCGCCGCCCGAACCAACCGCCTAGAGCAGAGCCTTGCCCAGCGGCTTCAGCCGGCTCATGTCGTCCAGATCAAGTCACTGCAGCGTCACACGGCGAACGCCGGCCGCTTCCAGAGCCGCGATCTGCCCTAAATACACCGTGGGCGCCTCACAGATGAGGCAGGTATCCTTGGCCCGTTCCACATCGCGGTCGCCGGCGACGCGCCGGAACTCGGCCTCGTCCCGA
The DNA here is from genome assembly GCA_020845955.1 of Anaerolineales bacterium. Classification (GTDB taxonomy): domain Bacteria; phylum Chloroflexota; class Anaerolineae; order Anaerolineales; family UBA6663; genus JADLEU01. Next base: position 40,616 of record JADLEU010000283.1, read on the forward strand.
CCGGGAAAAGTGGCCACCACCACTGAGTGCCGGACCGATACCGGCTCCCGCCCCCGCGCGTAGCAACTCGCCCAACAGCGCCCAGCCGTAGTTGGTGTGCTCCCCTCGTGGTAGACTATCGCCACGCCGAACGAAAAGGAAGCCCGATGCGCATAGGCTCAACACGTTCACGGCCGATTCTGGCCGTTGGGCAGTTCATAGTTTGGCTATGCGCATGATCGTAATGCTGCTGCTCAGGATCCACGCCTATGCCTGGAAAATACTTCGAAGACCTCCAAATTGGTGATCGCTTTCGCCACCCGACTGGCCGGACGGTTACTGAAATGGACAACATCCTCTTCTGCAGCCTGACCCTGAACACCCAGCCGCTTCATCTGAATGCCGACTTCGCGGGAAAATCGCGCTTTGGCCAACGCCTGGTCAACGGTATCTTCACCTTAGGCCTGGTGGTGGGCCTGAGCGTCGCCGACTTGACCGAAGGCACTATCGTAGCCAACCTGGGCTACGACAAGGTCTCCCACCCTCACCCGGTTTTCCACGGCGACACGCTGTACGCTGAAAGCGAGATACTTGACAAACGCGAGTCGGCCAGCCAGCCGGACACCGGCATCGTTCGCCTCAAGCAGGCTGGCCGAAACCAGCACGGCACGGTCGTCGTGGAACTAGAACGAAGCGTGCTGTTCCTAAAGCGAGGCCAGTCATGACGCCAGCCAGCCCGCCCCGGGTGCGCCGCACTTTGCTGTACATGCCCGGCGACAGCCGCCGCAAGATCGAAAAGGCCGCCGGCCTGGACGTTGACAGTGTGTGCCTGGACCTGGAAGACGGCGTCGCCGCCAGCCAGAAGGCCGCCGCTCGCGAGACGGTGCGCCGCGCTCTGGCCGAACTCGACTTTGGCGGCAGCGAGGTGCTCGTTCGCCTGAACCCATTTGGGTCAGGCGGGGAGGCAGACGATCTCGCGGCCGCTATCGCCGGGCACCCCGACGGCATTGTGCTCCCCAAGGTCGAAAGCATCGATGCGCTCCGCTGGCTCGACGCTCAAGTCACGGGAGCCGAACAAGGTAACAGGTGGCCGCCCGGCGCAATCGGCTTGATCGCGATGGTGGAAACGGCCCGCGGGATTGTCAACCTAAAAGAGATCTGCGGCGCCTCGTCCCGGTTGCAGGCGCTGGTCTTTGGCGCGGAGGACCTGGCGGGTGATATCGGTGCCACGCGCACAGCCGACGCCTGGGAGGTATTTTACGCCCGCTCGGCGGTGGTCACCCACGCCGCGGCCTTTGGTTTGCAGGCGATCGATATGGTTTTCTTGGACTACACTGACCTGGACGGCCTGGCACGGGAGGCAGCGGTCGGCGCTAGGCTGGGCTATTCGGGCAAACAGGCCATTCACCCCGCGCAGGTGGCCCCCATTCACAGCGCGTTCACGCCCACCGCGACGGCCATCGCCCACGCCCGGCGCGTGGTGGACGCTGCCCAGGCGCAGCAGAGCGCCGGCTTCGGCGCCTTCGCCCTGGACGGAAGGATGGTCGACGCGCCGATCGTCAAGGCGGCCGAAGTCGTGCTGGCCCGCGCGCGCGCTGCCGGCATTGACGCCTAGGCCCGGGCCAATCTCAGCGCGGCCTTTGGATACTGGACCGGGCGCGTACGCGCCCAAGTACCAACTGCCAGGTGTCGGTGCGAGTGAAGTCGGCCAGGGTCCACCAGACCCGCAGCCATTCGCCGGCCGAATGGGCCCAGCGCGCCGCCTCCGCCCGGTCGGCCACACCGCGCTTGAGGCGCTGGCTCAGGCGCCGCAGCGGCGCCTGCTGTGTCCGGCGCATCACGTCAGCCGCGGACAGGGTCCTGGCGGTGCGCCGCACCCGCGCCGGCGCCGCCTGGCACAGCGCGCTTTCGACGTCGGCGGGCACCGGCGCCGCCAGCGCAGCGCGGGCGAGGCGCAGAGCGGCGAAGACATAGCCCGCCGCGCCTAATACCCTGGCGCGCGCCACCACCTGGTCCCAGTCGACCGCCACACGCTCCACGAAGACCCCCAGATCGACTAGCTGGACGAAAGACGGCGATCCCATGATCAGGTGGAAGGCGAGATGCGTGCCCAGGTGCACCAGGTTGTCGGCGGCCGAAAGCGCTCGGGCCGGGCGCCCGGCCACGTCGAAACCCCGGCTGCGCTCCCACATTCCCGGCGTCAGGTCGCAGCGCAGGCCAAACCAGGATTCCTCCAGCGACCGGTGCGGCTCGATCATGTACTCCGCCGGCCTCGCCAGGTAGGGGTTCGGCAGGGCAGCCCCTGGCCCACGCTTGAAGGTGCTGGTGTGCTTGGTGATGCCCGGGCCGGCCGCGGCGGGCTTCTCCTTCATCCCATAGCCCATGTCCGCCAGCGCCGACGCCACCGCGGGGAGATCGGCGGGTCGGAAAAGCAGGTCGATGTCGTTCATTGGCCGCAGCCCTGGCGCCGGATAGACGGCCTCAGCCAGATAGGCCCCCTTTAGCACGATCGGCTCCGCCGGTAGCCGCGGCAGCACTTCTGCCAGCTGCGCACGCCGCGCGGCATGACGGTCGGCCTCCTGTTGGCGTGCAAACGCCAGCTTGGCCTGCGCCGCGGGCGAGGGCAGCGGTTGGCCCCACGCTTCCAGCCGGGCGTGCAGCAGCGGCGCCAACCCCAGCACCAGCGCCGTCACGGCCAGGTCATCCCAATCGACCTCCGCCAACTGCGCGTCCCGCAGCCATTCGTTGGGCTGAGCGCCAGCACACAGGGCGCCCAGCAGGCGTTCGGCAATCATGTCACTGGCCGTGGTTAAACGGAGCCGGGCCGAACGTCGGCCCGGTTCCCGTTCTGCACCGGAGAGGCGCGCCAGGGTCGTAGCGTGGAGCGATAAAACGACGGCGTGCCGCCCACGTCGCCCGGGCCGGCACGGCCGGGCTCAGCAGTCGTGATACTTAGTGGCTGCTGAAGGTGACTTGCTTCAACGCAGAGTGCTTCTTGAGGGTCGGCTTGGTGTAGGTCTTCATAACTTGGCTCCTCCCACGGGAAGCGATTTTGGGGTACCGGTTGGTTGGCCTGGCACGCCTCTCCGATACAGAACGTCCGCGGCTAGCGCGTCGGGCTATTGTAACCTGAACGTCAACGGCTGCAAAGCGCGGGCTGTTTCCAGAGCGTACCCGGTTGGCACTGGATCGCGGTCGGCGCCACCCGCGATGGCGGATGCAAGCCTTCTGCACATACTTGCAGATGACGCACCGCGGGCCGCGGCTCGGCCGGATACTGCCTACTGGCGCGTGAGGCTGCGATACTTGATACGATGAGGCGTGTCGGCCGCCTGGCCCAGGCGCTTGCGCCGCTCGGCCTCGTAATCGCTGAAGCTGCCGATCGACCACTGCACGCTGCCGTCCTCCTCAAGGGCCAGAATGTGCGTTGCAATCCGGTCCAGGAACCACCGGTCGTGGCTGACCACAACGGCTGAGCCGGCAAAAGCGTCCAGGGCCTCCTCCAAGGCCCGGAGGGTGTTGACGTCCAGGTCGTTAGTGGGCTCGTCCAGCAGTAGCACGTTGGCGCCTTGCTTGAGCATCTTAGCCAGCAGCACACGATTGCGCTCGCCGCCCGAAAGCGCGCCGACCTTCTTCTGCTGGTCGGCGCCGAGGAAGTTGAAGCTGGCCACATAGGCCCGCGAGTTCATCTTGCGCGCCCCAAGCGCGATCGTCTCGGCGCCCTCCGAGATCTCTTCCCAAACGTTCTTCGCCCCATCGAGCGCATCGCGCAGCTGTTCGACGTAGGCCAGCCGCACGGTGCCGCCGATCGTAACCTGCCCGGCGTCGGGCTTCTCGACGCCGGCAATCAGCCTCAACAGGGTGGTCTTGCCGGCGCCGTTCGGGCCGATCACGCCCACCAGGCTGCCCGGCGGCACATCCAGGTTCAGTTGATCGAGGATCAGCCGGTCGCCAAACGATTTGACGACACCCTCACAACGGATGACAACATCGCCCAGGCGCGGGCCGGGCGGAATGTAGATCTCCAGATCCTCGCGTCGCTGTTCGCTTTCCTGGCTGAGCAGCTTCTCGTAGGCGCTAACACGCGCCTTGCCCTTGGCCTGGCGCGCCTTGGGCGACATGCGGATCCACTCCAACTCGCGCGCGAGTGTCCTCTGGCGCCTGACGTCGGCTTTCTCCTCGCGCGCCAGCCGCTGCTGCTTCTGCTCCAGCCAGGAGGTGTAGTTGCCCTTCCACGGGATGCCGTAGCCGCGATCGAGCTCGAGGATCCAGCCAGCCACGTTGTCGAGGAAGTAGCGGTCGTGGGTCACGGCGATCACGGTGCCCGCGTATTGCTGCAAGTGGCGCTCGAGCCACTGCACCGACTCGGCGTCCAGGTGGTTGGTGGGCTCATCCAGCAGCAGGATATCCGGCGCCTGCAGCAGCAGGCGGCACAGCGCCACCCGGCGCCGCTCACCGCCCGATAAGACCATCACGGGCGTGTTGGGCGGCGGGCAGCGCAGCGCCTCCATCGCCAACTCCAGGCGGTTGTCCAGCGTCCAGGCATCGTGCTTGTCGAGCAGATCCTGCAGGCGCGCCTGCTCGGCCAGCAGGGCGTCGTAGTCGGCGTCTGGTTCCGCAAACTTGTTGTTGACGGCGTCAAATTGCGCCAGCAGTTCGACGACCGTCTGCGCGCCTTCTTCCACCACCTGGCGGACCGTCTTAGCCGGATCGAGCTGGGGTTCCTGCTCTAGCAGCCCCACTGTGTGCCCTTTTGAGAGGACCGTCTCACCCAGGTGATCCTGGTCCACGCCGGCCATAATGCGCAGCAGCGTGCTCTTGCCCGAGCCGTTCAAGCCCAGCACGCCGATCTTGGCGCCATAGTAGAACGACAGCGAGATGTCTCGGAGCACCGCCTTGTTGTTGGGCGGGTAGACTTTGCCCACCCGGACCATCGAGCAAATCACCTGTTCGCTCATCTCACCGTCCTGGCGCAGCGCGCTGCCGATCAACCATGGCGGCCAGCGCCTCCAGCCCGCGCAGCCGGCGCCGGCCGGCGTCGTCGAGGCGTCCCAGGCGTCGGCGATGCTGCATTGCGCGGATCAGCCGCCGCGTGGCCCGCGGCAGGTTTACCTTTCGATTGATCACCAACCCGGTCGCGGTCTGGCGCTGATGGGCGCGCTGGATGCGCACTCGCTTCTTCCATTGGATCGCGAACCCCTCGGCCATGACAATGTCGCGCACCGTCGCCAGGACCCGCCGGCTTGGACCACGCGGGCGGCGCCGTGCCGGTCCCGAGCGCGGGGGACCGGGGCGCCGGCGGCGGTTTCGGCCCAGGCCAGGAAACGAGAACGTCAGATCGTCGGCGTAGCGCGTGTATTGACCGCGCAGCGACCGCGCCAGGGCGCCCAGCCGCGCGTCTAGCCGCCGGCAGACCAGGTTGCTCAACGCCGGCGAGGTCGGCGCCCCTTGCGGCAGGCGCCCATCCAGCGTGCAGATTCGGGTCAAAATCGTGGCAGCCTCGGCATCCCAGCCAAGGGCGCGCCAGGCCGCCTCGACCCGGTTGGCGGTGATGCTCGGAAAGAAATCGGCCAGGTCGAAGTTGACGACGACGCCTTGTCCCACGTGCGGCCGGGCGTTGTCCACGATCGAGCGGCCGCGAACGAAGCCCGTCGCCTCTGGCCGGGCCGGCAGCGGCCCCAGCAGGCGGTGGAGCACGCGTCGCTGGAGGACTTTGAGCTTGTCACCCGGCGCATCGATTGTGCGCGTACCGCCGCGCCGTTTGGCGATGGTGAAATGGTCGTAGTCATACCCGCGCGCCCAGGGCGCTGGGCCGCTGAGCCAGCCGCGCAGTTCGCCTTCCGGCACATCGAGCCAGCGAGCCAGGTCCTTGGGCGAGCGGGCGCGTTTCAAAAGGCGGTTGAGCGAGGCAAACACGGGCATCAAAAAGCCGGGCAGTTCTGCCTGCTGGACGTAGTCCAGCAATCCAACTTCAGCGGCAGCAGCCGTGCCGGGCCGACGAAGCATCGGCCTGGGTCCAGAGACCCCACCAGAACTGCCCGGCCGTGCAGGCGGCCATTATAACAGGCCGCCAGCCGCTGGCGAGTCAGCGGAAAATCAGCGGCAGGTAGACCGGGCCGCCCGCCAGAGTCGACACTCCAATCCGGTACATCGCCCCGCTCGAGGCGGCTCCGCTGTTGTCGTGCAGGGCGCCCGAGACGAAGTCGGCTCCGATGGCTGCCAGCGCGAACCCAAACTGCTCTCCCGCCTGGCGGTTTTGCTTTTGCACGGTCTGAATGAAGGCGTAGGTGCTCCCATCGTACAGATGCACGGCCCCGGCGTCGTCGCCGCCCGCGTCGTCGTTCGCCGCGCCAATGGCGATCAGGGTGCCGTCACTCGCCACGGCCGAGCCGAAGCGGTCATTCTCGTGCGGCGCCGGGTTGATGAAGGTGTGCAGCAGACTGCCGTTCAGGTCGTAAAGATAGGCCGCGCCGGCGTTGTTCGCCCCGGCATCATCGGCCGGTGCGCCGATCAGCAGATTGTTGCCGACCGCGGCCAGCGCGCGCCCAAACTCGTCGCCGGTCGACTGCAGGGTCTCGGAAATCGCGCGCGTCAGCGTAGCCGTCGAGCCGCTGTAAGTGTAGACGTAGACCGTCCCATGACCGCCGTCGTATGGCGCGGCCACGGCGAAACGGCTGGTCGTGGCCGCAACGACCAGGCCAAAGCGGTCGCCGTCCAACGTCGTTCCGGGCGACGGATTGTCGACGATGCCCGGACAGGTTCCGGTTTGCAGGCCGCACAGAAACACCCGCCCCGCATCAACGGCGGACGGCGCATTGTATTGCGGCGCACCGACCACCAACGTATCGCCGGCAATGGCGACCGAGCTCCCGAACAAGTCATTCGCAGCCGGAGTGGGATGCGGAAAGGTATGGACCAGCGCTCCGGAAGCCGAGTCGAACAGATAGACGACGCCGTAGTTCTGGGGCGCGCCCCCCAACTCATCATTTGGGGCGCCGACGACGACATTGGTGATCGCGGCCGCGACCGAGAACCCAAAGAAGTCGGCATCCATTGGGGTCGGTTTCGCGAAAACCTGGTCGACGGCGCCGGTCCCCGCGTTCACGAGATAGGCTGCGCCCACGTGCTGCCCCATATCCAACTGGTCACCGCGCGCTCCGACCAGGATCTGGCCGCTGCCGGGCAGCCAGGCCAAAGCGCTCCCAAATTCCTCGTCGGGAGCAGGTGTCGGATTGGGGTAGGTCTGGATCACGGCGTAACTGACGCCCGCGGCGGCCGGCCGGGCGCCGGGCAGGCCCAGCCCAAGCCATGCTAGGGCCGCGATCCCCAGGGCCGCGAGTGCCAAAGCGGTCTGGGGGCGCGCCGGCGCGTCGCCTTGATCTGGTTTCGGCAGTATTCGCATGGTGTTCATCCCCAAATGATGAGGCAGGCCACAGGTACAAGAGTATATCCGCGACGGTTCAGCGCGCAACTTCGAGGGGATGGGTTGGAAAAGGGTTAAGAAGCTATCGGTACCGCTGACCAGACAAGGCCGTCGCCACCGCGGCCCTGGCCTGCCGGCTGGCGAGTGCGCTGTGCGCCAGCCCAAACTAGGCAGTGGCGCCAGTGGCCTCCGCGTAACCCGCCCAGGCCGGCATCATTCCGAAACCGCCTCCGACAACTGCCGCTGCAAGGCATCCGCGTCGGTGACCGGCAGGCGGCAGGTAAAGTCGTAGCACACGGCGGCCGACGCGCGCCCCCCGATCAGGTCGCGTTCGGCCAGAAGCGGCACAAGCGCCGGTTCGCCGGGGCGCTTGAGCGCCACGACCTGGAATGGCCGAAACGGGCCCAACACCACCGTCAGCATGGCGCGCAGCTCAGGGTCGCGCTGGGGATCGCCGACCAGGGCAATCTCACGCGGGCGCCCCAACGCAAAGCAGAGGGCGCTGAGCCATTGGGCAAAAGCGGTGGGATATTGTCCCAGTATGGGCTGCAGGCTTGCCAGCGCCGCCCGCGCGGCCTCGGAATAGCGGCGGTCGCCGCTCAGGGCGGCCAGCTTGAGCAGCACGGTTACGGCCATGGCGCCGCCCGAGGGCGTAGCGTTATCCTGGATGTCCTTGGGCCGCGTCACGAGCTGCTCGTGATCGTCGCTGGTGTCGAAGAAACCGCCCCGCGGGTCGCCAAAATGCGCCAGGGCATAGTCCATCAGTTGGCGCGCCGCCGTGAAGTAGCTCGCTTCAAAGGTCGCCTCATAGGTCGCGAGCAGCCCCTCGGCCAAATTGGCATAGTCCTCGAGATAGCCGTTGAGGCGCGCCTGGCCGGCGCGCCACGAACGCAGCAGGCGGCCGTCCGGCTGGCGCAGATGGCGCAGGGCGAACTCGGCATTGGCCACAGCGGCCTGGCGGAAGTCTTCCCGATCGAGTGTGCGGGCAGCTTCCGCCATAGCCGCCAGCATCAGGCCGTTCCAGCCGGCCAGCACCTTGTCATCCCGCGCCGGCTTGATGCGCGCCTCGCGCAGGGCAAACAACTTCTGTTTGGCCGCCGCCAGCCGCTGGCTGACCTCGGCCGGAGCCTGGCCCTCACGCTCGGCCAATTCGTGGGCGTTGGCGGCCTGGAACAGGATATTCAGTCCCTCGAAGTTGCCGCCCGGCGCTACCCCGAAAGCGGCCTTGAAGAGCGCGGCCTCCGGTCCCAGGGCCGTGTCAATCTCACTCGCCGTCCAGAGGAAGAACTTCCCTTCGTGTCCTTCAGAGTCGGCGTCCTGGGTGGAATAGAACCCGCCGGCCGGGTCGGTCATCTCCCGCCGGGCGTAATCGAGCACTTCCACGCAGACCCGTTGGAACTCGGCCTCGCCCGTCAGCTGCCACGCATGCAGATAGACCCGAGCCAGTTGGGCATTGTCGTAGAGCATTTTCTCGAAGTGCGGCACCAGCCAGATAGAGTCAGTCGCGTAGCGGTGAAAACCGCCTCCAAGCTGATCGTAGATCCCGCCGCGGGCCATGGCGCCCAGCGTCTTCACGGCCATGTCCAGCGGGTTGGCCTCCCCGGTCAGCGCGTGGTACCGCAGCAGGAACTCGATCGCCATGGGCTGAGGAAACTTGGGCGCTCTACCCCACCCAGCATGCGCCCAGTCAAACTCACGCCACAGTCCCTGGGCGGCCGCCTCCAGCGTCTCAAGTGCCAGCTCATCGGCTGCCGGGGACGGCCCCCCGACACCGCTCTGGCGCACATGCTGCAGGACATCGTGCGCCCCCTTGAGCACCGTCGCCCGCCGCGTCTGCCACGCGTCGGCAATGCCGGTCAAGACCTGACGGAACGCTGGCATGCCCTGCGTGGGCCGCGGCGGGTAGTAGGTGCCACCGTAGAACGGAGCGCCATCGGGGGTTAGAAAGACACTCATCGGCCATCCGCCCTGGCCCGTCAGCGCCACCACCGCCTGCATGTAGATGGAGTCCAGGTCCGGGCGTTCTTCCCGGTCCACCTTGATATTGACGAATTGCGCATTCATGATCGCCGCGGTCGCCGGGTCCTCGAAGGACTCGCGTTCCATCACATGGCACCAGTGGCAGGCGGCGTAGCCAATCGACAGGAAGATCGGCTTGTCTTCGGCGCGTGCCCGGTCTAGGGCCTCCTGGCCCCAGGGATACCATTCGACGGGGTTGTCTTTGTGTTGCAGCAGGTAGGGTGATGTCTCAAGAGCGAGGCGATTCGGCATGATGCCTGAAATTATAGCCCAAGCTCACTCGCGTTTATCCGATTTGCCCAGGATGCCAGGCGATTGCGGGCGCCCTGCGCCAGATGTCCGCATTTGTACGGATTCACAGCCCCCCCCAATCAGCCTATACTGAGTGATATTGCGGGCATCCATGCCTTCACTTGTAAGCGGGGACTTATCACATGGTGATCTATACCGTATGCGCGTGCGACCGGTGCGGCGCGGCGTATGCCTCATTTTGGCGAGCCTCGGCCGGGGTAGTCATGTTCTATCGGCTGATCGATTTGGAGCACGCCGTGGCCGAGGTCAGGCCGCAGGAGCCGATGACGTGCACCCAGTGCGGCGGCGCCCTGGCGGTGACGATTCCTTACGCCGTGCGCACTGGCAGCGGCGATTGGCTGGCGCTGGACCTCAAACAGGTCGAACGCGCCCTGGTCAACTAGCAGCACCGGGCCGAAGGCAGGCAGAGCATTCTGCCGGGCCCGTCACCGGGCGCGAGCGCCATCGCCCGCTGCCAAGCTCCTCGTGGCGCGCGCCGGGCCTCGGCAGCAAACGAAGTCGTTGCCGGACAGGCCCTTCACGGCACTGGCGCGGCCGCCCTGGTCACGCCTCTCCCACCAGGCCATCCTGGCCCAGAAAGTAGCGCTGCACCGCGGCAAACAGCAGCACCGCCGGCGTGGCCATGACGACCGCCGCGGCCATCAGCAGAGGCCAGTTGCCGCGGTCGTGCTGCTGCAGCTGTTGCACGCCGACCGGCAAGGTATAGAGGTGCTGCGACCTGAGGTACAGCAGTGGGTTGATGAAATCGCTCCAGTACACCAGGACGGTGAGCAGCGCCACCGCCACGACGGTCGAACGCGCCAGCGGCAGCGCCACGGACCACCAGATAGCGAAAGCCCCGGCGCCGTCGAGGCGCGCCGACTCGACCAACTCCGCCGGCTGCCGCCGAAACGCCCAGTAGAAGAGCAGGACAAAGAGCGGGCTGGTGCCCATAAGCGCGGGCGCCAGCAGGGCCGCGTAAGAGTCAACCCACCCCAGCCAGTTGAACAGCGCCATGCGCGCCAACCACAGGGCCGTGATAGGCACCAGCAGCAGCGCCAGCGCCAGCAGGACCAGGCGCGGCTGAGCGCGCGTCGACATCTGCGCCAGGGCGAACCCCGCCCAGGAAGCCGCCAGCAGCGTGATCGGCACGGCCAGGCCGGCCACCACAACCGAGTTAAGGAGATAACGGCCAAGAGGCAGCAGCTCGAAGATGCGCCTGTAGTTCGCCCACTCGGCCGGCGTGGGAAGCCATTCCAGCGCGCGCGGCGGCGGCAGGCCCGGCTGGCGCAGCGACCCGCTCGCCATCCACACCAGCGGCAGCAAGAAGAGCGCCGCCGCCGCCCCCGAGGCCAGGTGCCAGCCCAACCGGCCGAGCCGCGCGCGCACCCGATTACGCGTGATCATAGACCCAGCGGCGCAGGATCAGCAGCGCCAGCCCGATCAGCGCGGCGCTGGCCGCGAACAGCACCAGCGTCAGCGCCATCCCCATGCCAATGCGGAAATTGTCAAAGGCTTCGCGGTAGATCAGCAGCGGCAGAAAGAGCGTCGCATAATACGGATCGCCGCCGGTCATGATGAAGGCCGGGGTAAAGGTGCTTTGGAAACTGAAGACCATGTCGCGCAGCGTGAGCAGCGCCAGCCAGGGCGCCAGCAGCGGCAACGTAATGAAACGGAAGATCTGCCACCGGCTGGCCCCGTCGACGGTGGCCGCCGCGAAATAGTCGCGCGGAAGGCTGTTCAGCCCGGCCAGCAGCACCACAATGCCTTCCCCAATCTGGAAGACGGACATGAAGGCCAGGGCGGCCCGCGCCGTGGCAGGGTTTACGAGCCAGGCCGGCGTCGGAAGCCCCAGCGCGCCCAGGAGCAGGTTCAGTGGGCCATAGAGCGGGTTGAAGATCCACAGCCAGGCCAGCGCATAGGCCACATCGGGCACCACGGTGGGCAAGTAGACGGCTGCCCGGTAGACCGCCAGGCCCCGCCGCCGTTTGCGCAGCAGCAGCGCCAGGCCCAGCGCGCCAAGCACACGCAGGGGCACCGCCAACGCAATGAAGCTCAGCGAGTTGCGTATGGCGGCCTGAAAGCGCGGATCGGCTGCCAGCAAGAGGAAGTTGTTGAGGCCAAACCAGCGGGGGGCGTGAACGCCGTCGTAGAGCGTAAAGGCTAGTCCGAACGAGATCAGGGCCGGCGCGGCCACCAGTGCGAGCGCCCCGATCAAGAACGGCGCCAGCATCAGCTTCAATTCTACTGGATAGGGCAGGCTCAGCCAGCGCCCGGCCGGCGCGGGCGCGGCCCGGCCGCCTAGTTCGACCTCTGATATTTGAAGTACTCCTCAGTGCGGATGACGGCCAACCGCATGGCGTCGGCCACGCTGGCCTGGCCGTAGAAGGCGTGCTCGAGTTCGTCGTTCGTGATTCCTTCGATGTCGATCCAGTTCTCCTGCAGCGGCATGGGGCGCACGTGGTGGATGGCATCCAGGAAGACCTGATTGCTGGCCGGCCTCACGGCTGGATTGAGGAAAGCCGGCGACTCGGCCACCGCCCGCAGCGACGGGACGGTACGGCCCGAGCCGGCCAGGATCGTTTGGCCCTCGGGTGAATTCGCGAACTCAATAAAGCGCCAGACGGCCGGTTTGTCGGGCGCCGCTGCCGACATGCAGAAGGCGTCGCTGTGCAGCAGGTTGGTGCGGCGTCCGCGGTTGCTCGGCAGAGCGGCCACATCCCAATCGAAGCCAGTGATCTCGCGATAGGTAGGAACTCCGCGGCGGCTGTTGAGATACATACCGAGCCGGCCGAGCATGAAGCGGGCTTCACTCGGCTCAGAGGCTTCGGCCTCGGCGTCAGGGACAACATGGTGCTTCGTCTGCAGGTCGACGAACCACTGCACCGCCTGCAGCGCCGGCAATTGGTCGACCTCCATGCGCAGCGGCATGAACAGGTTGTCCACCAGTTGGCCCTGGTTCTGCCAGATGAACGGCGCCACCCGGGCCAGGCTGGGCTCGACGCCCAGACCGTAGATGTCGGTGCGCCCATCGCCGTCCACGTCGCGGGTCAGCGTCTGCGCGGCCGCCAGGAAGGCGTCCCAGTCCCAGGTGCCGTCCGGATCAGGCAGGCCAGCCTGGTCGAACAACTCCTTGTTGTAGTACACCGCCAGGCTGGAGATGTTCTGCGGGAGGCACATCAGCTCGCGGCCCACGTAGAAGGGCAGCAGCGCCTCGCGGTAGAAGTCAGCGGCCGAGATGACCTGGCTCTGGTCCAGGTATGGCCCGAGGGGCTCGAGTAGGCCGCGCGCGACAAAACCGCCGTAGCGGCGGTAGTTGAGCAGCACGACATCGGGCGGCGTGCCCGCCGCGTAGTCCACGGCTAGGCGCTTGCGATAGTCAGACTCGCTGGGAATGTGGGTCAGCTCGACCCGCGCCCCAGGGAAGCGCGCCGCGTACGTGTCGACCAGGGTCTGATAGGCGCGCAACTCGGCCGGGTCGCCCCACAGCATGAACGTGACGGCCACCGGGTGCGCCGCGACTGGGAGCGGCGTCCCGGCGGCCGGGATGGGCGTCGGTTCTGGTGGCTCTCCCCGGCACGCGCCGAGTGAGATCGAAAACAGAATGGCGACAAGAGTCCGCCGCAGCAGGCTGGCACGTAAGCTCAAGGTCACCTCGCGAAGGACGCCACCATGGCGCATGGGCTTCTGACTATTATAACTCACCACAGTGCACGTTCCGAGTGCCGGTTGCCCGCAGCCGCGCTAGACGGAGCCGACCGGCGCGCCGGAAGCCAGCCTGGGCACGTGGGGCGGAGACTACGATAGAATAGTCGTATACTCGGCGCAGCACGCCCCAGCGGTGCCCGCTTTCAGGCCCTGGGACTGGCCGCGGGTGAGCGGCTGAATAACGCCGGCGCGCTGCGCATAACGGAGTTGCGCGGCCGAACAGACATGGTTCATATCCGGGCGGCCTTTGCCAATCGGCATTGGCCCGGCCACTACTTGATGGGCCCCGCCAGACGAATTCGGTCTCAGCATGCGTGCGAAGGCCGCCTTGCCCAAACAAAGTCGGCGCTGGCCGCCGAGGCCCTCGGGGCCGGGCGCAACGGGCTAGAGCCGGCTGCCTATCGGCAATTTGCGCGATGAAGATCATCGGGGCGCGGTGTGTTTTCGCACTACCCCAGACCTGCAGGCCGGCTACAATCGAAGCGCATTGGGCAACCGGAAAGGTTTCGCGCCCCGCGATCTGCACCGGTCTTACGGCTGCCGCCCGCCCAGGAAACTGTGGAGAGGTGTTTCGACGTGGGCGGCGCCTGCCAAACCGGTCCAGAGCACCTGGCCCTGGCCGGCGCTCAGGGTGCGGTGATGCTTCCTGATCGGGCCGCCGGGGCCAACGCCGTGCTGATGCCATCGGCCGCCCCGGTGAAATTGCGGCTTGACCTGAACCTGCCGGGGGAGGGTGACCGCAGCCCAGGACGATGCCCTGCTCGACAGCCAATCCGCTGGCGCTGGCGTCATCGGAGTGGGGAGCCAGTCCCGCGTAATCGCCGACGCGCCACGAATGCGCGCTTTGACCCGCGACTTGACCGCCAGCGTTCACGAGTTGCGCCCGGACGTGCCGGCGCGCAGCCTGGCCATCCTTGTCTTCTCGGTTACCACCTGCGCGCAGCCCGCGGCCGGACCGTGACGGCCGCCTGACAAACCTGGGACAGCCATGCTGCGAACACCACTCCTTTATCTCTCTCATGCCAACTGGGCGCGATCCGTCATCACCCGGATGAGCCTGGCTCAGCGCATGGCCAGCCGCTTCGTCGCGGGTGAGTGCGCCGACGACGCCGTCAAGGCCATCCGAGCGCTCAACGCGCGGCGGATTAACGCTACGCTCGACCATCTGGGCGAAAGCGTCACCAACGAGGCCGAGGCCAGCCGCGCCGCCGACGACTATGTGTTTGTGCTCGGCAAGATCAGCAGCGCCAGCGTCTGCTCCAACGTCTCTATCAAGCTCACCCAGTTTGGGCTGACCCTGGGCGAAGATGTCTGCCTGCGTAACGTCCGGCGCGTGCTGAGCGCTGCAAGCCGGCTGAATAACTTCGTCCGCATCGACATGGAAGGCTCGGATTACACGGAGGCCACCCTGCGGGTCTTCCGGACGCTGCACACGGAGTTCGACAACGTCGGGGTGGTGCTGCAGGCCTATTTATATCGCACCGCTGACGATCTGCAGGCGCTTGTGGCCGAGGGCGCGCGCATTCGGCTGTGCAAGGGCGCCTATGATGAGCCGCCCGAGAAGGCCTCCCCCAAGAAGCGCGATGTCGACGCCAACTTCGAGCAACTCGCCCGAGTCTTGCTCGACCACGCGCGCGATCTGCCGCCGATCACTCCTGGCGGGCACTTCCCGCCGCTGCCGGCACTGGCGACCCACGATGCGCGGCTGGTGGCCGCGGCCCAGGCCTATGCCGCCCAGATCGGGCTGCCGCCGGAGTACTACGAGTTCCAGATGCTGCATGGCATCCGGCGAGAGCTGCAGGATCAACTGGCCGCGCAGGGCTACGGAGTACGTGTCTACGTGCCGTACGGCACGGAGTGGTACCCGTACTACATGCGCCGGCTAGCCGAGCGGCCTGCCAACGTGTGGTTCTTCCTGTCGTACTTGTTCCGGCGTTGACACTCTGAGCCGCCGGCGCGGGGCCAACCAGCGGGCCGCGGGACAGATCAGCATCTGTCCCGCGGCCCGCTTTTTATGGTACCAGGCCCCTTTTGGACAAACCCGACCATAAGAGATGGAACCGATTTTGCCCGAGTCGAGTCTGATGATAGACTATCTTTGCGGCGCAATCAGACGCGGCGCTGCCACTCAGGAGCTGTGTTATGTCTCGCCTAAACCGGATATTTCTCGTCAGCCTGTTGGCCGTGGTGGTAACCCTCGCCATGACCGGCACGGCTGCGGCCAATTCGCAAACCTACACTGTGCAGCCGGGCGATACGCTTTTCCGAATCGCCCTTCGTTTTGGCGTGACGATGGACGCGATCCGCGCCGCCAACAACTTCAGCGGCGACCGCATCTACTCGGGTCAGACGCTCGTGATCCCCGATCCCAACGCGCCCGCCGGTCCGCCGCCCGCCGATACCGGCAGCCCGGCCGGCGGCGTCACGCACATTGTGCAGCCCGGCGAGACCCTATTCGCCATCGGGTTGAAGTACAACTTGGTGTGGACCAGGATCCAGGCGGCCAACAACCTGGCCGGCACGACCGTATTCGCTGGTCAGCGGCTGATCATCCCGTCCAGCGCCGGGCCTGCCAGCCCGCCTCCTGGCACCGGTGACCCGCCGCCGCAGGACGCCAGTCCCACGCCGCCTCCAGACACCACCGCCCCGCCGCCGGCTTCCGGCGAGAGCAAGGTCCACGTGGTGCAGCGCGGCGAAACCCTGCACAAGATCGGCGTGCTGTACGGTGTCCCGTGGCCGTCCATCCAACAGGCGAACGGACTGGCCTCCACCGTGATTTACACGGGCCAGCGGCTGGTGATCCCCGCCTCCAGCGGCACTACCACACCCCCACAGGCCAGCCAGCCGCCGGTCCAGGATCTGTCGGGCCGGTATTTCCTGGTTGACCTATCGGAGCAGCGCTTGTATGCGTTCGAGGGCGATACCCTGGTGCGCACGACCCTGATCTCCAGCGGCACGTCGCAGTACCCAACCGTGACCGGCACGTTCTCCATCTACCTGCGCTATACGTCGACGCGCATGCGCGGGCCGGGTTACGACCTGTCCAACGTGCCGTACACGATGTACTTCTACAAGGGCTACGGGCTGCACGGCACCTACTGGCACAACAACTTCGGCACGCCGATGAGCCACGGCTGCGTCAACATGCCAACGCCCGAAGCGGAGTGGGCGTTCAACTGGTCTACCTACGGCACGCCCGTCGTCGTCCAATGGTAGCCCGGCGCTGACCGCCGCGACGCCCAGCACACGCGCTGGGCGTCTTTTGTTCCCGGGGCCCGAGCAATTCCGTGCTAAACTCTGGCCTGCCATGGATCTTAGAGGCAAAGTTGCGCTTGTAACGGGTGCGGCGCATCGCGTTGGCAAGTTCATCGGCCTGGCGCTGGCCGAGGCGGGGGCGCATGTCCTCATTCACTACTTCCGATCGAGCGCGGCCGTGCCCGCCACGCTGCGCGCGATTGAACAGCGTGGTGTGCGCGCTGAGGCCGTGCAGGCCGACCTCACCCGGCCCGAGGGCGTCGAGACGGTATTTGCGGCGGCTGACCGGGCCTTTGGCGGCGTAGACCTTCTGGTAAACTCGGCGGCTAATATGGTCGCTGGAAACGTGGCCAGCCTCAGCCGCGCCGAGTGGCAAGCGGTGCTTGACCTTAACCTGACCGCGCCCTTCTTTTGCGCCCAGGCCGCCGCCCGCTCGATGCAAGCGCGGGGCGGCGGAGCCATCGTGAACGTGAGCGACCTGGGCGGCATCAGGCCGTGGGCGCGCTACCCGGCCCACTCGGTAAGCAAGGCGGGCCTGATCATGGCCACACAGGTCTTGGCCAAGGCGTTGGCGCCGGCCATCCGCGTCAACGCCCTCGTTCCTGGCCCGGTGCTCAAGCCAGACGCCTGGGATGAGGCGCGCTGGCAAGCCGTGGGCGCGCACACCCTTCTCAAACGTACGGGTTCCGGCTATGATGTGGCCCGCGCCACGCTCTTCCTGCTCCAGGCGGACTACATTACTGGTGAGACCCTAGTGGTGGACGGCGGCCGCCAGATTGCCTAGGCCACCCATGTCGACCCGGCGGGACTTGATCTGCGCACGTTTGCGCGACGAGGGCCAAAAGACAGCGGCCCTTTTTCGCGGCCTCGATGAAGCCGCTTTCAGCCAGCAGGTGTACACCACCGGTCCCAATTGGTGTGTGCGCGACGTGCTGGCGCATTTGGTCAGCGCGGAGCAGACCTTCACTTTCTACGGCCAAGACATTCTGGCTGGCGGACAGGGAGCGCCCGAAGGGTTCGTCATTGACGAGTACAATGCGGCCCAGGTTGGCGGTCTGCGCGACGCCGCACCGGCCAGTCTGATCGGCCAGTTCGAGGCGGCGCGGGCCGCGACCCTGGACATGGTGGGCGGAATGAGCGAGGCCGACTTGGACCGCCTTGGCCGCCACCCGTGGTTTGGGCAGGTGCCGGTGGAGAATATGTGCAAGCTCATCTACCGGCACACCATGCTGCACGAGCGCGACGTGCGCAGGGCATTGGAGACGGGCCAGCCGGTGGCCCACGTGGACGCCCGGCCTCCGGCGGGCTAGGCCGGCCGGTTGAAGAGGATCAAACATGAGCGACCGCAAGGCGAAACTGCGCGAGACAATGGAGGCCGATCATGCCGCCTGCTTGACCATCTTCAGGCGTGTGGCGCCGGAGCAGTGGGTGCAGCCGGTTCCTTCCGATGACGGCGCTGAGTGGAAGGCGCGCGACGTTCTGGCCCACGTCGCCGTTTCGGAGGCCGGACAGCTCGGGCAGATCACGCGCCTGCTGGAAGGCGGCGTCACGGTACCAGACGATTTTGACCTGAACCGGTTCAACCGCCGCGCGGTCCAAAAGTACGCGGCGGCCTCCGAAGCCGACCTGCTGAGCATGCTGGAGCGAGACTACGCCAAGGTGCTCAGCGCCCTCGAAGCCGTGCCGGAGGCCGGGCTGGACAAGACCGGCCGCCACGCCCGCGGCGACACCCTGACCGTCGCGCAGTTCTTCCATCGCATCACCGAGCATCGCCGCCAGCATGCCGAGCAGTTGGCCCGGGTCTTGGGCCTGTAGGTCACGCGCCAGGGAGTGATGGCCCACTCGTATGCTCGCAATCCACGATGTCGTCGTCAAGAAACTCATTACCCACGCGGACGATCGCGGCTACTTCCGAGAGGTCGTGCGCGAGGACGATCACTTGCTGCGCCGGTTTGGGCAGTCAAGCGTCACCAAGACCTATCCTGGCGTGATTAAGGCGTTTCACTGGCACCACGACCAGGACGACGTCTGGTACGTGGTCGACGGGATGGCGCGCGTCGTCTTGTTCGATCGGCGGCCCGCGTCGCCCACGCACGGCGTGACCCAAGTCATCTATGCCGGCGATGACAACCCAGTGACGATCTTGATCCCGACCGGCATCGCCCACGGCTACCAGGTCCTGGGAAACAAGCCGGTGATCCTGTTCTACCACGTCAGCAAAACTTACGACCCCAAACAACCCGACGAGCAGCGCATTCCCTTTGACGACCCCGAAATTGGCTTCGATTGGTCGATCCAGAACCGCTGAGCGCGCCCGGCACCCACAGCGGCTCCAGGCATGGTGAGCAGACTCCTGGCTCTCGTCCGGCTATCGCGCTTGCACTTCCTGCTGGGCGGCCTACTGCTGTTCGCGCTGGGAGCGCTGATCGCGCGCTACCAGGGCTATCGGATTGACTTTGGCGTTTACGCGGTGGGCCAACTGTTCGTTACCAGTCTGCAGCTGATGACCCACTACCTCAACGAGTATTGGGACGTCGAGCCCGACCGCCTGAACCAGTCGCGAACGCCCTTTTCGGGCGGCAGCGGTCTGTTGGCCGACGGCACGCTCAAGCCCGAGACGGTGTTTACCGCCGCTGTCGCCAGCCTGGCCGTGGCCAGCGGCGCTGCCATCTGGCTGGTGATCGAATATCAGGTTGGGCCGGCCGTATGGGCCCTGATGGTCCTGATCTTCCTAGGCGCATACTTTTACTCGAGCCCGCCGCTCACGCTGATGAACAGCGGCCTCGGCGAATTGACGGCGTCGATCGTGGTGGCCGGCCTGGTGCCCGCCCTGGGTCACATACTGCAGTCCGGGCGGCCGAGCACCCTGGTCGTGCTGGTCACCGCGCCGCTCGTGGTCTATCATTTCGCCATGCTGCTGGCCTTCGAGTTCCCCGACTTCCTCAGCGACGAAGCAGCCGGAAAGACAACCCTGCTGGTGCGCCTGGGCCGTCGCCGCGGCGCGGCGCTGCACAACGCCGCCCTGCTCCTGGCCATCGGTCTGGCCGTCCTCGCCACGTTTCTGGGGCTGCCGGCCCAGGTGGCGCTGGCGGCGGTCATTTCTTCGCCGCTGACTTTGCTGCAGATCGTCCAGGTGCGACGCATGCAGCGCGGCGAACCCTTAAGCTTTTCGCGGCTCACCTTCCTGGCGGTTGCCCTCTTTGCTCTTACGGCCTACTTTGCGGCCTTCACCTTCTGGGTATTGGGCAGGTGAGCGTTTCGCGGTCGGCCTCGCCTACAGCCACTGCGCGGCTTGCCGCGGGTCGCCCGGCGACCGGCTTCTATCGCTCGGCCTGGGATGGACTCACCGTCGCCAGTCTCGGCCTAGGCACTTATCTGGGCCAGCCGGACGACGTCACCGACGAACGCTATTCGGCCGCGGTGCGCCGCTATGTGCAGCTGGGTGGCAACTTGATCGACAGCGCCATCAACTATCGCTTTCAGCGCAGTGAGCGCGCCATCGGCGCCGCCCTGGCCGCCGCCTTCGCGGCCGGCGAGGCCCAGCGCGATCAGATCGTGGTCTGTACCAAGGGCGGCTTTCTGCCGTTCGACGGGGGCTGGCCCGCGGACCCCGACGAATGGATTGCGGCCGCCTTTATCGCGCCCGGCCTGGTACAGCCGGGAGAAATTGTGGGCGGGCATTGCATGGCGCCAGCCTACTTGCGCCACCAAATCGCTCAGAGCCGCGCTAACCTGCAGCTCGAGTGCCTGGACCTCTATTACCTGCACAATCCGGAGAGCCAACGGGCCGCCCTGGACGAGGCAGAGTTCCTGGAACGCCTGCGGGAAGCGTTCGCCACCCTCGAAGTGGCGGTGGCCCAGGGACGCATTGCCGCCTATGGTCTGGCCACCTGGAACGGCTTTCGCGCGGAACCCAAGGCCAGCGATTACTTGTCACTCGCGACGGTGCTCGAGGTCGCCCGCGACGTGGCCGGCGACCGCCATCACCTGCGCGCGCTGCAGTTGCCGCTCAATTTTCAGATGCTGGAAGCGCTTGGCCGCGCCAACCAGGCCAGCGCTGCTGGGTTGGTGGGTCTGTTGGCCGCCGCCGCCGAAGCGGGTCTAACCGTCTTGGCCTCCGCTCCGCTCCTGCAGGGCAGCGTGCTCGGCCGCCTGCCGCAAGCGC
>JADLEU010000284.1 GCA_020845955.1 Anaerolineales bacterium
CTACGCGCTGGTCTTTGACCAGCGGGATGGTGACGCCGTTGGCGGCGACCACGACTTGCCCTTCGCGCACGGTGACCATGGTCTCCGTGCCGTTCGCTTCCACGGAAGCGTTGCTGCCGGGCTGGCTAAGCACGGTTGTGGCGCCAGGGGCGGATTGGATCTCCACCTGGATGGCGCGATCGAGCTCAACGCCTACCTGGGCGCGCACACGGCCGCTGGCGGCGCTCAGAGCGATGTGGTGCGGCTGTAAGCCGGTGCGGTAGCGCGGGCTGGTCGCGCGCAGGATTTCCAGCTGTGTGTTGCCGAACACCCGGATGGTCGCCAACACCTGCTTCCCGTCAGGCGACGTAAACGTCAAGCTGGCCTGGGCGTTGGTTTCGCTGGCGATCTTGGAGCCGATTGGGAAACAGGCAAGATTGACCTCTGGCGCCGCGCGGCCTGGGCGCGTCACCAGTACGGTGCCGCTGGCAACCATACAAATCGATTGCTCCCGGGCGGCATTCTGCAGCCACCAACGGCCGCCGATGACGACCCCCACCACAATGGCCAGCAGCGTGCCGAAAGCGCTGAGCAAGACTGTCCAAGCCAGGCGCTCGGCGTTGCTGGACAAGGGCTGAGCTACCATCGGATTTCGAATCGGCCAAACTCGCGGCGGGCGGCCCCGAACTCGGTGTCGACGCGAGTCACCCGAGCCGAGGGCGGACCCCGGCGCAGGTAAGCGGTCAACCGCTCAAGTGCCGTTCGGCTCCCTTCCGCCAGGATCTCAACCGCGCCGTCCTCGCGATTGCGTACCCATCCGGCTAACCCCAGCCGCTCCGCTTCGCGTTGTGTGGCGGCCCGGAAGTTGACGCCCTGTACCCGGCCGTAAATCACGGCATGGAGTTGTTCAGGCTGGTCGTTCATCCGTCTTGTCGGATCGTTATGTTCACGGCGCGGCCCGATTATACCATGCGGTTGTTGGGGGCCGCGCGCGCGCCACGAGCGCGGCGTGCCAAGGCGATGAGCCACAAGAGGGGTGTCATCAGCACTAGCCCCGCGATGACGAGCCAGGGCGCCGTGGAGGCCCAGGTTCCGGCCTCGTTGCCGTAGATCGCCTCGCGCAGCCAGTCGGCCTGGAGTTCGGCCAGGCTCAGGCCCAGGCTGTTCTGCAGCCCAGCGTCACAACTGGCTCCGCCGGCGTAGGCCCTGATCAGCCGGTGCAATCCCTCCGACCCAAACCGGCCGCGCACATAACGGACGACCGAATCGCTCTGGGCATACGCGAGCCGGGCGGGCTCCGCTTCCGCGGGCAGCGCCCCGCACAACTCGGCCAGACTCAAGAAGCCGCGCGTGTCACGGGCGTTGGCCAGCAGCGTGGGGTATTGAGAATCCCGCTGCCCCTGGTTCATCACGGCCAGGCCTTCGTTGAGCCAGGTGGGCACGCTACCGAAATTCTCGCCCGTGGCGCGATACAGCAAGACGTGGGTCATCTCGTGCGGGACCTTGCCTTGCAGCACAAAATCCGAGCGCAGGTCAGCGGGCACCACTACAATGATGACGCCCAGCTTGGGGTCGGCGTGCCCGTCGGCCCAAGCCCGGCCAACGCGCTGCAGCGCAGCCTTAGCGTCTGCCTCGGTCGCATACAGGTAGAGATCGACGTGCTCAGGCAGTGGTGCCCGGATGTCGCGGTTGATTCGCGGCAGGGCATGGGTGGCGGCGGCGAGTGCCGTTTGCCCGAAGCCCTCGTCGCCCGAGTACCAGTGAACGGTCAGCGCGCCGCTGGTGCGGCGCTGCCAGCTGAACCGGTTGTCGGCATAATCAAACGCGGCCGTCTCGGTCGTGAGTGTGCCGCCGGCGGCGGCTTCGAGCACCCACCAGTAGCGGATGGTGGCAAAGGGCGGCAGCGGATAGTTTGCCAGGTCAATGCTGGCTCTCGCCTCGATCTCGCGGCCCCGCACGAAACTGACCGCCGGCCAGCGGGAGGCAGGCGCTTCCGGGGTCTGCCAGTAGAGCTCGACCCGCGTGATGGGCTCGGCGCTGCGGGCGACAAGACGAAACTCAACCGACTGTCCAAACTCAAACACCGGCGGAGGCGCCTCGACAACACTGATTCCGGCCTGGGCTTGCACCGCCTGCCAGGCGGCACTGAACCACGCGGCCAACAGGGCTAAAGCGACCAAGCCCCGCGCCGCGCTCACGGCCGGGCGGGAGACACGTGGCCACTGGGTTAGTGCGAGCTGGCGAGGCAGGCGCACGGTTAACCACCCTGCAGCAGGGCGATCAGCGGCGTAAGCGTCAAGGGGCTGAGCAGGGTCGAGATCAACACGGCGCTGCTCACAAAAGCCGCATCGAGGTTATATTCCGTTGCCAGAATCGTGCTGATGACGGCGGCGGGCATGCCGGCCTCCAGCACCAGCGCCTGGCGCGTGGATCCGGTTAAGCCCAGCACTCCAACCAGCCCCAGGGCGATCGCTGGCGCCACGAGCAAATGCAGGCCGGTGGCGAGGCCGATCAGCACCACGCGCGAGCGCGGCCAACTGGTGACAGCCGCGATCTGCATGCCGAGCAGGACCAGCATGACGGGAATGGCGCCCTGGCTCAGTAGGCTGATGGACCGATCCAGCGCCACCGGCACGGTCCAGGCAGTCGCTCTGAAGAGTAAAGCCGCTACCAGTGCGTAAGTGGTTGGCAGCGTCAGCGCGTGGAGTAGAACCTGGCGCCAGGGCCGCTGACCGGCTGAGGCCAGCGCCACGCCGAGGGTGTAGACCGACAGGCTGCTGAACGCGTAAAAGACAACGGCCCGGGTAACGGCCGGCTCGCCAAAGGCAAACCGGTTCACTGCAAGCCCGAAATTGCCGGCGTTGCCAAACGCGGCGGCGACTGCCAGGGCGACGAGCACGCGTCGCTCCAACCGCATGGCTTTCCCTGCGGCCAGGGCGAGAAGGGTGCTGGCGCCGATGGTGGCCAGGGTCACCAGGGCGATCAGGCCGAACTCGGTGGTTGCCAACTCGGAGTGAGCCAGAGAGGCGAAGACCAGGCAGGGACTGAAGACATAGAACGTTACGCGCGAGACGCTGCGCATATCGGGCTGGAGCCGGCGCCCCAAGAAATAGCCTGTGCCGGCCGCCAACAGAGTTGGCAGGATATTGTTGTAGAAGATCCCCCAATAAACCGCGAGTGCGCTCATCCTCGGTCCTGGCGCTGGATGCTGGCTGCCGGACGCGCCATTGTACCCGACATCCAGCGCGGCGTCGGCGCCAGACTGCAAACGGCCCGCGCCATCATAGGCACGGGCCGGTCTGCGCTCCTCACGGTTGTGCTAAGCATCGCTCTCGTCTTCGACTTCACCATCGTCACCGCCGTCGAAGGCAGGCTCGTCGCCGAAGCCCAGCTCAAACATCGAGAAGGCGTTGACCTCATCGGTGAAATCGAGATTGTCCAAGGCTTCCTGGATAAAGTCTTGCTCGTCTTCGTCGTCCGCCTGGGTCAGCAATTGGGTGAGCGTCTCACGCGCAAAGTCCCCGCCAATCTGCCCCAGGCTCCAGATCGCCGCCTCTTGCACCTGCACATCGGTATCGCTGGTCAGTTGCGCCAGCTCGAACGCCGTGTCGGCCAATTCCAATTCGCCGGCGGCGCGCGCCGCTTCAAAACGCATCTCGGGCTGGCTGCTCTCCAGCTCTGCCTGTACTTGCGGCGCCCAGGCGGCATCGGCGGTGCGGCCCATGGCAAACACAGCGCTGATGCGCCAGAGCGGATCGGACGACGCGTAGGCTTCTCGAATGAGCGGCCCCACGTCCGCCCGGCTGGCATAGGCGACCGCTTCCAGCGCGCGGCGGCGCACCTCGACCTCGTCCTGGCCGCGGATCACCGCCAGTAGGGCGTCCTCGACGCGCCGCGCCTGAACAGGAGGCAGCTCCTCAACCTCGCCCAGGTATACGAAGCGGCCGAGCGCGCTGGCCGCCGCGGCCCGCACTTGGGGGTCCATATCGGTGTTCATGAGCTGGACAAATGGCGCGATCAAGCGGACGTCTTGGGCCTCCCACAAGCCGCGGACGGCTGTCGCGCGGGCCTCGGCTAGCTCGTCTTCGAGTCCCAGCCGCAATACCGCGTCGAAGCTGACCTCGAAATTCGCCTCGGCGATCTCGCTCAGGTCCTGCAAGATCCCTAGCCGGCGCTCTGCTGGCAGTTCGTGCCAGATCGCCTCGAGCGCCGTGAGCTCGGAGCCCGCGAGGTCCGATAGGTGGTAGAGCTGCGCGGCCGAAACCGGCTCGCTTAAATCGAGCAGCCGGCCGATGACGGCAGCGAACTCAGGGCTGGCTTGCATGGCTAGCGCGGAAAAATGGGGTTGATAATGTCCTGATAGGTGATGACGACCATCAACGCCAACAGCATCAGCATGCCGATCAGGTGGACCATCCCTTCGCGGGCGGGGTCGAGGCGGCGCCCGCGGAGGGCCTCGATCAGGACGAACAGGATGCGGCCGCCGTCGAGCGCAGGCAGCGGAAGCAGGTTCGTGGTGGCCAGCGCGACGCTTACCAGGCCGATCAGCTGCAGCACCGGGAACCACTGGTTGATTTCCTGTGCCGTTGTAACTGCTTCGCGCGTCAGGTCGTTGAGGCCCACCACGCCGATTGGGCGCAGCGTTTCCAGTGGGATCTCATGGCGGAAGATGCGAGCCGGCAGCTCGAACAAGACCTGAAACTGGTAGTACATTTCCTGGCCGGCCCGACTTATCGCCTGGGGCCAGCCGTAGTTGGTGACGATGTCGGACCGCATCTCAACGCCCATCGGGCCCTCGTTGGCAGGCCACTCTTCCCGCGGGGTGACGGTCAGGGTCAACTGCTCGGCACCGCGCTGGATCAGGATCCGCATCGGCTCGCCCAGGTGGCCGTACGTGGCGGCGCTGAGCTGGGTGGTGTAGTGAATCTCGCTTCCGTTGACGGCCAGGACGACATCCTCTGCACGCAGCCCGGCCTGCGCGGCCGGTGTGCCTGCCACGACGGTGTTGATGACCACGCGATCTGGCCAGCCAACTCGAAACCCCACTACAAAGACCAGGAACGCCAGGAGCAGGTTGAAGGTCGAACCGGCCGCAAGCACGGCGATGCGATGGCGTTTGGGCGCGGCCGAGAGGCCGCCCGGCACGAGCGGATCGTCTTCGCCCACTGGCCGCACGAATCCGCCGACCGGGATGGCATTAAGCGAATAGATCGTGCGCGGCCCTCCAAGTTCGGCAGGTTTGGGCGTCTTGCGGCCAACGACCAGGCGCCACCGGCCCTGCGCGTCGCGCACCACCCCGATGAGACGCGGAGGATAGCCGAAGCCAAACTCCTCGATGTGGATCCCGAGCCGCTTGGCCACCAGGAAATGGCCCAACTCGTGCACAAACACCAGGCCGCTCAAGACGACCACAAATACAAAGAAACTACCAACACTGGTTAAGCTCATGCCCACCTCGGAGCCGATAAGTCATAGGCTGACTGAAATTATACTGCCCGGCCTGGAGCTGGACAAGTAAGCGGTCGATAAGCCGAGGCCGGCGGCCTAGCCCCGCAGCCGGGCCGGGCCGCCGGGCCGCGCCACCAGGATCGTCTTGACGTCCAAGTTCTCGCGCAGGCGGCGCTCCACCTCGGCTGCGCTCACGCTGCGGCAAACACAATGCACATTTGGCCCCGCGTCGATGGTGTAGCCCACCTCCAGGCCTTCGCTTCGCCAGCGCCGGACGGATTTGATGATGGCCAGCGTAATCGGCTCCCAGTAGAACAGCGGCGGCGTGGACGTCATCATCACGGCGTGCATCAGATTGGAATCGGCCTCGACGACCTCGATGAAACGCGGAAAGTCACGCGTCAATAGGGCCTCCCGGCAGCGTTGCAGCCGTTCGGCCGCGGTCGCCACGCGCGCGGCCTGGAGCGGACTGGTGCCGGCCAAAGCATGGCCGCCGGTTGAGCCGACGGCTTTGTGTTTTTGGCTGACAACGGCGATGACGTCCACCAGGTCCCAATGCTCAGGAGGCGCGATTGACCAGGCGAATGAGGTCTCGGGGGCGTCGTCGCTGCCGGCTTGCCACTCCACAAAGCCGCCCGGGATGCTGCGGGCAGCGGAGCCGGAACCAAGCCGCGCCAGCGCCGATAGCTCGGGTTCGGTTAGGTCCAGGCCGGCCGCGGCGGCGCCCGCCACGCTGAGGGCCGCAAAAGCCGACGCTGAAGAAGCGATCCCGGCGCCAACGGGGAAGTTGTTGCTTGATTCGACACGCGCGCGCCATACGATGCCGGCGCGGGCGCGGATTGTGTCGAGGTGCGCCACCACTCTTTCTCGGGCTTGGCCGGTTTGAGCCTGACCCCCGATGATGACCTCGTCGGCGGCCCGGCCCTCGCTGAATTCGACCGTCGTCTCGGTCTCCAGGCCGCTGAGGGTCATGGACAGTGAAGAATTGGCGGGCAACCGCAGCTTTTCGTCGCGGTTACCCCAGTATTTGATGAAAGCGATGTTGGCATTGGCCACGGCAGTGGCCAATCGAGTTGGCATGCGGCAAGCGACCTTATCGGCGAATCACTTGCGGGGGAGTCTACCACCACTTGACCGAAAGGGGCGAGCGAGCTGGCCGGCGCCGCCCAACCCAGGCCCAGGCGGCGTCAGGCTGCCGGCGCGGCACGCGGCGGCCGCTGGAGGCGGTCAGTCGAACCGCAGGCTGCGCACAAAGGCCGGCTGCCGCAGGCGTGTGCGGTCTTCTCGGTAACCGGCGAAGCGCGGCGACCGCGCGAGCTGGGCGCGCAGCCTGGATTCAACGGACGAGCCGGGTTCCAGGGGGAGGGTGAGTTCGTCGGGCTGGCCTGCCGGCGATATGACCGGGACGCGCACGACCGGGCGATTGCCCAGATCCGCTGTCTTTTGCAGGTTCCATTGTGCCGCGAGCCTGGCCTGCTGCTCGGCCCAGCGATTGCAGTCTTCGAGGGTAGGGAAGGTTTGGCTGAGACTTGCGCCCATGGTTGGCTCCTGTCCCGCCGGGTGTCGGGCTGTTTCAATAGCGCATTAGAACAACAGTTCTATTATAGCACAGGCCAGACCCCACGGCAAGTCCCTACGAACGAGTCAGCCCCGCTCCCTGCCACACGCCAGAGCCCAGCAGGGGCACGTTTGGGCGGCGCTGACAGTGACTCATCCTGCAGCCAGGCATTAGGCGGACGTGTGGCCAGAGCCGCCTCGCCAGCCCGCGCGCACAAGGCACCGACTGCTCGCTCGACAATGGCAGACAGAGTGCAATCCGCCAGCCCGCGCGCACAAGGCACCGACGGTGGTAGCGCTGGCGCTCTTGCCGGCATTGGCCCTACCATGCCTTAGGCGCCAGTTTCAATCTCGACCAGGGCTACCGCACCCCACAAGGGGGCATCATCGCCAAGGTGGGCAGGCACAATGTCGAAGTGGACCTCGGGCATGGCCGCAGAGCGAGCCGACGCGCGGATGGCGTCCCAGTAGCGCGCGCCTGACTTGGTGACTCCACCGCCCAGCACGAAGCGTTGGGGATTGACCAGATTGGCGGCGTTGCCGATGGCCTGGCCCAAGGCTCGGGCGCTGGCCGCTAGGGCCTCCCAGGCCATCTCATCGCCCCGAGCCGCGGCTTGGGCCACCGCCTGGGCATCGATGGCTGCCAGATCATGCTTGACCAGGCGGCGCAGCGCCGTATCTCGTTCTGGCTCAGCGCTCAGCCACTCGCGCGCGCGCCGTGCGATCATGGGACCGGCGGCCAACCGCTCGACGCAGCCGCGGCCGCCGCAGACACACGGCGGTCCATTGGGATCGACCACCGTATGGCCAAACTCACCGGCCATGCTGTCATGCCCACGCCAGGGACGGCCATTCAGGACCCAGCCGCCGCCCACGCCGGTGCTGACAGTGATGTACAGCAGGCTGTCGTATCCCTGGCCGGCGCCGAAGCGATGCTCGCCTATGGCGCCAAGGTTCGCATCGTTGTCCACAAACGCCGGGGCGCCAAATGCATCGGCGATGATGCGCCTCAGAGGCTTATTCTCCCAGCCGGGCACATGGTGCGAAAGGCGAACTACGCCCGTGCTGTACTCCACCGGTCCGCCAAAACTGACGCCCACGGCCGCTGGCTGCTGGCCGCTCAGCAAGGCCTGGCCCATGGACAGCATCGCCGCCAGGTCGAGGTCGGCGTCCGCACCGGGCGGAGAAAACATCTGCCGCCGCCCACGCCAGGTGTGCTCGCCGCGGGCGGCCAGCCCGGCCGTATGCTTCGTGCCGCCGAAGTCAAGTGCCAAGATCAGCTCGGTCATGACGTCTCAAACAAGCAATTGAACGCGCCGAGTAGCACAGGCCCAGTGATGGCGCTGGCCGGGCCGCCATGCGATCGGACTCGTTGCATTGTCGCGGCAGGCTGCCGCTGTCCTGATACTTGCGGCGCCGGTTGGCCCCAACCGCGTTGCGCAGGCAAGTACATTCCAAGCTTACCTTATTTTCGCCCGAGGCGGCCGAGTGATGCCGCGTCAAAGCCGGCCACACCGCCCCCCGCCTGCGCGCCCTCCGGCCTGCGGCCGGGAAAGGACGTGCGGGGCTTTGCGGTGGGGCCAGTGTGCGGCGCTTGGCCGCGGGGCGGAGTACGTGCTCTGTCCGAAGGCGGTGTGAGCGCGAATGCAGGCGCTTCCGGTGCCCAGCCCATTTCGCTCGCGAAGCATCACGTGGCCTCGGGATGGCAAACCCGCGGCGCACCGTCGGTGCGCCCTACAGCCCAGCCAGGTTGGCCCAGACGCCCAACTGCGGTAGACTTAGCGCCGCTGGTCGCGCGGGCGACCTCATCCGATGGTTTGGAGGCAATATGGAGCGCGTTGTGGTCACTGGCATTGGAGTGGCCAGCCCGCTTGGGTGTACGGTTGAGGCTTTTTGGGAGAACTTGACAGCTGGGCGCTCAGGCATCGTGGGCCTCGCTGAGGCCGACTTCGCCAGCATGCGCTCGCGCATCGGCGGCCGCCTGGCCGGGTATGTCGAAGGCGAACACTTCGATGCTAAAGCGGTGCGCCGCATGAGCCGCTCGTCGCAGATGGCGCTCGTGGCGGCCGACCAGGCTGTGTCTCAGGCCGACCTCGTCAACGGGCGCCGCATCGATCGTCGTGACGTGGCAGTCATCATTGGCAGCTCCATCGGCGGTTTTGCCGCCAGCGACGAGTTTTTCAAGAGCTACTATTTGCGCGGGACGTCCAGCCCATTTGTCATCCCGGTCTCCATGAACCCAGCCCCCTCGTCGAACGTCTCGATCCGCTATGGGTTTCAGGGCCCGCTCATGACGGTCGATGCGGCCTGTGCCTCGTCGGCGCATTCCATTGGCTACAGCTTCAACCTGATCCGCACCGGCATGCTCGATGTGGCGGTCACGGGCGGCGCTGATAGCCCCTTTGCCCCCGGTGTTGTCGCTGCCTGGTGCGCCCTAAGGGCGCTGTCCGAGCGCAATGACGACCCCGCTGGCGCTTGTCGGCCCTTTAGCGCTGATCGCGACGGTATGGTGCTGGCTGAGGCCGCCGGGGTCCTGGTGCTGGAGTCTGAGCGTTCGGCGCTCCTGCGCGGCCAGCCCATCCTGGGCGAAATCATCGGTTATGGGGCCACGGGCGACAGCCATCATCTGACCCAGCCACAGCCAGATGGGCCGGCGCGGGCGATGGAGCGCGCCCTGCGAGATGCCCAGACCGAGCCCGACCGGGTTGGCTGGATTAACGCACATGGCACCGGCACAGACTGGAACGACAAGACCGAAACCAAGGCTATTAAGCTGGTATTCGGCGAGCGCGCCTGGGGCACGCCCGTGGTCAGTCTCAAGGGGGCGTTGGGGCATGCCATTGCTGCCAGCGCGGCGCTGCAATGCATTGCCGGCCTGCTGTCGCTGCGTGACCAGGTGGTGCCGCCCACCATCAATTACCATACGGCCGATCCCGAATGTGACCTGGACTATGTGACCAGCGGATTCCGCCGCCGGCCGGTCGAGCGTATCCTCACCAATGCTTTTGCCTTTGGCGGGAGCAATGCCGCGCTCGTCCTCGCGCGCTACGAACCCCGCCCCAATTGACCGGCCACTCGCGGTGCTCATGACCGGCAGGGGTCCGGCGCGCGCCCTGTTCGGGTGGGCGGTCTTCACGCTGGCTCTCGGCTTTTATCTCTCCACGCTGCAGCCATCGCTTGCTTGGGGCGACGGCACGCGGCTCCAGCGCGAGGCCATTACCGGCGAGTCGTTTATCCTTGCGGAAATGGTTCAGGCCGATTTTGCGCCCGACCCATTGCCTTTTGCCCGCCTGGGCGTCGCTGCCTGGGACCACCCGCTGTACGTTATGCTGGCTCACGCCGCGGCGCGGCTGATCCCCTTGGGTTCCGCGCTTTGGCGCGTGAATGTAGTTTCAGCCGTGTGCGCAGCCGGGGCGGCGGCCCTGGCGGCCGTTTTGGTCTTCCGCCACACGGGCTCCGCCACGGCGTCGCTTGCCGCGGCGGGGGCGCTGGCTGTCTCGCACACGTTCTGGTTTCACGCGGTGACGCCGGAGGTATATTCGCTCCTGGCGCTGCTGATCCTCGCCTCCCTCGCCGCTTGGGACCGCTGCGTGGCCCGGCCCGCCCCGCGGCTGCTGCTCGCCGCCGGCCTGGGACTGGGGCTGGCGGCGGCCAACCATCTCCTGGCGCTGCTGGCCCTGCCGGGCCTGGCGGTCTACGCGGCCCTGGGGCGCCGTGGGTCAGGCGTTGTGCGCGGTCCGGGTCAGGCGCACGGCGTGTTCCCGGCCGTGTTCGGGTTTGCGGCTGGTTTTGCGCCGTTCTTGATTCAGTTGGCCCGCATGCTGCGCACGTTTCCGGTCACGGCAGTCATGGGGCCCGCCGTCGGCTCGACGTTCCTGGCTGGCCTGCTGGCAACGTCGCCTCTCGACTTGCTGCAGAGTGGCCTGACCTTTGTGGTGCTGCTGTTCCTGCAGTTCAACCCCATGGGATTTGCGTTGGGCGTGTGGGGGTTGTGGCGGGGCGGCCTTGTTTCCGATCGCCTCCACCGCGTCGCCCTCAGCGGCTTTGTCGTGTATGCCTCGTTCGGGTGGCTGTACCGCGTCTCGGATCAATTTGCGTTCTATCAGCTGGCCTACGTGTTTTTTTCGCTGGCGATGGGCCTCGGCGCTGCCCGCGCCTTGGCTCGCCTCAACGCGTGGCGGCCCTGGGCCATCGCCGCCCTGGCGGCCGGCGTGATCAGCATGCCGGTACTGTACGGACTCGCGCCGGCGATTGCCCGCCAGGCCGGCGCCGGCGATGAACTGCTGGGGATCCCGGCCATTGGCACGGGCGTGCGAGATGGCCTGGCCTACTACCTCAATCCCAACAAGCGCGGCGATTACGGGGCCGAGACGTTCGGCCGCCAAACCCTGGCCGCGCTGCCGCCCCGGGCACTGGTGCTGGCCGAGTGGTACACCGATACGGATGAGTACTTCGTGCTGCGCTACTTCCAGGCGGTAGAGGCTTCCCGGCCGGATGTGACGGTGACCGGTTGGCCGACCGTTGATCCATTCACGTTCGATTCGCGGCAGGCCGTGCAGCTCGTCGACGACCGCATTAGCCGTCAGCCCGTCTTCCTTGCTTCGCTCAGTGAGCGGTACTACGCTGTCTCAATGCTGGCAGGCCGCTACTGCATCGTCGTGGAGCACGCCCTATACCGGCTATACGCGCCCTCAGCCGCGCCGGCCGGAGCATCGTGCCTCGCGGCACCACCGCCCGGCAGCTCGCCCGGCGCCCGTCTCAGGTAAGCGCCGGCCAGTGTCCGCGCTCGCAAGGACGGCTGCCGCCGCCCTCAACAGCCAGCGCGGCAACGTAGCCCGCCGGGACGCTGACATCAAACAGATCCCAGCCGGTCGCGCCCAGCTCGCGCCCGGCTCGGATGAGGCGCGGCGGTTCGCCCGGCAGAAGACTGACGTCGAAGCTGTCGAGCGGCACCCCCAGGCCGCCGCCATGTGCCTTGAGGATGGCCTCCTTTCGCGTCCAGCAGCGCAGAAAGGCCCGTGGCCGTTCCGCTGCGGGCAGGCTGTTGAGTTCAGCCGCCTCACCTTGGGCGAAAAAACGTCCGGCGATCTCATCCACGTCGATGCGGCGCGCGTCGTGCTCGACATCGGTCCCGACCGCGGCGGCTTCCGCCACGGCCACGACCGCGATCTCGTGCGAGTGCGTGATGTTGAACTGCAGGGCAGCGCTGGGCTCGGCCAGGAAAGGCTTGCCCTGGGCCGAATAGCTGAACCGCAGGGCGGCTGGCGCCGTCCGCAGGTAGGCGGCCAGGATCTGGCGCAGCTGGCCGCGCCCGGCCCGATAGCGGCGGGCGCCCTCGGCAAAGACGAACTTTCGAGCACGCTCATTCTCATCGGCCGTCAGCGCGGCCTCAGCAGCGGCCAGGGCCGCCCGGCCCAGGCTCAAGTCAACCAACCAGACGTCAACTTGTCGGGCAGCCAGGCGCATGTCCGCAGGCCTGCCGGCGCTCAGGCCCACGCCGCTGGCCTGGGCCGGCAGGTGGGCCAGGCTTCGGCGCCGCCCTTGAGCGGGTCGAGACAGATGCGCCGCGCCAATTGAGGGCCCATAGCTGCCTCAGGCCGGCTGCGGCCGCGTCTCGGGTGTTATCGGACCCGCTGGTGACGAGGGCGCTGGCGCAGCCGGCCGGGGCGCCAGCCCGCTGCGCAGCAGCGTGTTCAGGTAGTGGTCGAGCAGGCCGGCGTCGAGGGGCGGGCAGCGGACGCCCGTGCCGGCCAGGCCCGCCAGCGTGTTGCGGCAGTCGAAGCGCGGCATAAACACTTGATCGAGCGTAACATCTTCGATCAGGGGCAGGAATGGGCTGTTCACGCTGGCCGGAAAGCGGGCGGCCAGGTTGAGCAATTCGCTTTGCCAGGCATCGAATGGCAGGCTGCGCAAGGCATAGCCATGAGACCGGGCCCAATCCACCAGGTGTCCAAATGGCATGGGCTGCGGGTTGCAGAGGTGAAACACGCGGCCAGGCGATGCCGAGCGCCGCGCGAGGGCCACAATTGAGGCGCTGACGTAGTCGACGGGCACAATGTCAACGGGCAGATCGAGATGGGGAACCGCATTCATCGACAGGCACACGCTGGTCAGGTTGCCGATGAAGTCGGTAGTGTTCCAGGCGCCGGTCTGGCTGTGGCCGGCAATCGGACCGGGACGATAGATGGCAACGGGCAGGCCGCGGGCGGCAGCCTGCAGCATCAATTGCTCGCTGACCCACTTGCTCTGGGCATAGCCGCCGTAGGGAACGCCGACACGCACTAACTCGTCGTCTTCGCGAAAGGTCTGGCCGCCGGTATGGGTGGCCGTGTGAAACACTGAGAGGGTCGAAACGAAGTGGACTGGCTTGATGCGGCCGGTGACGGCTAGTTGGAGGATGGCCTGGGTCCCGAGGACGTTGGCGGGTTTGTGCGCGGCGTAGCCATGCACGAAGTTGACCATGGCGCCGTTGTGGTAGATCGTATCGACCAGGCTGGCCAATTGTGCAAAGGCGGGCTCGCTCAACCCCAGGAGCGGCTCGGCCAGATCGCCCAACACTGGCTCGATGCGGCTCGCATAGGTCTCCTCCCACACACCATAGGCGGCCAAGTTGGCGCGCAGCCGCTGCCGGCCGGCCTGCGCGTCTGTGGCGCGCACCAGGCAGTGGACCGTCGCCGGTGTTGTGGCCAACAGGTCGTGCAGCAGAAACGCGCCCAGGAATCCAGTTGCCCCGGTCAGGAACAAGTGGGCGGGCTCACCGGCCTGTGGCGGGGTTGTGTCGCCTGGCTGGATCGACGCCGGCAGGATCGCCTCGGCCGCCAACTGCTCCATCGTTATGGGGGTGAACAGGCGCCCAGGGCTGTGGCTGTGGGCGCCCTGGGTCCGGGCGTGATCGATCGCCAGCGCCAACCCGGCTATGGTGGGTGTTTCGAAGATGGCCCTCAGCGGAAGCCTGACGCCAAAGGTTTCCCGCAGCGCCATGCTCAGGCGCGTCGCCAATAGCGAATGGCCGCCAAGCTCGAAGAAGCTGTCCTCAACGCCGATGCGCGTCACGGCGGCTTCTTCTCCCAGCCCCAGGATCTCGGCCCACAGCGCCGCAATTGCGGCTTCAGTCGCTGTCCGCGGCGCAATGTAGCGGCTGCTGGCGGCCTCGGGCGGGGGCGGCAGCGCCTTGCGGTCGAGCTTGCCATTTGGCGTCAGCGGAAGCGCATCCAAAACCACGTAGTCTACTGGCAGCATATACTCCGGCAGCCGCTGCCGGGCGAAGGCGCGCAGCGCAGCGCCGTCCGGGCCAGGCTGGCCTCCGGCGGGCACCACGTACCCGACGAGCCGCTGCTTGTCCGGCCCTGTCCCGCACAGGGCAACGGCGGCCTGGCTGACGGCTGGATGGTGTGCCAGGGCTGCTTCGATCTCGCCCAATTCGATCCGAAATCCGCGCAGCTTGATCTGCTGATCAGCGCGGCCTAGATACTGCAAGCTGCCGTCGCCAAGCCGGCGCGCCAGATCGCCGGTGCGGTACAGGCGGGCGCCAGCATGCGGGCTGAAGGGATCTGGCACGAACCGCTCGGACGTCAGCTCGGGACGGTTTAGGTAGCCGAGCGCCACGCCCAACCCGCCCAGGTACAGCTCGCCGACCACACCAGGCGGCACGGGCCTCTGCCTTTCGTCCAGCACGTAGGCTTGGGTGTTCGCGATCGGACGCCCGATGGGCACAGTCGCGCCAATCGCCTCCTGACCCGGGTAGACCCGGTAGGCGGTGGACCAGATCGTCGTCTCCGTTGGCCCATACAGGTTCCAAACCTGGTCGCAGCGCTCAGCCAGCGCCTGCGCCAGCGCTTGTGGCAGGGCTTCGCCGCCGCAGATCGCGTTCAGGCCGGGCCGCCCGGGCCAGTCTCCCGCCAGCAGCAGGCGCCAGGTGGCTGGCGTGGCCTGCATCACGGTGATCCGATGGCGGGCGAGCGCCGCGGCCAGGGCCTCTCCATCGGCCGCTGTTTCGCGGCTGGCCAGCACGACCCGTGCACCCGTGACCAGCGGCAGATACAACTCTAGCCCGGCAATGTCGAAGGAGAGCGTCGTCACGGCCAAGAGCCGGTCGGCCTCTGTCAGTCCGGGTGCGGTTTGCATCGAGAGCAAGAAATTGGTCAAGGCCCGGTGGGGCACCTGTACGCCCTTGGGCTGGCCGGTTGAGCCGCTGGTATAGATGGTGTAGGCGCACTCGTCCAGCAGCGGTCTCCGTCGCAGCGTCGATCCCGGTTGAGACGAGATCTGCGGCCACGCCTCGTCGAGCGCCAGGGTCCGGCCGGCGAAGTCCGGCACCTGGCCGACAAGCCCAGTCTCGGTCAGCACCAGCGCCGCGCCCGAATCGGCCAGCATGAAGGCCAGCCGCTCGGGCGGGTAGCTCGGGTCGAGCGGCAGGTATGCGGCGCCGGACTTGAGGATACCGAGCAGCGCCACCAACATGCGCGGCGTGCGCTCGACGCAAACCCCCACCAGCGCGCCCGGCCCAATGCCCTGGGCGTTAAGAAAGCGCGCAAGTTGGTTCGCCTCCCGGTCCAGGGCCGCGTAGGTCAGGCCAGCGGCATTCCCATTGGCGGGGTTGTGTTCAGCGGCCTCGACGGCCATGGCCGCAGGCACGCGCCGCGCTTGGCCCTCGATCAGTCCCAGCCAATCCTGCTCGGCAGGCAAGGGGCTGGTGGTGCCGTTCCAGGCCTGCAGCATCTCTCGCTCCTCCGCGGGAGTCATCAAAGAGATAGTTGCCACCGGCTGGTTTGGATCGGCGACGATGCTGTGCAGAGCCTGGCCCAGGTGGCCCAACATCCGGTCAATCGTGGCTGCCTCGAAGAGATCCGTGCTGTAGAACAGCGCCGCAGCCAATCCACCCTCGACTTCGGCCATCATCAGGGTCAGGTCGAATTGAGCTGGGGGGGTCTGAACCGTCACCGCCTCTAGTGTCAGGTGGCCTAGATGAAACGGGCCGCCCGGAAGACCCAGCGCAAAGGCGCCGAGTCCCTGCGCCTCGGGCATTTGCGGTTTTTGCAGGATGAACATCACCTGGAAAAGCGGCGGCCGGCTGGTGTCGCGCAGCAAATGAAGCCGCTCCGCCAGCCAGGCGGGTGGAAAGTCGGCGTGCTCGAAGGCGTCGAGGGCGGCCCGCCGCACCTGGCCGAGCAGGACCGTGAACGGCTGCTGGCCGTCGACCTGCGTCCGTAGCGGGATGGGGTTTACAAAGTATCCGACCAAGCCAGACAGCTCGGGCCGGCTTCGGCCGCTGGTCACGGACCCAACGATCAGGTCGCTCTGGCCCGAATAGCGGTAGAGCAGCACCTCGAACGCTGCCAACAGGGTCATGAACAGCGTGGCGCCGTGGGCCTGCCCCAAGGACTTGAGGCGCTCGGTGAGCGCGGCGCCGTACCGTGCCGAACGCACGTCGCCTTGATAAGAAGGCGCTGCGGGACGTGGCCGGTCCGTGGGCAGGTCCAGCACTGGCAGGGCGCCCTCCAGTTTCTGCTTCCAGTAGGCCCACAGCCGTTCGCCTTCGTCCCCGGCCAAGCGTTCGGCCTGCCAGCGGGCGAAGTCGGCATAGGTGATCGGCAGAGGGTCCCAGGCTCGCGATTGACCAGTGCTCTCGGCCTCGTACAGGCGCGCCAGCTCGGTGATCAGCACTGACATCGACCAGAAATCGGTCACGATGTGGTCAAGACTCAGCAACAGAATGTGCTCATCGGCGTTGATGTGGTACAGGCACGCGCGCAGCAATGGGCCGTGGTCCAGGTCAAAGGGCGCGTAGGCGGTGGCGGCTAGATGTGCTTGAAGCTGAGCGTGGGTCCACTCGCGCGCCTCTTCTCGCGCCAAGACGAACTTGAGCTCAACCTGGGCTCGCTGAATGGGCAGGCCGGCGCTCAGGCCGAATTGAGCCCGCAGCATGGGGTGGCGCGCCGCGAGTTGATTGAGGGCACCCTCCAGCGCCGCCGCCTTCAGTGGGCCGTGCAGTCGCGCCGCGCCAGCCACGTTGAAACCGATGCCCGGGGGCACGAGCTGGTGCAGGAACCACAGCGCCTGTTGATTGGGGGTCAGGGGATGGTCGGCGACTGGCTCCGCGCCGCCGGGAATGCGTTGCGAGTGCGCGCGCGGCCCGTCCAGGCGCTCGTTCAGCCGCCGAGCGAGCTCCGTGAGTGTTGGGCCTTCGAGCAATTCGACCAGGTGAACTTCCAGCTCCAGGGCCCGCTCGATCCGGTTCTTAAGTTCCACCGCCATCAGCGAATCGAGACCTAAGAGATTCAGCGGCCGGTGGGCATCCACGGGTTGGGAACCAAGGCCCAACACCTGGCCCAACTCGCGAGCCAAAAGGGACCGTAGCGCCGTGGGCCGTTCGTCGTGGGGCAAGGCGGCCAGGGCGGCCCGCCCGAAAAGCGGCACGGCGCCAGCGGCCTGTGGTGCGGTCTGGGCCTGTGGATCCACCCGTTCAAGCCGGAAGCCAAGCTCCCGGAGTTGCGCCGGGTCGACCTGGGCCAGAAAGTCGACGGCGGTGCGCAAGGCCGAGGCTTCGTCCGCCGGGCTTGGGGCCGGCGCAGCAGCCGGCGGTTTCCGAGCGCTCAGCCAGTAGCGACTGCGCTCGAACGGATAGGATGGCAGACTGAGCTTGAGGCGGGCGTAGTCGTGGTCGAAGCCGGCCCAATCGACTGGAGCGCCGCGCGTATAAAGGAGACCAAGGGAGTGCGCCAGCACCCGCCAATCGGCCTGGCCCGGGCGCAGCGAAGGCAGCCACAGGGCCTCCTCGTTCTGCAGACATCGCCGGCCCATGCCGAGCAACACAGGTTGTGGGCCAATTTCAATAAAGGTATCGATGCCCAGCGCCGCCAGGCTCTCCATGCCGCGGGCGAACTGCACGGGGGCCCTGACGTGATCACGCCAATAGGGGGCGTCGGGCGCCGTGGTTAGCAGTTGGCCGGTTACGTTGCTGATCAGAGGCAGGCAGGGCGCGGCAAACTCGAGCGCGCGGGCTTCGCGCTCGAACTCGGCCTGCATGGGCGCCATCAGCGGCGAGTGGAAGGCGTGCGACACGTTCAGCCGGCGTGTCTTGACGCCACGTGCCTGGAGCGCGGCCAGCACCGCCTCCACAGCCGTTCCCGTTCCTGAGATTACGGTGCTCTCGCGACCATTCAGCGCCGCCAGTGCGACATCGGTGGAGAAGCGGGCCAGGTCGTCTGCCACGACGCTTTCTGGAGCGAAAACGGACGCCATCGCTCCGCCCGCTGGCAGAGCCTGCATCAGCCGGCCGCGCGCCGCGATCAGTGTCAGCCCGTCTTCCAGTGACATGGCGCCGGCCGCCACGGCGGCCGCGTATTCGCCCACGCTATGGCCG
This sequence comes from Anaerolineales bacterium, assembly GCA_020845955.1. Lineage (GTDB taxonomy): Bacteria > Chloroflexota > Anaerolineae > Anaerolineales > UBA6663 > JADLEU01. The sequence continues at coordinate 18,347 of JADLEU010000284.1, forward strand.
AGAACGGCCGCGGGTTCAACGCCCCAAGCCTGCCACAGCTCGGCCAGCGCGAGCTCCACGGCAAACAGCGCCGGCTGGGTGTAGGCCGTCTGGTCCAGCCAGCCAACTGCCTCACCTTCACCCCAGATGACGGGTAGCAGCGGGCGAGCCAGTAGCCCTCGCTGCTCCAGCCAGGCCGCGCAGCGATCCAAGACGCGCCGGAAGGTCGGCTGGGTGGCGTAGAGCTGGCGGGCCATACCGGCGTACTGCGCGCCCTGACCCGTAAACAGGAAGGCCACCCGGCGCGGGGCACGGTTCGGGGCTGACCCCACGATGAGGCCGGCATGCGAGGCGCCCTGTTCAGCCGCGTGAAGGGCAGCCAGGGCCTCGGCGCGGTCGGCGGCGATGATGGCCAAGCGCTCCAGATAGTGCGACCGGCCGGTGTTGGCCGAGAAAGCGGCGTCAGCCAGGGCGTGCTCCGGGCGCCGTGCCAGGTGTTCGGCGCAGCGGCCGGCCAGCGCCTGCAGCGCGGACCGGCTGCGAGCCGAAAGCGTCAGGACGTGCACCGGGCGCTCGCCGGGTGTTGGGCTTGGCTGGGCCACAAGGGTTGGCGCTTCGCCGAGGACCACGTGCGCGTTGGTGCCTCCGAACCCAAACGAGCTGACGCCAGCCAGGCGCGGCCGATTAGAGCGCGGCCAGGGCTGGACCTGCGTGACAATTCGAAGCGGTGTGCCCGCCAGCGGCAAGTGCGGATTAGGGGTGCGCAGGTGCAGGTGCGGCGGCAGTGCCTCGTTTTGGAGCGCCAGGACGACTTTAATCAGCCCAGCGATCCCGGCTGCTGCCTCCAGGTGGCCGATGTTGGTTTTCACCGAGCCAAGCCCAATTGGATGGCTCTCGTCCCGCGCAGGGCCGATCACCGCGGCCAAAGCCTGCACCTCAATTGGATCGCCCAGGGGTGTGCCGGTGCCGTGGGCCTCGACATAGTTGAGATCGCCCGGGGTGACCCCGGCCTGCTGGAGCGCGGCTCGGATCGCCGCCTGTTGGGCCAGGCCGTTCGGAGCCGTAAGGCCGTTGCTCCGCCCGTCTTGGTTGACGGCCGACCCGTGGATAACGGCCGCTACCGCGTCGCCATCGCGCCGGGCATCGGCCAGCCGTTTTAGGATGACGACGCCGCAGCCTTCGCCGCGCGCGTAGCCATCGGCCGCGGCATCGAACGTCTTGCAGCGCCCATCCGGCGCGAGCATGCGCGCCTGCGCGAACGTGATCGTCAGTTCGGGCGCCAAGATGAGGTTGACGCCCGCCGCGATGGCGAGTTGGCTCTCACCGCTGCGCAGGCTCTGGCACGCCATGTGGACCGCCACAAGCGACGACGAACAGGCCGTGTCGATGGCCAGGCTCGGCCCGCGCAGATCCAATAGGTAGGACAGCCGGTTGGCCGCAATGCTGTGGGCGTTGCCAGTACCAGCGTAGGCGTCGATCCGATCCGGGTCGTCAAACTGCAGGCGGGAGTAGTCGTAGCTGCTGATGCCGACGAAGACGCCGGCGGCACTGCCAGCCAGCCGCTCGGGCGGCAGGTGCGCTGCCTCCAGCGCCTCCCAGGCAACCTCCAGCAGGAGCCGCTGCTGCGGGTCCATCCGCGCCGCTTCGCGCGGCGAGATCCCAAAGAAGTGAGCGTCGAACTGATCGACGTTATCCAGGAAGCCGCCCCAACGCGTGTTCATTTTGCCGCGCGCGCCTGGGGTTGGGTCATAATGGGCGTCGACCAGCCACCGGTCGGCCGGCACTTCTTGGATCGCATCGACGCCGTTAATGAGCAATTGCCAGAAGGCGGCTGGATTGGGCGCTCCTGGAAAGCGGCAGCCGAGGCCGATAATGGCGATCGGCTCTGTGCCTGTGGCTGCGCTGGCGGCGCGCGCCGCCAGCGCGGGGTCGTCTGTCTTGCTTGGATCAAGGCCGGCCAGGTGGCGGGCCAGCAGGCCGACGGTTGGGTAGTCCCACGCCAGGGTGGGGGGCACGCTCCGGCCCAGCCATTCTCCTAGCTCGCCGGCCACGCCAACGGCCTGAGCCGAATCCAGGCCATACTCGACGAAGGGCGTATCGCGGTCGATGGCTGCCGGCGCTAGGTTCAGGCGGGCGGCGATCGTGGCGGCCAGCCAGGCCTCCAGTCGCCCGGCCTCGGCAAGGGCGGCCGCGTCCGCTTCGCCCGATGGCCGAAGTTGGACCGGCGCGGCGGCCGTCGGGCTGGTAGCCGGGTCAGCCTGCCATTCAGCCACGACTTCGAGCGTGCCTTCCAGATATTGCGCCTTGCACGCGTGGCGCTGGATCTTGCCGCTGGAAGTCTTGGGAATGCTGAGAGTCTTAATCAGGACCAACGCATGCAGTTGGAGCTCGTGGTCAACCGCCAGCGCGCGCCGAACGGCAGCGACGACCTCGGCCAAGTCGGGCTTGTGGTGGCGCTCAACCTCAAACACCACCACCAGGCGCTCTTCGCCGGCCGCGTCCACCGAAAAGGCCGCGCCGCTGCCAGCGCGCAGGCCGGGGTGGCAGCGCTCGACTGTCGCCTCGATGTCTTGCGGATAATGGTTCCGCCCGCGGATGATGATCAGGTCCTTGGCGCGGCCTGTCACATAGAGGTTGCCCGCTAACAGAAAACCCAGGTCACCCGTGCGCAGGAACGGGCCGGCGCCGTCTGCCAGCCGCGCGGCAAAGGCCTCGACTGTGGCCTCGGGGCGCCGCCAATAGCCTTGAGTCACGTTGGGCCCTCTCAGCCAGATTTCACCCACCTCGGCCTCTGGGCGTGCGGCCAGCGTTTCGGGATTCACAATGACGATCTGTTGGTCGCCGACCGCCTGCCCACTGCTGACCAGGACCTGGGCGCTCGTCTCGCTGGCCTGCGGAGCGGCCGCTTCGGAGGCCAGCACGACCTGGTTGTGCGCCAGCGAGCGGCGGTCGACGGTAAGGGCGGTGAGCTGTCCAGACCCATAGCCACCCGCGACCAGCAGCGTTGCTTCTGCCAGGCCATAGCACGGGTAGAACGCCTTTGGATTGAAACCGCACGGCGCAAAGGCGGCTGCAAAGTTGTCCAGCGCGTCGCGGCGGATCGGCTCCGCGCCGCAGAAGGCCGTGACCCAGCTGCTCAAGTCGAGCGCGGCCCGCTGCTCCGCGCTGACTTTCTCAGCGCACAGGGCATAAGCGAAGTTTGGCGCTCCGCTGATCGTCCCTCGATACTGCGAGATCATCTCCAGCCAGCGGACCGGCCGCTGCAGAAACGACGCAGGCGACATCAGCGTCGAAGTCCCGCCAAGGTACATCGGCTCCAGGATGCCGCCGATGAGGCCCATGTCATGGTAACTGGGCAGCCAGAAGACGCCTGCTTCCCCGTTGTTCATCTGGAAACCATGCTGGATCATGTCCAGGTTGTGCATCAGGTTGCCGTGCGACACCATCACCCCCTTCGGCGAGCTGGTCGACCCGGAGGTGTATTGCAGAAAGGCCAGAGTCGCAGGGGTGATGTCCGGCGAGATCCAGCTTGATTCGAGCCCGGCTGGCATCTGTGCCGTGTCTAGCCAGCGCAGCGCGGCTAGATTGGACATGTGGGCGAAGCGCCGCTCCAGCGTGATCAGGATGCTGGTGGTGGTTAGAGCGACCGTGGCTTCGGCGTCGGCCACGATGCTCTGCAGACGCGGCATGGGCCGGTTGACGCGCGGCGGATAGGCCGGGACGGCGATCACGCCAGCGTGCAGGCAGCCAAAGTAGGCGGCGATGTACTCCAGCCCAGGAGGAAAGAGCAGCAGCGCGCGTGACCCGGCGGGCACCGACGCCTGCAGCCAGGCGGCTATGGCGCGCGCCTGGCGATCTAGTTCACCAAAAGTAACAGATTGCTCTAGTTGGGCCGCGTCATCAGGCAAATAACGGTAAGCCAGGCGTTCTGGCTGATCTGCGGCGCGCGAGCGCAGCATCTCCACGAGCGTGCCAAAGGCGGGTGAACGGCGGGCAGGCGGAACCATTCCGGTCATAATCGTGAAGACCCTTACGTGGCGGCATCAACGCCGGGCGGGCCGCTCTGGCCCGCTACTCCAATTTGGCAGACGCCTTTAGCCTCATGTATACTGCGGCCGGTTGCGGCCGTTGTGTCGAGACCCGGCCGGCCTGTAAAGTACCCCAAAATTGGCAATGACGCCAGTAACAGAAGGAGTGCCGATGGCCTCTGGCGCTAAGTTTCGGTTGATCTTGACTCGCGGCCCGTCACCAGGGCAGGTCTTCCCGGTCGACCAGTTTCCAAACACTCTTGGTCGCGACCCCGCCAACCAAATCGTTATCGATGGCGCCGGCGTCTCCCGGCGCCACGCGCAATTAACGCTGAGTGGCGTGGATCTGCTCGTGGAGGATCTGGGCAGCAGCAATGGCACGTTCGTTAACGGTGAGCGGCTGTCCGCGGCGCGCCGCCTGGCGCCCGGCGACCGGATCCTGCTTGGCCAAACGGTCGAGTTGGTGGTTGAGGCCGCAGCGGTGCGCCCGGCCGTCACCGTGCTTGAGCCGCTTAAGAAGCCATCGGCCGATCAGTCGCTGGCGACTGCTGCCAAGCCGGCGGGCCCGCCAGCAGCGCCGGAGGCCCAATCCGAGGTCACGGCGGCGCGCTCGGCGCATCGATCTGGCGCACTGCCGCCAGCGTCGGACGGGGCCCCGCCAGCCACGGTCCTGGGAGAGATCGCGCCCATAGGGAGGCTGCCCAGCCAGCCTGGGGGCACCGGCGCGGCGGCGCCCCCAGAGCTCACGATCGAGGAATCTGGCCGGCCGCCGCGCACTCTGAAACTCACCGCGCCAGTCTACACCCTCGGCCGGGCTGAGGACAACGACATCACGATTGGGTCGCCCATTGTCTCCCGCCACCACGCTCGCCTGGAGCGCGGTCCGGAGGGCTACGTCCTCACCCAACTGCCCCAGGCCAGCAACCCGGTGCTGTTTGAGGGGCGACCGCTGAGTGCGCCGCATGCCTTGCAGCACGGCGAACTGCTGCGGTTCGGCAGCCTGGACCCAGGCACCATGGTGACACTGCGCTATAGCGCTCCCGACAGCGCGCGTCAGACCGCCATTGTGGCCGTAAAGTTCGGGGAACGCAGCCTGCTCACCCTCGGCCGCGACCCAAGCAACGACATTCGCCTGGACACGCCTCAGATCTCGCGGTACCACGCCCAGATCGAGCGAGTGGGCTCGCGCATGCGCGTGCGCGACCTGCGCAGCTCAAATGGCACCATGGTCAATGGCCAACGGATTGAGGGCGAAGTTTGGCTGAAGCCGAATGACCAGATCCGCGTCGGCCCCTACCGCTTTGTCATTGGCGAAGATGGCCTGGACCGCTACGATGAGTCGCGCGGGCTGCGGGTGGATGTCGTCGGCGTCAACAAGTGGGTGCGCAAGGACCTGAACATCCTGCAGGACATCTCGCTGTCGATCCAGCCGCGCGAGTTCATTGTCGTGGTCGGACAAAGCGGCGGCGGCAAGTCGACCCTGGTGGATGCCGTTGCCGGTTACCGGCCGGCGACGCATGGCCGTGTGCTGGTGAACGGCATCGACGTCTATCGCCATTTCGACGCGATTCGCTACGATATCGGCTATGTCCCCCAGCGCGACATCATTCACATGGAGTTGACGGTCTTCCAAGCCCTGGACTTCGCCGGTCAGCTGCGTATGCCAGCCGACACCACGCGCGACGAGCGCCACACCCGGGTGCTCGAGGTGCTTGACGACCTCGACCTGGCTCACCGCAAGGACGTGCAGATCAGCGGCTTGAGCGGTGGCCAACAAAAGCGCGTCTCGATCGGCGTTGAACTGTTGACGAAGCCGGGGCTGTTCTTCCTCGACGAGCCGACCTCGGGGCTCGACCCGGGCACCGAGACGGCGTTGATGCAGCTCATGCGGCGGCTGGCCGACCAGGGCCGCACGATTATCCTGATCACGCACGCCACCAAGAACGTCATGCTGGCCGACAAGGTAGTCTTTCTGGCTCGCGGCGGCTACCTGGCCTGGTTTGGACCGCCGGATGAGGCCCTGAATTACTTCGATCAATACCGCTCCGAGCGCGACCGGCGTGCCAGCGAGATGGAGTTTGACCAGATCTACGCCATCCTCGACGATCCCGACCATGGCTCCCCGGCCGAGTGGGGCAAGCGCTTCCAGCAGCACTCGGCCTATCAGCAGTATGTGGCGGATCCGTTGGCCAGCCAGGGCTACGTGTTGGCGCCGGGGGGCGGCGCGGCGCCAACCGCCGACCGCCGGCCGGTCGAACGCCAGCGGCGGCGCCAGGTTTCGTCGCTGCGCCAATTCTTCATCCTGTCGGCGCGCAACGTCAAAATCCTTACCCGCGACCGGTTTACGCTGTTTCTGCTGCTGGCCGTGCCGCCGCTGGTTGGCTTGTTGGATGTGGTCTTGTCAGTTCTGCTGGGCAGAAATCCGTTTGATGTCGGCCCGAAGGGCAATGTCCCCAACGTCATGATCACGCTCTTCTTGCTGGCGTTGTACGGCGTGCTTGTCGGCGGCGTCGGCCAGATGCGCGAGATCGTCAAGGAACAGGACATCTACAAACGCGAAAGGCTTGTCAACCTCAAGATCCTGCCGTATGTGTTGAGCAAGATTTGGGTGGCGGCGCTTCTGGCGCTGTACCAGACCGCGGCCTTCGTGATCATCCACTATCTAGCTTTCCAGATGCCGGGCGGCCTGCTCGAGGCGCTGACCATCTACCTCACGCTGACGTTGTCGACCATGGCCGGCATGATGTTGGGGTTATTTGCTTCGGCCCTGGCGCCGAACTCGAACTCGGCCTCGCTGCTCGTAATCGTGCTGATGATCCCTCAGATCGTGCTGGGCGGCGCCCTGATCGCGCTGCCTGGGCCGGGCCAGTTCGTCAGCGCGCTGACGACCACCCGCTGGGCCTTCGAGGCCCTGATGAGCATCACGGCGGTTGGCTCAGATGTAGCCGCCGATGCCTGCTGGGCCCTGCCCGAAGACCTGCGCGAGGCGATGTCGCTGGACGACAAGCAGGCCCAGGGCTGCCGGTGTCTTGGCACCGCCATATTCAGCGCCTGCAACTTCCCCGGCGTCGGCCGCTTTTACGACCCGGCCATTGACGCGCCGGCGCCGGTGGAGCCGGAAGGCGCCGGCGACCCGCCTGTCGAGCCCGTGCTGCCCGAGCGCCCGGTTGAGCCGGCCGACCAGTCCAACCAGATCGCCATGGCCGAATACTTGGAGGCCCTGGGCGCCTGGGAGGACGAAGTGGACCGGATCCAGGCCGCCTATGAGGCCGAGGTGGACGCCTATCAAGCCGAGGTGGACGCTTATCAAGAGCAACTAGTCGACTACCAGGAGGAGTTCGCCCAGTGGCGAATCGCCCGCGCATCGGCCGTGGAGCCCGCGGAAGGCCTGGTATTTCAAGTGAACCGCGACTTTGGCTGGACGTTCGTCAACAAGGAAGACGCCCTCGCCTACTGGCCCAAGATCCTGACCACCTGGTTTGCTCAGGGTATCTACAGCAGCCTGCTCTTTATTACGATCCTCGTGCTGCAGAAGCGCAAGGATGTCGTGTAGCGATGCCGAGCCGCAATTCGCCCGTTCAAGGTAATCAGCGGCAGGGGGCCGGCCTCCGCTCCGCCGGGACGCTAGGGATGTTGTTAGTGATCTGGGCGGCTAGCGCCTTGGCCTGCGGCATCGGCGTTGGCGGCACCGACCGCGAGGCGACGGTCGCTGCAATCAGCACCGCCCTGGTGTCCACGGCGACGGCCGGCGTCGAAAGCTCGGCGACCGCGCGCATCGCCCCACAGTTCACCAAGGCCGTAGCCACTAATGAGAACGTGCTGAATGAGGCGGCCACCCAGGCCGCCGGCCAGAGCACCCAACTGGCCGCTCGGGCAGCCACGGCCACCGCCATTGCGCCGATCCTGGCCGAGTTGCCGGCCTACGGGGTCGATCCGAGTCACGGCGAGGTGGGCTGGATCCACCCGCCCGTGACACTCGACATCGAGGGGTTCGAGCAGTTCGCCTACGCCAACCAGTTCCTGGCGACCGTGGCGACTGATTTTGTCGTGGCGGCTGATATCACCTGGAACACGCGCTTCGGCACCTCGGGCTGCGGGGTCGTCTTGCGCTCCGACGGCAACGAGGACGCGCTCAACCAGTACCTGGTGATTGCCACGCGCGGGGCCAATGGACACGTGATCTTCATGCTGATGCAGGCTGGCGAGGTCATCGAATACGATGATCTGTACGCGCGCGGCCTCGATCCAAAGTTTACCTCAGCCAACGATACCACCAATCGCCTGGCCGTGGTCGGCCGTGGGACGACTTTCAGTATATACACCAACGGCACTCTGCTCGGCCATGTCGAGGACGATCACTACGACCGCGGCTTCGTCGCCCTGGTGGCCCTCAACCAGAGCGGCACCACGACCTGCCAGTTTGCCAATACCTGGCTCTGGCGAATGACCCAATAAGGCAGGAGACTCCCATGTTGCCCAGACTGCTGCGGCTGCCCTCGCGCCGCCTTGTAACCATGCTTGGACTTGTGCTCGTCATCGCGCTGGCGGCCTGCCGGCGCGCGGCGCCGCCTACCACTGCGCCCGATGCGGCCACCCAGACGCCGCCAGCCACCGCGCTGCCGACCGAGGACCTGAGCATCCTCTACGAGGATGACTTCTCTGATGACGATAGCGGGTGGCCC
>JADLEU010000285.1 GCA_020845955.1 Anaerolineales bacterium
GATAGCGTCCCACTGAAGTGGTATCGCTTTCGCCGGCTGGCAGCCGGGCCGGATCAAAGTCATTGCCCCACGGGTAACGCCGGCCGTCAACGCCCCGAGCGGCGAATTCCCATTCGGCCTCCGTCGGTAGCCGCTTCCCCCCGTCCCACGCGCAAAACGCCGCGGCCTGTTCCCACGTCACGGCCACCACGGGATGGTCGGAAAATTCCGACAATGCAAAGTACGAACTGCGCGTGAATGAGCCCGTGTTGGCTGGCGGCTGGCAGGCGCTGGCGTCCACGCAAGCCTGATAGCGCCGGTTCGTGACTTCGAATTGGTCAATATAGAACGCGCCGAGTACAGCCGTGTGGAGGGGTTGTTCGTCCACGCGGCCGGCGGCGGCACCCATGTCGAATTGCCCCGCCGGTATCGCGATCAAGCCCAAAGCCGCCGGATCAACGACTGCGGCCGGCTGAGTAGTGGGTTGGAGCGCAGCGGGCTCTCCTGTAGCGGGCGGCGGTGTCGCGCTCGCCTGGACGGCCAGCGTCGCTGGCGTGCCTTGAGTGGCCACAGATTCGGTCGTCGCAGCCGGAACCGCTCTCAGGCCGCGCCGCAGCACCAGCCCCAAGCCAGCCAGGCCCAGGCAAACGACAATTACGATCGGCACAACAGCCAACACCCAGGCCGGGGGCACGCGGCGCGAAACGATTGGCGCGGCCGGCGTGGCCGCAGGTGGCAGCCATGCCGGCGGCTGCGGCGGGGTCACGACCGGCGGCGGCACGGTGGCGTCCGGCGCAGCCGACGGGATCTCGATCTGCGTCGCCGTCGGCTGCCGGCCCGCGGGCGAGGCCTCCAGCACCGTCGCCGCGCCGTCCCGCAGGCGATCGCGAACCTTGCGCAGGGCCGTGGCCAGTGCCGCCCCACTGGGAATGCGTTCGTCAGGTTCCTTGGCCAGCGTGCGCTCGATGATGGCGATCAGATCGGGCGGGAGGCTCGGATTGAGCCTAGCCAGGTCGGGCACGGGCTCGTTGACGTGTTTCAGCATGACGCTCATGGCTGAATCGCCGTCGAAAGGGGGGCGTCCGGCGGCCATCTCAAAAAGCGTCACGCCCAGCGAGTAGACATCCGAGCGCGTCGTTGGGCGCAGCCCGCGCACCTGTTCCGGCGAGATGTACTGGGCCGTCCCCATCACAGTGCCGGTGGCGGTGTGGGCGGCGCTGCCCATGATCTTGGCGATCCCGAAGTCCATCAGGACGGCCTGCCCCTGGGGATTGAGCATCACGTTGGCAGGTTTGATGTCGCGGTGGATCAGGCCGCGCTGATGCGCATATTCGATGGCCTCGGCGACGTCAATGCCGGCCGACAGCAGCTCGGCCGCCGGCATGGATTGGCGGGCATCGGCCAGGCGTTTTAGCCGGGCATGCAGCGTCTCACCAGGCACAAACTCGAGCACCATGTAGTACGTGCCCGCATCGTGATTGAAGTCGTAGACCTGGATCAGGTTGGGATGGCGCAACTGCGCCACAGCCGCCGCCTCGGCTTCGAAGCGCCGCAAGAAGTCCGGGTCGCTGGTGAGATGGCCATGGATCAGCTTGATGGCCACGGTCCGCCGTAGGTTGGGGTCCGTGGCCCGATAAACCGCCGACATGCCCCCCTGGCCCAGCAGCGCCTCGATAGTGTAGCGGCCCCCAAGGGTTTGCCCGATCCAGCCGGGTTGGCTCATGCCAGCCTCAAGGGCAAGGCGGCAGGCCCGGCAGCCCGCAGGCCTGCGTAAGCACAGCGGGCACCTGCGAAGCGATGGCCGCGGCGGTCTGCGCAACCGAGGCCGCCGTCGCGGCCAGGGCAGTTACATTACTCGGAAGCGCCGTCAACAAACCGGCTGTGGGCGCCGCGGTGCGGCGCGGGGTGGTCGCGGTGGGCGTGGGTGTGGCCGTTTCGGCCGGGGTCGGCGTCTCAGTCGGCACAACCGGCACCGCGGTCGGCGCACTGGGCACCTGGCCGGCGTCAAAGCGGCGGATGACCAGGCTGTCCACATCCAGCTGCACCGACCCCTCCGTGAGAGTCTCGACCACAAAGCCGACGTCGCCGGCGGCAAGGCTCGCGTCACTGACCGTGACCAGCCCCTCCCCATTGATCGAGAACGTCAGCGAAGGTCCCGAGGCGTCGATGCGCAGCGTAGCGGCAGGCTGCGGATCGGCCGGGATAGCCCCACTGCTGCCTTCGGCCAGCAGCGACCAGGCCCCCACCTCTCGCTTCGCGATCTGCCAGGATTGGGCGCGGGGGTTAACGAAGAAGGCGTAGTAGTTGTCAGGCCCGATCTGCCGGAACGTCACGCCGTGGCGCCACTCGCCCGCGCCGCCCGTGGCCGCTAGGCTGGCTTCCAGCGAAAAATTAGCGAACGCGCCAGAACGAGCAGCCTGCAACAAGCTCCCCGGCGCCCGCATTTCCAGCCGATAGACGTCGGGCGACTGGTAGCTGGCCAGACCATTCTCTGCCTGAATGAGGGGCCACCCGCTATCGTCATCAGAGAAGTCATCCTCGTAGAGGATGCTCAGGTCCTCGGTCGGCAGCGCGGTGGCTGGCGGCGTCTGGGTGGCCGCATCGGGCGCAGTGGTAGGCGGCGCCGCGCGC
>JADLEU010000286.1 GCA_020845955.1 Anaerolineales bacterium
GCCGCGACGATCTCCGGCCCAACCCCCGCGCGCAGGTAGGGCACATCGTGCATGTTCTCGATGGCGATGCCGTCCACGCCGCACTCGCGATAGATGTGCGCCTCGCGCACGGCCAGGGCGACGATCTCGGCCACGCTGAGCGCGCTGGCCGGGGTGCCCGGCAGCGCGGCGACGTGGATCATGGCAATGACCGGCTTGGGGTGAGCGAACAGGGGCGTGAGCATAGGCTGAGTATAACCGGGGAGCAGCGCCTGCGCCTGTGGGCTATGGCATGCCCGCCGGCCGCAGGCGGCAGACCAGCACCGGGGGGATGTCCTGGTAGTTCGTCCAGTTCAGCAGCCTGTGTGGCTCGGCCAGCTCGGGGCCGAAGGCGCACTCTTCCAACCCATCGAGCACGAAGCCGGCTCGGAAGGCCGTGCCCAGCAGCGCGTGCAGCGGGCGATGGAAGTAATAGTGCGGCACCGGTTGCTCAGCCAGCGCCAGCCCCCGCGCCGGCCGCAGGTTCAGGTATTGTGTCACCCGGACCGAGAGGGTGATGACCGGCACGCCGTCGCGGTCTTCCCATTCGCCGAGGAATGTGGCGCCATTGGTGTTGAAGCATGGGTGCATGACCGAGAACACGAAGCGCCCGCCCGGCTTGAGCAGCTGCGCCAGCGCCACGCACAGCGGGTCGATGGCGGCCATGTCCATCAGCGCCATGTTGCACACCGCCGCGTCATATGCTCCGGCGCCCAACGCCAAAAGCTGTGCGCTGTCGGTCGCGTCCACGATGCGGTAGTCCACACGGTCGACGTGCTCCAGCGTGCGGGCGCGGGCGCGCTCGATCAGCGCCGCGCTGAAGTCGCAGGCGACCACGCGCGCGCCTAGCCGGGCCAGGTGGCGCGAGAAGATGCCGTTGCCGCAGGCCACGTCCAGCACGCGCTCGCCCGGCAGCACCCTCAGCAGGCGCGCGGCGGCTGGGGTCACCAGCAGGCGCTGAAAGTCGTTGCCCTCGTCGCGCATGCGCGCGTCCCAGGCCTCGGCGTTGGCGTCCCAGGCCGCGCGGGCGGCGGCGTTTAGGTCATCAGGCTGGAATTCATCGGTCATGGCTTATCCCTCAACTACAAGCTGACGCGTGCTGGCCGCGTCGTCTCGTGCACCACGCCCGCCAGCTGCGCGCTCAACTGGCCCAGCTTGGTTTCGTCGCGGGCCCGCGCGCTGCCCACACATTCGTTTGCCGCCTCGCCCCGCCTGGACTAGACTCCCGCCCGTTCGCCACTGGCGGTGCGAGGACCAACATGACCACGTTCAAGTTCGAAGCCTGGCCGACCGAGTACCGGGCCATCAATCAATATTTCGGCGCCAACCCACAGAACTATGCCCAGTTTGGTCTGCCGGGGCACGAGGGGCTCGACATCCGGGCGCCGGAGGGTTCGCGCGTTTTCTGTGTGGCGCCGGGCACGGTCGCCTCGGTCCACAGCCAGCCCATCGGGCACAACTATGGCATCCACGTCAAGGTCGACCACGCCGATCAATACCAGACGACCTATGCGCATCTCAAGCAGTGCCTTGTCACGCCGGGCCAGCCGGTGCAGGCCGGCACGCTGCTGGGCCTGGCCAACAACACCGGCAACAGCTTCGGCTCGCACCTGCACCTGACCCTCAAGAAGCTCGACGCCAGCTACCTCAACTGGCCCTTCAATATCCACGATCCTACACCATTTATCCTGCCGCTACTGGGCTGGCAGACCCCCGCCGGGCCTTACGTCGAAGGCTGGGCCTATCTGCCTGGGCTGACGCTGGGCAATGGCCTGGCACAGGCCAACGCGGGCGGCATCAACCTGCGCGGCGAGCCGAGTGTGAATGGGCCGCGCCTCGTGCTGGTGCCGGCTGGCACCCTCATGATCGTCACGGGCGAAGCGCGCGGGCAGTACGTGCCGGTCAAGGTGGCGCGCGCTGCCGTGGGCTTGCCCGATCCAGCGCCGCCCGCGCCGCCGGCTTCGCCGCCTCCGCCCACGACGGCCACGGTGGACGGCTGGGGCTTTGCCGAGTACCTGCGGGTCGGTGGTGGAGCCGGTGGAACGATACAGGCGGTCGTGGGCGAGGTGGGCATCAACCTGCGCGCCCAGCCCCAGCGCACGGCGCCCAACATCGGGCTGGTAAAGGGTGGCAGCACCGTCAGCGTGCTGGGCGGCCAGCAGGGCGAATACCTGCCGGTGCGCGTGCGCCAGGCCGATTTTCAGGGGCCGATCAGCCTGCCGGACGTTCCGCCCAGGCCGCCGCCAGCTACTGGCGCCAACCTTCCGCCGGCCGGCCTGGTGGCCGGCTGGGCCTGGACGCAGAACCTGGCTGTCAGCGGGCGGCAGGCCACGGTGGGCGCGCTCGGCATCAACCTGCGCGCGGCGGCCGACCAGGCCTCGGCCAAGGTGGGGCTCGTGAAGGAAGGGGCGGCGGCGCAGATCGTCGGCCCGCCGCGCGGCGAGTACACGCCGATTTGGGCGCGCACGGCCGACATCCTCGACCTGGCCAGCCCGCTGCCGATGGTGGCGCTGCCCGATCCATTCCCAGCCGGGGAGCCCCCGCCGCCTCCGCCTCCCGCGCCAATCCCCGACACGACGCCCGGCTGGGTGTTCACCAGCCAGTCCACGCTGGAGGACGACACGGCCGTGGCTGGGCAATACGGCCTGAACCTGCGCGCTGCCCCGCGGCGCGATGCCAAAGCCATCGGCTTCGTGCCGGCGGCGACGCGCATGATTGTTACGGGCCCGGCGCAGGGTGAATACACGCCCGTGCGCGTGGACGACCGGGTGCTGCAGCCGCCTTTTGGCACCGGCACCTCGGTCACAAGCCCACCCCCTGCGCCAGTCCCCGGCCCTACGCCGCCAGCCGCCCCCGCCCCTTCGCCCGAGCCGACGCCGGACGCCGACCCGCCCGCGCTGGGCCACTGCCGCATCGGCCTGCACGCCAGCGCCGACCCGGGCATCACGGAGGCAGAGTTCAAGGAGTTCGCGGCGCTGCGGCCGAGCATCATCAAGGTGCTGTCGTTTCACGCCGAGGCCGACATCCGCCGGCTGGCGAGCGCCCAACCTGACGCCAGCTTCATCGTGCGCGCCTTCCTGGACTTCGGCGGGCGCGATATCCGCCCCGATCAATTCCTGGCCGACACACTGCCCGACGTGCAGCGGGCGATGGGGGCGCTGGCCGGCCGCGACGTGGTGGTCGAACTGCACAACGAGCCGAACGTCGTCCAGGAAGGGCTGGGCCGCAGTTGGAGCGACGGGGCCAGCTTTGGGGCCTGGTGGCTCGAACTGCTGGCCAAGTACCGGCAGGCGCTGCCGGGCGTGCGCTTCATCTATCCGGGGTTGTCGCCGGGATCGAGCGTGTCGAACCTCAAGCAGGACCATATCCAGTTTGTGGAGGCCAGCCGGCGCGCGGTGGAGGCCGCCGACGGGCTGGGGGTGCACATCTACTGGTCAGCCGTCTACCCGCTCAAGAACGCCATCGGCGTGCTCGACGACTTCATCAGCCGCTTTCGCTTCAAGCCGATCTGGATCACCGAGGCCAGCAACAACAAGGGCGGCGCCACCGTGGCGCAGAAGGCGCAGCAGTACCTGCAGCTGTGGCACGAGCTGCAGCGTCGCGCCACGGTGCAGGGCGTGACCTTCTTCGTGGCCTCGGCCAGCAACAAGGCCTTCGCCGACGAGGTCTGGGTTGGCCGGGGCGTGGGGGCGCTGGTTGGGCGGCGGTGACGTGGGTGTTTGCCGCGCGAGACGAAGGCCGAACAGAACAGTAGGGGCATTTATCGAGAACGTCCCGTTCGAACGAACGCCTCGCCGGCGGCCGCGGAACTCGCCCTCCGCAGGTCGACAGCGCTCACGCCCCGATCATAACGCGCGATCAAGCCCTCGACGCCGCTGGCGGCGTTCGTGTCCTTTTTCTGAGCCAGGCCAAGGCCAGGCGGTTGGGGTGCGCTCAGCGCGATGACTGTTCGCGCCAGGCGCGGATCGCGCTGCCGTGCAGCGGATAGTGGCTGTAGGTGTCGAGCCGCAGCCGGCGCCGGAAGCGCGTCTCAGTCGAGAAGCACGTTTCTGGCACGGTCTCAAGATAGGCGACCAGGCGGCGGTGGGTGTCCTCCAGCTCGCTCAGCACGGCGGCCAGGCTGAGACCGCGCTTCAGCTCGGTCATCTGCGCGTTGAAGGCGTCGATGCCGCCGTAGGCTGTGGCATAGCGCGGGGGCCGGTCGCCTGCCAGGATGAGCGGCAGGTGTTTCAGCGCTTCCGCCTCCCACCAACTGACGTGGGCGAGGATGTCTTTGACCGACCAATCACTGGTGACGCCCGGGTCGATCAACCGTGTTTGTGACAGGCCGGCATAGGCCTCGTTGAACGCCGTCCAGGCTTTGTCAAGCCGCCTCAGAAGCTGTTGCCGATCCATTCAGTCCTGACCCTCATGGCACTCATTTTCGAGCCGGCGTACGTGGTGGGGGCGGCGGTCTCGGGCCAACTCAACGACGGCAACGACCTGCGCGGTCGGGACGTGGAGCTGGGCCTGATCGAACGTTGCCGCCCAGCGCTCGCCCAGCAGCGCCCCGACCCAGCCAGCCCGGTCCGCCAGGCTGGCTGGGCCGGTGGTCATCGGCAGCCGCCGCCAGCTGAGGGCGTATAGCGCCGCGGGCAGCCGCGCGACGGCCCCAGGACGAAAGTGAATGTCCTGGGCATAGGCGGTGAAGCAGAACTCAGCCATGCGCGCCGTATTCGTCCAGCGCCGCGGCCAGCCGGCGCACCCCCAGCCGGATACGCTCGGGCACGTTATTAGAGTAGTTGAGGCGCAGGCAGTTGGTATACCGGCCTTCGACCGAGAAGTTGACACCGGGGATGAAGGCCACCTTGTGCTCGAAGGCGCGCGGCAGCAGAGCGGCGGTGTCGACTTCATCCGGCAGTGTCACCCAGACGAAGAGTCCGCCCGAGGGCGCCGCCCACCGGGCGCGGCTGCCAAGCTCGCGCTCCAGCGCGTCCAACAGCGCGTCGCGCCGTTCGTGGTTGGCGGCATTCAGCGCCCCCAGGTGCGGCCGCAGCAGGCCGCGCGTGACGAACTCGGTCACCACGCGCTGCAGCAATTGTGAGGACTCCAGATCGATGCTCTCACGCAGCACTGTCAGCTTTGGCAGCAGAGGCGCCGGCGCCACGATCCAGCCCAGCCGCATGGCGGGCGCGATGATCTTGGAGAACGAGCTGACGTAGAATACCTGCTCGGCTTCGTCGAAGGCTTTGATCGGGGGCAAGGTCTCGCCCGTGTAGCGCAGCAGCGAGTAGCAGTCATCCTCGATGATGGGGATGCCCGAGCGCGCTGCCGCCGCGGCCAACTGCTGGCGCTTCGGCAGCGTCAGGCTGGCGCCGGCCGGGTTGTGGAAGTCGGGGATGACGGCGCCCACGCGGGCCCGCCCGCCACGCGTCAGAGCGGCCTCGAAGTCGTCCGGGTCGACGCCGGTTGCCAGATCGAGGGCGGCGGCGCGCAGCCGGGCGCCGTGCGCGTCCATCACCTGGGCGATGCCGGTAAAGGTCAGCGCCTCCACTACGGCAGCCTCGCCCTGGTCGAGCAGCAGTCGTCCGAGGATCTCCAGCGCTTGCTGTGCGCCATTGGTGATGAAGACGTTTTCCACGCCGCAGCGCACCCCGCGCTGGCGCATATACCCGGCGATCCACTCGCGCAGCGGCAGGAAAGGCGGCCCATACTGCAGGGCGCGCCGGCCGTCGCGCGCGAGCACGGCTTCCAGACAGGTTTCCACCTCGGGCAGCGGCAGGTGGTCTGCCGCGGGCAGCCCGCCTGCAAAGGAAACGATCTCCGGCTGGCTAGCCAGGGCGATCAGGTCGCGCATGACGCTGCGCTTGATCTGGTTGGCAGCGATGGACAAGGGGTAGGTGGGCGCAGGGAGTGTCATCGCGGCGATTATAAAGCATCCCCCGGGCGCGCGGGGCGTTGACAATCGACCAACCTTGCCTAGAATAACGGCAATAGCGGGCGCGGGTCTGTCCGTTGGCGTTCCGCGGCGACCAGCAGGGAGGTGGCGCAGCCAATTGCATATGTTCGCGTCCCGCGACCTGCCGGAGTCTTGATCACCTGCTTTGGAGGAGGAGACAATAACAATGAAGACCCGTTTTCTGTTTGGCGCGCTGCTAGTCCTGAGCCTGGCGCTGGCGGCCTGCACCCCCGCGGCCACGCCGACCGCGGCCCCCACCTCGGCCGGCCAGCCGACGGCGGCCACTGGCGGTCTGCCCGACCTGGGCGGCCGTGAGATCCGCATTGCGGTGGAGAACGCCTACAACCCGTTCAACTTCATCGATGCCACCACGGGTGAGGCCGTGGGCTACGACTACGACCTGTTCAACGCAGCCTGCGAGCGCCTGAACTGTGCCCCGACCTTCGTGGAAACCAGCTGGGACACGATCGTGGCCGTCATGGGTGGCGAGGCCGAGGCCGACACCTTTGACGTCGCGGCTGATGGCATCACCATCACCCCCGAGCGCGCTCAGCACGTGGACTTCTCGCAGCCGTACATCAAACTGCGCCAGGTGTTGCTCGTGCGCTCCGACGAGACGCGCTTCAACAACATCGAGGAGTTCGCGGGCGATCCCACCCTGCTGCTCGGCGCGCAGCCCGGCACCACCAACTACGACCTGTCGGTCGAGAAGGTGGGCGAGGAGCGCGTGGTGGCCTTCGACAGCTATGGCCTGTTCGTGCAGGCGATTATCCAGGGCGACATCGACGGGGCGCTCATCGACGACGTGGCCGGGCTGGGCTATATTGGCGCCAACCCCGGCGCGCTGAAGATCGTGGGCGACCCGCTGACCAGCGAGGACCTGGGCTTTGCCTTCCCCAAGGGCAGTGACCTGGTGGCGCCCATCAACGCCGCGCTGTCTGACATGGAGGCTGACGGCACGCTGGCCACGCTGTACGACAAGTGGTTCTCGACCGAATAGACCGGCCGATGGGCCTGATCTGCTGAGAAAAGCCAGGCGGGCGGGGGCGCCCAAGGAGCCCCCGCCC